>CALXCG010000006.1 GCA_944386745.1 uncultured Clostridia bacterium | reverse complement strand
ACCGCCGTATACCGAACGGTACGTACGGTGGTGTGAGAGGGAATAAATAAAATAATTATTTATTCTCTACTCGATTGATATAGAAAATTCACAATTTAGACATAAATTTAAAGTATAATATTACGTAAAATCGAATGTTTATAAAATAGATAAAAAGGAATGAGGTTAAAATGATTAATGATTGTATTTTAATTGTAGATGATGAAGCAAGAATGAGAAAATTAATAAAGGACTTCTTAACAGCAAAAGGATATGATACATTAGAAGCAGAAGATGGAGAAAAAGCATTAGAAGTTTTCGAAGCAAATCAAAACAAAATATCATTAATATTGCTTGACGTAATGATGCCTAAATTAGATGGATGGTCAGTTTTAAGACAAATTCGTCAAACTTCAAAAGTTCCAATAATCATGTTAACAGCAAGGGGAGAAGAGCAAGACGAGTTATTTGGATTTGAATTAGGTGTTGATGAATATATATCAAAACCATTTAGTCCTAAAATATTAGTTGCAAGAGTTGAAGCAATTTTAAAAAGAACTGCTCCAGATATAAGAGATGTAAAAGATTATGGCGGAATAGAAATTGATAAAGAAGGAAGAACAGTAAAAGTAGATGGAAAGCCAATAGAACTTAGTCTTAGAGAATATGAATTATTAACATATCTTGTAGAAAACAAAGATATAGCTTTATCACGCGATAAAATATTGAATAATGTATGGAATTATGATTATTATGGAGATTCAAGAACAATAGATAGTCATATAAAGAAAATACGCCATAAATTAGGTAAAAAAGGTAAATATATAAAAACCATGAGAGGAGTAGGTTATAAATTTGAAGTAAAATAGCTTAATATTTAAATCTATTTGACTATGAAAGGAACGAAGTTAAAATGAAAACAAAAATAGAAAGAATAAAACAAGCACTAAAATCGGTAAGAGTTAGGCTATTTATAACTTTATCTGTGGTAATTTTGTTAATTATCTTATTTTTAATATTAGTAAATAACTTTGTTTTTGGACAATTCTATTTATTTAGCAAAACACGAGCTTTAAAAGATGTATATAATACTGTAAACAATTATTATAATAATGAGGAAAACGAAAATTATTCAATTGGTTCAGTATTAGAAACAGTTGCTATAAAAAATAATTTTGATATATTAATAAAGAATGATCAAAATATAAATGTATATACCTCTGACAAAGACTTTTTATCAACATTAGGTGAAATGAGTGAGATGACCAATAGATTTCACACCGATTCAGGAGAAGTGATAGAAAATGGTGATAAATTCACAATTAAAAGAATGAAGGACAACAATAATGGAGTTACATATATATTATTATCAGCGGTATTAGACAATGGATATTTGCTATATATAAGAATTCCAATAACATCAATACAAGAAAGTGTAAAAATATCTAACAACTTCTTATACTTAATGGCAGGTTTTGCAATACTAATTGCAGCAGTAATAGTTACATATGTATCTAGAAAATTTACAGATCCTATTTTAGAGTTAAATAAAATAGCAAAAAATATGTCTAATTTAGATTTTAGCCATAAATATCAAATTACAGATGCAGGAGAAGAAATAAACAATTTAGGAAAAAGTATCAATACTATGTCAGAAAAATTAGAAAAGACTATCAAGCAACTAAGAAGAACAAACAATGAACTAGAAAGAGATATTGAAGAAAAATCAAAAATAGATGAAATGAGAAAAAGCTTTATTTCAGACGTATCACATGAATTAAAAACTCCTATTGCTTTAATACAAGGGTATAGTGAAGGATTACTTGAAAATGTAAATACAGATGAAGAAAGCAGAAAATTCTATGCTGAAGTAATTTTAGATGAAACAAATAAAATGGACAAACTTGTTAAAGAATTGCTTGACTTAATGAAACTAGAGTATGGTAAAAGAGAATTTAATAACAAAGAATTTAATATTGTTGAATTAGAAAAAGAAGTAGTAAGAAAATCACAAGTTATGCTAGATGAAAAACAAACAACTGTAGAATTTAAAACACCTGAAGAAATAACTGTTGTAGCTGATGATTTTTATATAGAACAAGTAATTACAAATTATTTGACAAATGCAATTAAGCATGTTGAAGAAAAATATGGAAATAAATGCATTAGAATAGAAAATGAAGTAAATAGAGAAAAGAATAAAGTAAGAATAAAAGTATTTAATACAGGAGAACAGATTGAAGAAGATCAAATGACAAAAATATGGAATAGATTTTACAAAATTGACCAATCAAGAAATAGAAATGATGGTGGAACAGGTATAGGTTTGTCATTTGTAAGGGCAATTATGAGTAACTATGGAAATAATTATGGTGTTATAAATCATGAAGATGGTGTGGAATTCTACATTGAACTTGATTTAGGAAATTTGGAGAATTAATTAAAAAGATGTATCTTTCTTCCCAAACTCAGTAAGAGTGAGGGAAGTTTTTTAATATTTTTTTACAAAATTTGTTTACAAATAATGGAAATCATGTTATATATATAAATATTCTAATCAAAATTTTAAATTATTTTAATTTTAATCAAAGTATTAATTTGATTTCAAAATTTAAATCTTAGCAATAATTTATTTATCATTATTGCAAAAATCAAGAATAAAGTACCAAGTAAAAAAGTCTCCTCTTTCTATATCTTATAATAAAAACAAAATTTATACTTAAGATAATAAGTGAAAAAACTAAAGAAAATAGATTTTGATTAGAAAATTTATAAAATTTGCTGAATTAAACTGATATGTTTCTTTTGATATATCAATTTAATTAGTATAATAGAAAGGACATATATGGAAAATAAAAAAAGTGTAAGAAATGAAGGAAAAAAAGAAATAAGTTTGAAAGATGATGTAATATTTAAAGCATTTTTTTCAAGAAAAGGAAATGAAGAATTTTTAGTAGATTTTTTAGAATCTTTATTAAAAATAGAAATTAAACAAATAAGGATACAAGAAGAAGTAGATTTGGAAAGATTATCAAAAGATGAAAAAGGTGGCAGTATAGACTTACAAGCAGAATTAAATGATGGAATACTTGTGAATGTAGAATTACAAGTAAGGAAGAAAGAATCTTTTGAAAATAGAACAGTATATTATGGCTCAAAAATGATAGCAAGAGAAACTAAAAGACGGAACAGAGTATAGAGATATTAAAAAATTAATCATAGTAAATATTTTGGATTATGAGATGCTAGGATTTGAAGAATACATATCTGAAACAGAGATTGTTTTAAAAGAGCATAGAGAGTATGAAATGTTAAAAAATATGAAATGGTATTTTATAGAATTACCTAAATTTAGAAATGCTCAAGTGGACATGAATGATAAATTAAATCAATGGTTAGCATTTATTGATGATTATAAGCATCCTGTAATAAATGAAAAATGAACTTTGACAACAAAATACCCCCTAATATATAATTTCAATATAGACAACAAACTCAAAAGTCTATGAAATTAATATATAGGAGGTAAGAATAATGACTAAATCACAAAATTTAAAATTTGATGCTATTGAAAACACAGATGCAATCGTAGGAATAGACATAGCAAAAAATGTACATTGGGCAGGAATAATCCTACCAAATGGGAAAGAAATAAAAAAATCTTTCTCTTTTAATAATAACAAAATAGGTTTCAAAAGTCTAGTAGAAACAGTAAAAAATGTTTTAACAATGTTGAACTTTAAAAAAGTAATAATAGGAATGGAGCCAACAGGACACTACTGGAAATGTTGTGCAAGGTACTTAAAGAAAATAGAATGGATAAAAGTAGTAACAGTAAATCCATACCATGTTAAGAATTCAAAAGAGTTTGATGATAATTGCCAGACAAAGAGTGATAAAAAGGACTGTATGACAATAGCAAGACTAATAAAGGATGCAAGATATTTTGAACCATATCTACCAGAAGGAATATGGACAGAATTAAGAAATTTATCAAATACAAGAGCAGAAATAGTAAGAAAACAAAATGCAGTAAAGAATAGACTAGTGGCAACAATGGACGAATATTTTCCAGAATACACAAAAGTATTCAAACAAATATTAAGTAGAAGAAGGAAGAGAAGAAGGAAGAGAAGAAGGAAGAGATGCTAAAAGCAAATATGTCAATAGAACAAATTTCAGAATTAACAGAAATAAAAAGAGAAGAAATAGAAAAAATTATGAAAAAAACGGAAAAATAATAAAAATTATTTGCTTAGAAGCACAAGGAATAGAGATGCTTTTGTCGAATTTTGCGATGAAAAAAACTTTACAAATGGAAAAAATTGTAATATAATGTTCTTAGAGTTAAATTTAATTCAAACTAGATTTGTTCAAAAAAATTTTTCGAAAAATCAAGTTTTCCACACAAAAGAACAATAAAGAAAATAAGATTGGAGATGATAAAAATATAAAAAAATATATTTATACCAATACTTTTATTAATGCATTTACTTTTATAATTAGTATTTCAATATTTTTTATCATAAATTTTTGTTATTCTAATTTAGATTTTTTGTCACAAAAAGCATCTTTAAAAGCAGGATTTACAGTAAACCAAAATAATATAGAAGCACCAGACATACAAACATCTAATGAAATTAATTCAAATGTTCAAAAACAAGAAAATATTGATAATTATATAGGTCAAACCAGAGATAAAAGTGAAAACTGGTATATAGAAATTCCATCAATTTCTTTAAAAGCAGAAATACAAGAAGGAACAACTAAAGAAATAATGGACAAGTATGTGGGGCATTTCGAAGAAACACAAAATTGGATAGGAAACATAGGATTAGCAGCACACAATAGAGGATACGAAAATAACTATTTTGCAGACATAAAGAAATTGAAAGAAGGAGAAATTATTAATTATTGTTATAACAATAAGATGCGTAAATATATAGTTAAAAAACAAGTGATAATTGAAGACACTGATTGGACATATCTAGAAGATACAGAAGAAAATACATTAACATTAATCACATGTGTTGAAAATGAACCTAAGTACAGAAGATGTGTACAAGCAACAGAAGAAAAATAAAAGAGAAAAGAAAAATAAATTATAATTAATTAAACTAAAAAGGAAGTGAAGTTTATTGATAAAAACCAAAAAAATATTAAAAAAACTTTTACTAGCTAGTTCATTAATATTATTGACTTCTTTAACATTTATAAATTCTTCAAATGCAGTAACATTAGATGCTGCTCATGTTTATTCGATTGGAAGATGCCCATTTTTATTGAAATACAAAGGTTCCATGATTATAGTAGACTATGTACAATATGATTATAATGGAGTCTCATATCCTGCATATTGTTTGGATAAAACTAAAAAACGGAGCAGATACAAGTGGATATACAGTTTCGATAGAAGATACAATTAAAGATGTAGGTTTGTGGCGATATCTAATAAATGGATATCCATATAAAACAATAGAACAATTAGGATGTGCAACTAAAGAAGAAGCGTTTACAGCAACAAAGCAAGCAATATATTGTTACATACATGGAAATGATATAAATGATTATGAAGCAATAGATGAAGCTGGAATAAGAACTTTAAATGCAATGAAACAAATTATAGCTAATGCACAAAATTCTACTGAAACAATAATTTCTAACACAATACAAATAAATAAAAATGATGATGATTGGAAACAAGACGATATAGATAAAAATTATTTATCAAAAACATTTTCAGTGTCAGCAGATACTACAATAACATCATATCACATTACATTAAGTAGAGATAATAATCAAGATTTAGGTGGAATAAAATTAACAAATCTACAAAATCAAGAAACAAGTGATTTTGCACCAACAGAAAAATTTAAAGTACTAATACCTATAAAAAATCTTACAGAAAAAGGAGAATTTAATTTATCAGTAGAAACAAAAATCGAAACAAAACCAGTATTATATGGAAAAGCACCAAACAGCACAAATCAAGATTATGCATTAGTAGCAGCAACATATGATGATGGTTTTGGAAGTACAAAAGATAGTCATCCAAAAAATGAAACTAAAATCATTATAGTAAAAAAGGATAACGAAACAGGAGAAAAACTTGCAAATGTAGAATTTGAATTATTAGATGAAAATAAAAATGTGGTATATTCTGGATTGAAAACAGATGAAGAAGGAAAAATAGAAATAAATAATATTATTCCAGGAATATATTATTTGAGAGAAACAAAAGGAATTGAAGGATATACTAAATATGAACAATTAATAGACTTTGAATTAGACTTACATGAACAAATTACTATTGAAGTTAATAATACAAAAGAAGATGAACCAGAAATTGAAGTTCATAGAACTCAAAAAACAAAAGAGGTTTCATCAAAACAAGTAAAAACATTGCCTGTTACAGGTATGTAAAATTCATATAACTCCTTTATTATAGTATTTTTAAAATTAACATATAGAATGGTAAAAAGTTTCTTCATGAAAATTTATGGAGAAACTTTTAAAATGTAAAAAGGTGGTTATGATAGTGTGATAATTAATTGTTACAATTCGCAGCTCATAATATTCTAGCAAATAAATAAAAATTTGAATCTGTGAATTGTAACAACTAATTAAAAGGCCAATAATCTAATTTAAAAAATCTATTGAAAAAAACATAAAAAACATATATAATGTGTACAATATAAAAAAGAAAAAGGAGAGACGAAAATAATATGTTTGCACAACTAATAGTATTAATCATTTTAATAGGATTAAATGCATATTTTGCAGCAACAGAAATAGCATATATATCATTAAATGATGCTAAAATTGAAAAACAAGCAAAAGAAGGAAACAAAAAAGCAAAACAAATTGAAAAAATGTTAAAAACACCAAGTAAATTCTTAGCAACAATACAAATAGGAATTACACTTGCAGGATTTCTATCAAGTGCATTTGCATCAGACACATTTGCTGAAATGCTTGCACCAAACTTATATCAATTAATGCCATTTATAAGTTTATCAGCATGGAAAAACATCTCAATTATAGTAATAACAATAATATTATCATTCTTCACATTAATTTTTGGAGAATTAGTACCAAAAAGACTAGCAATGAAACACTATGAAAAAATAGCATTTGCAACAATAGGAGTAATAAGAGCAATTTCAATAGTAACATCACCATTTGTAAAATTATTAACTGTATGTACAAACGGAGTATCTAAACTATTCGGTGTTGGAGAAAACGAAGAAGAATCAGTAACAGAAGAAGAAATAAAAATGATGGTTAGCCAAGGCCAAGAAAAAGGAACAATAAAACAAGAAGAACAAGAACTAATAAACAATGTATTTGAATTAAATGACATTACAGTATCAGAAATAATGAGACATAGAAAAGATATTTTTGCAGTTGATATAAACATCAGCACAGAAGAACTTTTAGAAGAATTATCACAAGAAGAATATCGTTATAGCAGAATACCAGTTTATGAAGAAACAATTGATGAAATCAAAGGAATACTATATGTCAAAGATGTATTAAAAAATATAAACAAAAAGTCTTTTAAAGTAAAAAATGTTGTAAAAGAAGCATATTTTGTTTCACAAAATAGATTAATAAATGAAGTATTTAGAGAACTCCAAAAAAACAAGAAACAAATAGCAATTATACTAGATGAATATGGAGGAACAGCAGGATTAATAACTATGGAAGATATACTTGAAGAATTGGTTGGAGATATTTACGACGAATATGATGAAGAAGAAAAAGAATTTGAAAAAATAGATGATAATACTTATATTTTAAGTGGAAGTTTGCCAATATATGATGTTAATAAACTTTTAGATGCAGACATCCCAGAAGGTGACTATGATACTATTTCAGGATATTTACAAGATAAATTAGGTAGAATTCCAGAAGATGACGAAGAACCGCCAATTATAGACACTGAAAAAGTAACATACAAAATAGAAGAATATGAAGATAGAAGAATTATAAAGATTAAGGCATGCAAGAATAATGTTGAAGAAGACTGATGAAGAGGATAATTAGATTAAAGAATTAGAAATGGAGAAAAATATGAAAAGAACATTTAGAATATGGGTTAGTGTGATAGTTATAATAGTAGTTGCAGCAATAATAGCAATATCATACTATTTTATAAAAGAAAATAGTAGAAAATATGAAATTGCAAAAATTGAAAATTATCAATATTTTACATTAAAGAAAAATGATACATTTGGAGTAATTGATAAAAACCAAAATATAATTATTGAACCAAGTTATACAGAAGTAATAATTCCAAATCCAGAAATACCAGTATTTTTCTGTGAACAGGGAGAAAATATAACAATTTTAAATAATCAAAAACAAGAAATTTTTACAGAATATGAAAATGTAGAACCTATAAGATTAAAAAATATTGCAAGCAATTTAATGTATGAAAAAACAGTATTAAAATATACTGAAAATGGAAAATATGGTTTAATTGATTATACAGGAAAAAGAATTACAAAAGCAATTTATGAAGAACTAGATAGTTTAACATATAAAGAAGGAGAACTATTAGTAAAACAAGATGGCAAATATGGGGTAATTAATATTAAAGGAAATAAATTAGTCAATATAGAATATGACCAAGTTGAAGTAGATGGGTATTACACAGATGAAAATGAATATAAATATTCTGGATATATAGTTTCAAACACTACTGAAGAAGGATATAGATATGGATATGTAGATTATACAGGAAAAGAATTACTTCCAACAGAATATAATGAACTTGAAAGAATAGCAGAAATAGAAGATGACGAGAACGTTTATTTAGTAGCTGCAAAAAATGGACAATATGGAGTAATGAAAAACACAGAAAATATAATAAATAATGAATATCAATCAATAATATATGATTCAAAGAATGAAGTGTTTGTTGTTGAAAAAAGTAAAAAATATGGAATAGCAAAATTAGATGGAAAAATTATTGTACCAGTAGAGTACAATCAAATAGATATTACAGGAATATATTTATATGCACAAAATGATCAAGGAACAACAGTATATAACAGTAATGGAACAGAAGCAAACATTGATCCAGATATAGCAATTTTAGATACTACTAATGAAAATTATAGAATAAGAATAGACAATGAAATCGGAACAAAATACGGAGTAATTGATAAAGAAGGAAAACAATTAGTTGAAGAAAAATATAATTACTTAGAATATCTATATGATGATTTATTCATTGCAAGTTCTGAAAATGGACAACTTGGAGTGATAAATGATAAAGATGAAGTGAAAATAAATCTTGAGTGTAATTCAGTACAAAAAGTAGAAAATACAGATTTAATAAGAACTGTAGTAGATCAAACAACAAGAATTTATAAAAAAGATATGACATTAGCATGTGAACTAACAGGAGCAACTGTAACAGAAGAAGAAAACTATATAAAAATATCTAACAATGATGAAACTAAATATTTAGATAAAGAGGGAAATGAACTTAAAAATACAGATGTATTTCCTAACAATTCAATCTTTGCTTCAAAGAATGATCAAGGCCAATGGGGATTTGTTGATAAATCAGGAAATATAGTAGTTGATTATCAATATGAAAGAGTTACAGAAGTTAATGAATATGGATATGCTGGAATAAAAAAAGATGGGAAATGGGGAGTAGTAGATAGTGAAGGTCAAGTTGTACTTGAACCAACATATGATTTGCAAGAAGAAATAGATCCAATTTTTATGGGACCATATCATCAAGTAACTTATGGGTTCGGAGAAATTTATTTTGAAGAATTAAGAGTGTAAAAACTGATTTTCTATACAATAAAAAAGATAAATAATAAAGCAATTATTTTATTACTTATCTTTTTTGTTTTAAATGTAACTTTTTTTGTTTATAATCATAAAATTAGTAAATACTATATAAAAAGAAAACTTCAAAAAGAAGGTGAAATATTGAAATTAGGAATTGCTTTATCTGGAGGAGGAATCAGAGGAATTGCACATGCAGGAGTGTTAAAAGCATTAGAAGATAATAAAATCAAAATTGATATCATTGGAGGGACGAGTTCAGGAGGGCTAATTGCGTCATTATATGCAATGCGGATATTCACCATACTATATCTATATAATATTCAAAAAATATGCAAAAGAAATAACAGAGATAAGCTCTAATCCTATAATATCTGGAATAGGAGGATATGTAAAAAACAAAAAAGTTTCTTTAAAAGGATTAAAAACAGGAGAATCAATAGAAGAAGCATATAACCATTTAGCAAGTAGAAAGGGGATAAAGAAAATTTCAGATATTACAAAAATACCATTGGTAATACCAGCAGTGGATTTAGAAACTGCAAAAGAATATATATTTACAAATAATGTTTTGGATGAAGAAAAGGAAAAGTATATTAGTGAGATTACAATTGGAAAAGCAGTAAGAGCAAGTAGTAGTTTTCCAGCAGTCTTTTGTCCATGTAAATATAAAAAATATAGATTTTTAGATGGTGGGGTTTTAGATAATATACCAGTAACTGAAGTGAAAAAACAAGGTGCAGATAAAGTAATTGCTGTTAATTTTAAGGCAGATGATATTACAGAAGAAAGTAATATTATGGATATAGTTATGAGAACAATAGATATAATGGGTAACAAGATATCAGAAGATGGACTAAGCTTAAGTGATTATATTTTAACTGTTGAAACAGATAAAACAGGACTTTTGGATTTTGAAAAATTAGATATGTGTTATAAATATGGATATCAAGCGGCAATAAGAGAAATGGAGAAAATTAAAGAAATATTAGAAGAATAAAAATATTTGCATACTAAAATCTAATATATAAATATTTTGAAAGATTCTCGGCTACCCTACATCACGTTTAACAAATTCTAAAGACAAAACCGCAACAATACCCGAAAACAGGACCTTTTACGGTTTAATCTTAAGAATTTGTTAAAACTATTTCGGTCGTATTCGAATACTTTAAAAATATTTATATATTAGATTTTAGTGAATTTTTTATAAATGAAACCATCATTTAACTTTAAATTGGAATATTTAGTAACTAAAAAACAATAAAAATACTATAATATATTAATTAAATTAAAAAAAGTGAAAGATTGTGAGATGATTAAATTTATGGATATTAGGTATTTTGACAATGCTGCAACAACTAAAATTAAAGAAGAGGTATTAGAAGAAATGCTACAATATTTAAAAGAAGAGTATGGAAATGCATCATCCTTATATACAATTGGAAGAAGTGCAAAAAGAGCAATAGAAAAAGCAAGGAAACAAGTTGCAGAACTAATAAATGCAAATCCAGAAGAAATATATTTTACAAGTTGTGGGTCTGAAAGTGATAATACTATAATAAAAGGAATTGCTAAAGCATATAGTAAAAAAGGAAAACACATAATAACATCAAAAATAGAGCATCCGGCAGTTTTACATACTTGCCAAGTCTTAGAAAAACAGGGATTTAGAGTAACATATTTAAATGTTACCAAAGATGGAGTAATAGATTTAGAACAATTAAGAAGATCAATTAGTATGGATACAATACTTATTACAATTATGACTGCAAACAACGAAATAGGAACAATTCAGCCAATTGAAGAAATATCAAGAATTGCAAAAATGTATAATATAATATTCCATACAGATGCAGTTCAAGCCTGTGGAAATATGGAGATAGATGTTCGAAAAATGGGAATAGATAGCCTTTCGCTCTCAGGGCATAAAATAAATGCGCCAAAAGGAATAGGGGCATTATATGTAAAAAAAGGAATTGAATTTGAAAGATTAATTGATGGAGGACATCAGGAAAATAATAAAAGAGCAGGGACAGAAAATGTTGCTGAAATTGTTGGGTTAGGAAAAGCATGTGAAATAGCAAAAAACAATTTAGAAGAGCATGTCAATTATTTAAAAGAATTAAGAGATTATTATATATCACAAGTAACAGAGAGAATAGAAAATACTAAACTTAATGGAACGATAAAAAATAGGTTACCAGGAAATGCTAATATTTGTTTTAATGGAGTAGTAGGAGAAACAATGCTTTTAAAATTAGATGAGCAAGGAATATGTGTTTCAACAGGTTCTGCATGTAGTTCAGGATCTACTGAGCCTTCACATGTATTAACAGCAATTGGATTAAATGAAAGAGAGGCAAATTCATCTATTAGAACAACTTTTGGAGAGGAAAATACTAAAGAAGATGTGGATTTCCTAATTAACAATTTAGAAAGAATAGTTAATGAAATACGAACAGATAGAGAAAAAACAATCTAAAAGTTAAATTTGACAATTTTTACAAAATATAGTATAATCAAAAACAGCGATTAGCCTAGAGCTAGAAATGAGATTTTTAAAGAGAAACGAAAATTAATGTTTTAAAACTTTATTTTAATAATTAAGAGAGAAAATTAGATAATAGGAATCGGATTTTTAAGTTTATATCATACTATTATAATAAAAAGAGAGAAAATAGGGAATAATTTAGTATGTAGATAAACATATTATTTATTGCATATAGAAAAAAGAGAGATACGTATGAAATATGTAAAACAAAAAAGAGAAAAACATATTAATATTAGTTTTTAGAAGTTCATGAAAAGACCATGAACAGTCTTATTGATTTTATATAATTTATAATAGAAGCAAAAGGTTAATAAACGCGGAAATTTTAAAATATAATAAGAAGAAAGGAGAACTTATGACAGAAGAAAATTTAGAAAACAAAAAAGAAAGAAGAACAAGAAAAACAGAGGAAGGAGGTCAAAGAATTAGAAAAACAAATAATAGAAGAATAAGAGAAAAACAAGAAACTGTTAACCAAAATGAAAGCAGAAAAGAAAATACAAATAAAGTAGAAATAATTCATAGAGCGGAAAAAGTTAATAGTGAAGAAGGAAATGTAAAAATAGAGAAAAAAACAACTAGAAGAAGAACAAAAAGAGAATTCAACACAGAAAACAAAGAGAGTAAAGAAAACAGAGAAAAAAGTGAAAAAAGAAGCTCATCAAAAACAAGAAAAAACAATCAAGATATTTTCAAAGTTTCAAAATTAAAAATAATCCCATTAGGAGGATTACATGAAGTAGGAAAAAATATAACAGTATTTGAATATGAAAATGAAATCATAGTTGTAGACTGCGGATTATCATTCCCAGAAGATGACATGTTAGGTGTTGACTTAGTTATACCAGATATCAGCTATTTAGAGAAAAATGTTGATAAAATAAAAGGATTAATAATAACACATGGACATGAAGATCATATAGGAAGTGTGCCATATTTATTAAAGAAAATAAATATACCAATTTATGCACCAAAATTAGCAGCAGGATTAATCAGAAATAAATTAGAAGAGCATAAATTATTAAGAAGTACAACATTAATTGAAATTATGCAAGGACAAACCTTACAATTAGGAAAGAATTTTAAAGTTGAAATAATAAGAAGTACACATAGTATACCAGATTCAGTAATGCTTGCAATAACAACATCTGCTGGAACAATATTACACACAGGTGACTTCAAAGTAGATTACACACCAATTGATGGAAAAATAATGGATTTGTGTAGAATTGCAGAAATAGGAAATCAAGGAGTACTTGCATTAATGTCAGACAGTACAAACGCAGAAAGAAAAGGATTCACAATGTCAGAAAGCTCAATAGGAGAAGTATTTGACAAACTATTTTTACATTGTACAAAAAGAATAGTTGTTGCAACATTTGCATCAAATGTGCATAGAATCCAACAAATAGTAAATTCAGCCGTAAAATATCATAGAAAAATCGCTGTATGTGGTAGAAGTATGATAAACATGATAGAAACAGCAAGAGAATTAGGTTATATTGAATGTCCAGAAAATATATTTATAGATATTGACATGATAAATACTTACACAGATGAACAATTAGTAATTATAACAACAGGAAGTCAAGGAGAACCAATGTCAGCACTAACTAGAATGGCAGCTGGAGACCACAGAAAAGTAAAAATAACACCAAATGACTTAGTTATAATTTCAGCAAATCCAATACCAGGAAATGAGAAATTCATCTCAAAAGTAATAGATGATTTAATGCAAATAGGAGCAGAAGTTGTATATAGTTCACTAGAGGCGGTACATGTTTCAGGACATGCTTGCCAAGAAGAACAAAAATTAATTTTAGCATTAACAAAACCAAAATATTTCATACCAGTACATGGTGAATATAGACAATTAAGAGCACATAGTGAAACTGCTCAAAGTATGGGAATTGATAAAGATCATATTATTATGATGTCAAATGGTAGAATACTTGAAATAAACCAAGATGGAGCAGAATTAACAGGTTCTGTACAAAGTGGAAGAATTTTAGTTGATGGACTTGGAGTTGGAGATGTTGGAAGTGTTGTTTTAAGAGACAGACAACATCTATCACAAGATGGTTTAATAGTTATTGTTTTAACAATGGATTCATCTACAGGTGAAGTAGTTGCAGGTCCAGATGTTATTTCAAGAGGTTTCGTATATGTTAAAGAATCAGAAAATTTAATGGATGATGTGAAATCAGTTGTAAGACATGAAATTAAGAAATGTGAAGAAAGAGGTATACGTGATTGGGCTACTATTAAATCAGCAGCAAGAGAAAATTTAAGAGATTATATTTTCATGAAAACAAAAAGAAACCCAATGATTATTCCGATTATAATGGAGGTATAAAATGAATTATAAAGATTTAGCAAACTTGATATTTCCAAATGCAAAGGACATATCATATTATGAAGAAAAATATCCAGAAAGAAACCTAAAAGAAGGAGCAATTGTAACAAGATTTGCTCCAAGCCCAACAGGGTTTGTACATATAGGAGGCTTATACCAATCATTAATAGCTAAAAAATTAGCAAATCAAACAGAAGGAGTATTTTTCTTAAGAATTGAAGATACAGACCAAAAAAGAGAAGTTGAAAATGGAATAAAAGATATAGTAACTTCATTAAAAGATTTTGGTTTAGAGCCAGATGAAGGAATGATTAGTGAAACAGAAGGAAAAGGAAATTATGGTCCATATAAGCAAAGTGAAAGGAAAGAAATTTATCAAGCATATGCAAAATACTTAATAGAACAAGGAAAAGCATATCCATGTTTTTGTACACCTGAAGAAGGAGAAGAAATAAGAGCAAAACAAGAAGCGGCAAAAATAAGGCCAGGATATTATGGTGTATGGGCAAAATGTAGAAACGTAACAGTTGAAGAAGCAATTGAAAGAATAAAAAATGGAGAAAAATATATTGTTCGTTTTAAATCACCAGGACGTGAGGATAGAAAAATTAAGCACCATGATGCAATAAAAGGTAATGTGGATTTCCCAGAAAATGACCAAGATATTGTTATCATAAAAGCAGATGGACTTCCAACATATCATTTTGCACACGCAATAGATGACCATCTAATGAGAACAACACTTGTAATAAGAGGAGATGAATGGTTATCATCAGTACCATTACATCTACAATTATTCCATGAATTAGGTTTTAAAGCACCAAAATATGCACATATTGCGCCAATTATGAAAAATGACAACGGAAATAAAAGAAAATTAAGTAAAAGAAAAGATGCAGAAGCAGCAGTAAGCTATTACGAAGAAGAAGGTATACCAGAAGAAGCTGTTAAAGAATACTTATTAAATATTGCAAACTCAAACTTTGAAAATTGGAGAAGAGCAAATAAAGATAAATCAATAGATGAATTTGAATTACAATTAAACAAAATGAGCGTAAGTGGAGCTTTATTTGATATGGTAAAATTACTTGATATAGGTAAAACTGTTATATCAAGATATACAGCAGAAAAAGTGTATGATGAAGCACAAAAATGGGCAGAAAGACATGATGAAGAACTAAACAAAATGTTAGAAGATAAAGATTATGCTTTAAAAGTTTTTGGAATAGAAAGAGGAAACAAAAAACCAAGGAAAGATATTGCTAAATGGTCAGACGTAAAAGAAAATATAGAATATATGTATGATGATGTATTTTATAGCAAAAAAAGAGATTATCCTTATCAAGTAATTAATGATAAAGAAAAAATCAAAAAAATATTAGATTTATATATTGAAAAATATTATGATGATAATGATGATAAAGATACTTGGTTTGAAAAAATTAAAGAGCTTGCAGGTGAAATGGGGTATGCAAAAGAGGTTAAGGAATTTAAAGCAAACCCAGATAAATATGAGGCTCATGTTGGTGATGTAAGTACAGTTTTAAGAGTTGCTTTGACATCTAGAACTAATACACCTGATATGTATGAAATAATGAAGATATTAGGAAAAGATAGAATTAAAGAAAGATTTGAAAAAGGGATTTAGAGGACCGTCCCCTAAATCCTGGAAAAGGAGAAGAAGATGGATTACAAAATAGGAGATATTGTTAGAACTAAAAAGAAGCATCCTTGTGGTAGTAAACTATGGGAGATTACAAGGGTTGGCGTTGATTTTAAACTTAAATGCCAAGGATGTGGTCATGTTGTTGTTTTGGAAAGACCAAAGGCTTTAAAAGCAATTACTAAATTGGAAAAAAGAGCAGAGTCACAAGAGGAAAAAGAAAATTAAAAAAGCTTTGCAACAGAAAAAAGAATAAAAAATGCAAATGTAAATGTTGCTGTTAATATGAATAAAAAAAGGACCATATATTTAGTTTGAAACTAGATATTTGGTTCTTTTTTATATTAGACAATAGTTCCACCATTTACATGGATTATTTGACCAGTAACATATCTTGAATCATCACTTGCAAGATATAAATAGGCAGGAGCGAGTTCAAAAGGTTGGCCAGCTCTTTTCAAAGGCGTTTCAGTTCCAAAGATTTCTACTTCTTGTTCGTTAAAAGAAGAAGGTATAAGTGGAGTCCAAATAGGACCGGGAGCAACGGCATTGACACGTATTAATTGGTCGGCAAGAGATAATGCAAGAGACTTAGTAAATACAGTAATTGCACCTTTTGTAGATGAATAATCAATTAGGTTTTTCTTACCAGCAAAGGCTGTTATAGAAGTAGTATTGATAATACTACTATTAGCTTGTAAATGTGGTAACACAGCTTTTGTTAAATAAAAGAATGTAAAAATATTTGTTTCAAAAGTATCTCTTAGTTGCTGGCTTGAAATATCTAAAATACTATTTTGTGGAAATTGAACACCACAATTATTAATTAAAACATCAATTTTTCCAAATTGGCTCATTGTTGTATCAACAATATATGTAGAAAGATTTTCATCACGTAAATCTCCAGGAATTAAAATACACCTTCTACCACAACTTTCAACAATTTGTTTTGTATAATTTGCATCTTCATGTTCATTTAGATAGCTAATTACAATATCAGCACCTTCTTTTGCAAATAACACACTTATAGCCCTACCAATACCGCTATCACCACCAGATATAATTACAACTTTATCTTGTAATTTTCCACTAGGTATGTAATTAGGATTTTCAAAAATAGGCAATGGGTTCATTTCATATTCCATTCCGGGTTGAACATCTTGATGTTGGGCAGTAAAAGTTATTGGTGTTTTTACATTTTCATCTTTAAATCCAACATATGGGATTGTAGGATAATTATCAAACATGACATCGTCTCCTCATAAAATATCTATATATTATATGAGCAACAATAAAAGATTATGAATAAAAAAGATAGAAAATTTTACTTTTCTATCTTACAATTGTCTACATGACTTTTATATTAAATAAAAATACAATTAAATTTTGATATTATTCTAATTAAATAAATGCGAATCTATAAATTCCCAAACATCATCTTTATAAATTTTTCTTTCAGAAGAAAAAGGTAAAGTCGTAATATCTCCAATAGGGTTCAATTGCTTTTGAAGGTCTTTTACAACACCATCAACTTTAGTAACAGCGATTTTATCAGCTTTGTTAGCTAAAATTAAGCAAGGAAATCCAGATGAAATTATATATCTATACATTAATCTATCATTGTCAGTTGGGTTATGACGAATATCTATTAAAAATATAATTAAAGCAATTTCTTGCCTTTTTGCTAAGTATTCTTCAATAAAATGTCCAACTTGTTCTTGTTCTTTTTTAGACATTTTACTATATCCATAACCAGGTAAATCAACGAAATAGAAAGTATCATCAATGTTATAAAAATTGATTTGACGTGTTTTTCCAGGTGCGCTACTGGTTCTTGCTAATTTTTTTCTATTAATCATTGTATTTATAAAACTAGATTTTCCAACATTAGATTTTCCAACTAAAACAATTTCTGGTAATCCGTTTTTTGGATATTGCTTTGGACCAACTGCTGATATTTCAAATTTAGGGTTTTTTACTATCATAATAATTATATACAAGTGCTAGTAATATAATGCACTTTCTCCTTTCTTTAAATTTATTTATTACTTATTATAACACATATTAATATTAAATTACCACATTAGATTAAAAAAACAATCTAATGTGGTAAAAGTGATTATTTGTTATTCATTTTTCGTTTTTTTGAATTGTAGCCAAGACAACATTGCTATCATCTGATAACCAGTAAATAGTCATGTTATCAAGAATACAAAAATTTCCTTCAAGTTTTTCTTCAGGATGCTGAATCTTAGAATCATTAAGCAAAGTAATGAAAAAGTCCAAATCATCCACAAGCAAAACGGCCTTAATATCACGGTTTACATTAATGATGTTGTTTCGAATAGCTGTAAATTTGTCTCCATCAATGTTAGACTCAATATAAAGTGGTATTTCTGTAACATCATCAAGAGCATAAGACGTACTAAAGTCTAACTCAGTTTCTTCTGAAGAAGCTTCTAATCCAATAGTAGCAATTTTACTTACAACTCTTCCATTACCGAATGGCAGTGATGTTGTGGTTGAAAAATGATAATACATAATAACCTCTCTTTCTTTTTGAATATGAATTTTCAGTGTCATAAATATTATACAACAAAAAAATTATGTCAATTTCACAACGAAGAAGAGAGCTATTTCATACCGAAAAGCCCTCTTCTTTGTAACTCAATTTGTAAGTTTAATGGTAACAGTTAAAAATTTGTTTTAAAAATCTTCTCTCACAATGAGATCATCATTGGCAGGTCCTGTGCCTAAATACTTAACCGGTATACCAGACGCATCTTCCACGATTTTTATGAAATCTTTAGCTAATTCAGGCAAGTCGTCATAAGTTTCGCACGAAGAATCGATTGTCCAACCACCATTTAAAGTTTCATAAATAGGCTCTGGAATTTCATGTGTGAGCTCAATGTCATCAGGATAAAAATCAATCATATGCCCCTGATAAAGATAGCCAACACAAACCTTCACATATCCAAGTTTGTTACCGATTTCTCCTAATGTATCAAGATGATTGATACACAAGTAATCGATTCCTGAAGTGTATTTGGCTGAACGTAAAATAACGGCGTCCATCCATCCACATCTACGCGGTCTCCCTGTTGTTGTTCCGTATTCATGACCAAGATCACGAACAATATCACCTTCTAAAGGTTTAGCAGCTTTAATAACATTTCCATTGTCATCGATAGATGCAGGGAGCTCTGTTGGAAATGGTCCATTTCCAACACGACTGTTATAAGCCTTATCAATACCTATAACGGTTTTTAATGCCTGAGGAGGCAAAGCTGCACCACAAAGTGTTCCAGCTGTTACAGGATTTGAGCTTGTGACCATTGGATAATCTCCGTGGTCTAAATCCAGTCTGAAAGCCTGCGCACCTTCAACAACAATTTTTTTATTGCACCCAATATTGTCGGCAATAATTGGCGCAATGTCTGTAATGCACCGTTTAAGTTTTAAGCCGAGTAACCGATAACAAATTGCCAACTCTCTAGCATCCACAATACTTTCTTCCATTCCATTTTCCTTGAATGCCTGATTATGAAGTTTAGTAGATTCTTCAATCTTTTTTTCAAGTTCATTTTCAGGAAGAATAAGGTCATACATTCTGATGCCAATTCTGTTATCTTTGTCAGAATAACAAGGGCCTATGCCACGTTTAGTTGTACCAACTGGATGTTCTTTCATTTTTTCATGTAATTCATCCAAAGCTTTGTGATAAGGAAAAATTACATGAGCCCGACCACTAATTTTTAGTCTAGAATCAATATCTGAGATACCATATTTTTTAAGCATTTGTATTTCAGACCAAAGTACATTAGGGTCAATTACAGTTCCAGGTCCAATGATACATGTGGACTGTGGGTACACGATACCACCAGGAACCAAATGTAAAGCTAATTTCTCGCCATCATATACTACAGTATGACCTGCATTAGCTCCACCGGTAGCCCGGATGACAAGGTCAGCATCTTGGGCTTCTCTTGCAGCAATTTTACCTTTACCTTCATCGCCCCATTTTGTTCCTACAATAACTGTTACACATTTATTCATAATGTCCACTCCTTTTGAAAATAAGAAATACTTATTCATTAACGAGTTACCATAAAAACTTACGAAAAAAGTATAACATGGAAACATAAAAAAAGCAAGAGAAATATCTCTTGCAACATTATTTTTTAGGAACTATTTTCTCAAGTCCACCCATATAAGGTCTTAAAACTTCTGGAACAATAACACTACCATCAGGTTGATAATTATTCTCCACAATAGCAATAAGCATACGAGGTGGGGCAACAACAGTATTATTCAAAGTATGAGCAAAATAATTACCTTTTTCACCTTTAATTCTAATACCTAATCTACGAGCTTGAGCATCTGTTAGATTAGAACAACTACCAACTTCAAAATATTTCTTTTGTCTTGGAGACCATGCTTCAACATCACAAGATTTTGCTTTTAAATCAGCCAAATCTCCAGAACAACATTCCAAAGTTCTAACAGGAATATTCATACTTCTAAAAAACTCAACAGTATATGACCACATCTTATCATACCAATTCCAACTATCTTCTGGTTCACATACAACAATCATTTCTTGTTTTTCAAATTGGTGGATTCTATAAACTCCACGTTCTTCTATACCATGAGCACCTTTTTCTTTTCTAAAGCAAGGAGAATATGAAGTCATTGTATAAGGCATATCTTCTTTTCTCAAAATTTGGTCTTTAAATTTTCCAATCATTGAATGTTCAGAAGTACCGATTAAATATAAATCTTCACCTTCAATTTTATACATCATTGCATCCATTTCTTCAAAACTCATAACACCAGTAACGACATCTGCTCTAATCATATATGGAGGGATACAATAAGTAAATCCTTTATTAATCATAAAATCTCTTGCATAAGTCAAAACAGCTGAATGAAGTCTTGCAACATCACCTAATAAATAGTAGAAACCATTTCCAGAAACACGTCTTGCACTATCTAAATCTAATCCACCTAAATTCTCTAATATTTCACCATGAAAAGGAATTTCATAATCTGGAACTACAGGTTCACCAAATTTTTGAATCTCAACATTTTCGCTATCATCTTTACCAATAGGAACTGATTCATGCATAATATTTGGTATCTTCATCATTCTAGTCTTAATTTCTTCTGAATATTGACTTTCTAACTTTTCATTTTCTTCTAGTTTACTATTAATTTCTTGAACTTGTCCTTTTATTTTTTCAGCCTCATCCTTATTTCCAGCTTTCATAAGTTCACCAATTTTTGAACTTAAACTTTTTCTTTCGGCTCTTAAATTATCACCATTTAATTGAGCTTCTCTATTTTTCTTATCTAATTCAATAACTTCATCAACCATAGGCAACTTTTGGTCTTGAAATTTTTTCTTTATATTTTCCTTTACAATATCAGGATTTTCTCTTAAAAATTTAATATCTATCATAAATATCCTCCTGTTTTAAATAGTTTTTTTCAATTTCGTCTGCTAATTCAAATCTTACCTTCTGACCAGTAATGTTATCAGGTCTTTCAGGTATTTCTTCTAAAAACATTTTTTCAGGTCTTACCCAAATGGAGCGACCATCTTCTCTATTATATAAAGGTTTATAAACAACCATTCTTTCTTTAGTTTCCGAGTCATAAGCCACATTTTCTACGAAATAATAATTACCTTTGAAATGACGGTAAACTCGTCCAATTTTTACTTCTTTCATTTTTCTCACAATCCTTTCTCGTGATAACATTATTCACAATTCATAACTATTTGATATTTTTGATTAACTAATGATATATTTATATATTTTGAAGTATATTGTGGGGACCGTTCTAGAAAATGTTTGAACGTATGTGAATTACATTTTCTTGAATGGGGATTACGGAAAAATATATAAATATATCATTAGTAATTATCAGATTAGCTTTGAATTGTATTGACATTATATAATAAAATGTGAAAAATAGCAATAAAACACTTGATTTTTATAAAAAAATCTGATACAATAATGTGCGTATTAAACACACCTAAGCTAGTTTTACGGGAAGTGCCTAAAAAAAGGTCCTAAGAAACAAAAACTTAAGGTGGAAGAAATAACAAAAAGGGAGGAATAAAAAATGGCAGTAGTTGCAATGAAACAATTACTTGAAGCAGGTGTACACTTTGGACACCAAACAAGAAGATGGGATCCTAAAATGGCTGAATACATATTCCAAGCTAGAAACGGAATTCACATCATCGATTTACAAAAAACATCAAAAAAATTAGATGAAGCATATGCATTCATCAAAGAACAAGCAGAAGAAGGAAAAACAGTTCTATTTGTAGGAACAAAAAAACAAGCACAAGAATGCATGAAAGAAGCAGCAATCAAATGTGGAATGTACTATGTTGATCAAAGATGGTTAGGAGGAATGCTAACAAACTTTGAAACAATCCGTGCAAGAGTACAAAGATTAAAAGACTTAGAAACAATGGCAGAAGATGGAACATTTGATGTATTACCTAAAAAAGAAGTAATCTTACTTAAAAAAGAAATGGAAAAACTAGAAAGAAACTTAGGTGGAATCAAAGAAATGGATAAATTACCAGGAGTTATTTTCTTAGTAGATCCTAAAAAAGAAAGAATAGCAGTATTAGAAGCTAAAAAATTAGGAATTCCAGTAGTAGGATTAGTAGATACAAACTGTAATCCAGAAGAAGTAGATTACCCAATTCCAGGAAATGACGACGCTATAAGAGCAGTTAGCTTAATTGCAGATGTTATAGCAAACGCAGTTATTGAAGGAAAACAAGGAGAAAGTTTTGAACCTGAAGCAGAAGCTGAAGAACAAGAAGTTGAAACAGAAGAACCTACAAGTATTGAGGAAGTTGTTGAAACATCAGAAGAAGAAAAAGCTGAAAAATAATTACAATTTTGGCTACGTCAAATTTCATTTAAAACGCGGTTACATACAAAAAGTATGCACCCTTGCCTTTTAAATAAAATTTTCCTTGCCAAAATTTAATTCTTTTCCAACTAGATTGTAGTTTTTAAAAAATAAAATAGAGTAATTAATAAGAGAAAGGGGCATTTTTTACATAGGAATTGTATTTCCTAATAAATTGATAAAAAATAAAAAGTGTCCCTTATCTTAAAATAAAAGGAGGAATTTTAGATGGTTACAGCAAGTTTAGTTAAAGAACTAAGAGAAAAAACAGGTGCAGGTATGATGGACTGCAAAAAAGTTTTAACAGAAACAGATGGAGATATGGAAAAAGCAATTGAATTATTACGTGAAAGAGGAATAGCAAAAGCAGCTAAAAAATCTGGAAGAATTGCAGCAGAAGGATTAGTTGAAGCATATGTTTCAGAAGATGGAAAAGTAGGAGCAATTGTAGAAGTTAATTCAGAAACAGATTTCGTAGCAAAAAATGAAGAATTTAAAACATTTGTTATGAATGTTGCAAAACAAATAGTAGAAAAAAATCCAAAAGATGTTGAAGAACTATTAGCACAAGATTCAATTGAAGTACCAGGAAAAACTGTAAATGAAGTATTAATTGAAAAAATAGCTACAATTGGAGAAAATATGACTATAAGAAGATTTGCAAGATTTGAATCTGAAGGATTAGTTGAAAAATACATCCATGGAGATGGAAAAATAGCAGTTTTAGTAAATATGAAAAAAGGAAATCCAGAAGTTGCAAAAGACATTTGTATGCAAATTGCAGCAGCAAGACCAGAATATTTAAATGAGCAATCAGTTCCAGCAGAAAGAGTAGAAAAAGAAAAAGAAATATTAAAAATACAAACAATGAATGAAGGAAAACCAGAAGCAATAGCAGAAAAAATAGTACAAGGAAGAATTGGAAAATTCTTTAGTGAAATATGCTTAGTAGACCAAGCATTCGTTAAAGATCCAAACAAAAAAGTATCACAAGTATTAAAAGAAAATGACGCAGAAGTAGTTGAATTTGCAAGATTTGAAAAAGGCGAAGGAATCGAGAAAAAAGAAGAAAACTTTGCTGAAGAAGTTAGAAAACAAGCAGGAATTTAAATAAAAAATTTAATAAAAAATTAAGAAATATACCAAAAATGGTATATTTTTTTTTACATATATGATAGAATAACACTAGCGAAAAATAAAAGGCAACAAAGAATAAAAAATGATAGGAGAGTGGAAAAATTGTCAGAAGTAAAATACAAAAGGGTATTACTAAAATTAAGTGGAGAAGCATTAGCAGGAGAACAAAAGACAGGAGTAGATGTAGAAACAGTAGGAAAAATATGTGATAAAATAAAAGAAATAGTAAATATGGGAGTACAAGTAGCAGTAGTAGTTGGAGGAGGAAACTTTTGGAGAGGAAGAAACGGGCATCAAATGGAAAGAACAACAGCAGACTACATGGGAATGCTTGCGACAGCAATGAATGGATTAGCACTTCAAGATGCATTAGAAGCAAGAGGAATATATTCAAGAGTACAAACATCAATAGAAATGAGAGAAATAGCAGAACCATTTATACAAAGAAAAGCAGAAAAACACTTAAATAGAGGAAGAGTAGTAATATTTGCATGTGGTACAGGACATCCATATTTTACAACAGATACAGCAGCAGTATTAAGAGCAATAGAAATAAAAGCAGAAATAATATTACTTGGAAAAACAGTAGATGGAGTATATTCAGCAGATCCAAAAATAGATCCATCAGCTACAAAATATGATGAAATATCATATATGGAAGTTTTGGAAAAGGATTTGAAAGTTATGGATTCAACAGCAACAGCAATGTGTAGAGATAATGATATGCCTTTATTAGTATTTGAAATAGCAAAACCAGAGAATATAGTAAAAGCTATAAAGGGTGAGAAGATAGGAACAATAGTAAGGTAATTGAACATAAACGAAATCAAAGATTTCGATGTTCAGATGTGCAAAATTGCTTTGCAATTATTGCACTTACAAAAGTAAATTAACCTTTTTGTATACGGAAAAATCTCAAATAAGGTAAATAAAAAATCAGATTTTTCCTATACAATAAGAAATGAATTTGATACAAAGAGGAGAGATTAGAATGGATTATACAAATTTAAAAGAAAAAATGGAAAAATCAATAAGTGTATATAGTGAAAGACTAGCAGAAGTAAGAGCTGGTAGAGCTAACCCAGCAATTTTAAATAAGGTAAAAATAGACTATTATGGAACACCAACACCAATAAACCAAGTAGCAGGAATTTCAGTTCCAGAAGCAAGGTTAATTGTAATTCAACCATGGGATGCAAGTATCTTGAAAGAAATAGAAAAAGCAATTTTAGCATCAGAAATTGGAATAAACCCAAACAATGATGGAAAAGTAATAAGACTAGCTTTTCCTGAATTAAATGAAGAGAGAAGAAAAGAAATAGTAAAAGATGTTCGTAAAATGGCTGAAGAAGCAAAAGTTGCAGTTAGAGCAATAAGAAGAGAAGGAATAGACGAAGCTAAAAGAGAGCAAAAAGACGGAGATATTACTGAGGATGAATTGAAACAAGCTGAAAATGAAATTCAAAAAATTACAGATAAAAGTATTGAAGAAATTGATAAAATATTGGAAAATAAAGAGAAAGAAGTAATGTCTGTTTAGAAAGATTAAAAGATAATTATAATTTTGGCTGTGCACAGTTGCAAACTCGTTTTCATAGCCAAAATTTAATTCTTTTCCAATCTAGATAGAAATCTATCTAATTTAATTAAAATTAAAAAATTCTCAGGAGAGAAGAAAATGGAATTTAAAGAAGAACTAAAAGAATATCAAAATAAGATAAATGAAGAGTTAGAAAAATATTTAAGAAAAAGTAATTGCCATGAAAAGGTTTTAAATGATGCTATGGAGTATAGCTTAATGGCAGGAGGAAAACGTTTAAGACCTATTTTGGTATTATCAACATTTAAGTTATTTGATGAAGAAATTGATACTTGTATGCCATATGCAATTGCAATTGAAATGGTACATAATTTTTCGCTAATTCATGATGATTTACCAGGAATTGATAATGATGATTTTAGACATGGAAAGCCAACAAACCATAAAAAATTCAATGAGGCAACTGCCATTCTAGCAGGTGATGGCTTATTAAATTATGCATATATGGTTATAAGTGAAGACTTAAATAAAACTTTGAAAAAGCAAACAGAAGCAAATATTAATGAAAAAGAATTGCAAAATAAGATAAGAGTTTTCCAAGAATTTTCACGGAGCAGTTGATAGAATGATTGCAGGAGAATATATAGATACAGAGCTAGAAGGAAAGAAGATTTCAACAGAGACATTAGAATATATTCACAAGAATAAAACAGGAGCATTATTAAAACTATGTGTTAGAATGGGAGCAATACTTGCAAATGCAAGCGAGAAAGATATAAATAAACTAACAAATTATGCTGAAAAGATTGGTTTAGCATTCCAAATTAAAGATGATATACTATCTGAAGAAGGAAATGAAGAAATTTTAGGAAAACCAGTTGGAAACGATAAAGAGCTAGAAAAATGTACATATGTATCACAATACGGACTAGAAAAGTCAAAAGAAATATTAACACAAATAACAAAAGAGGCAATAAGAGAATTAGAAGAATATGGAGAAAAAGCGGACTTTCTAAGAGGTTTAGCTATATATATTCAAAATAGAAATAAATGAAATACTTGGAAAATAATTACAATTTTGACGTCGTCAAACTTCATTTGAAATTTAATCAACGTACAAAAAGTACGCCTCATAAATTTCAAACTTGTTTTCCTAGTCAAAATTTAATTCTTTCCCAACCACAGAGATATAGATTTTAGAAAGGAATGTAAGCACAAATGGATTTTGATAAAAATTATATGCCCAGACATATTGCAATTATAATGGATGGAAATAGAAGATGGGCAAAAACACAAGGAAAACCAGCAAGTTTTGGACATAAAGAAGGTGCAAAAACACTTGAAAAGATAGTAAGATATGCAAATAAAATAGGACTAGAATATATTACAGTATATGCCTTTTCAACAGAAAATTGGAAAAGAACAGAAGATGAAGTAAAAGCATTAATGATATTATTACAAAGTTATCTAGATGATTACTCAAAAAGAGCAGATACAGAAAATATTAGAGTAAAAATATTAGGAGATATATCTGCACTTTCAGAAGGAATGCAAAAAAGTATTATAAAATGTATGGAAAGAACAAAAGATAATACAGGAGTAACATTCAATATTGCATTAAATTATGGTGGAAGAGATGAAATTGTAAGAGCAGTAAAAGAAATTGCGGAATTGCTTGAAAAAGGAGAAATCAGAGCAAATGAAATAAATGAAGAAATGATATCAGAGCATCTATACACGAAAAATGAACCGGATCCAGACTTAGTAATTAGAACAAGTGGAGAATTAAGATTAAGCAATTTCTTGCCATGGCAATCAGTATATTCAGAATTACTATTTGTACAAAAGAATTGGCCTGATTTTACTGAAGAAGATTTAGATAATGCAATAATAGAATATCAAAAAAGAACAAGAAAATTTGGAGCAAATTAAAGGAGAGAAACATGGATATAAAAAGAATAACCTCTGGACTATTAGGATTTCCATTAGTATTAATAATTTTATTAATAGGGAATAAATATGTAGTAGATATAGCATTAGCAATAATAGCATTACTTGCAATGAACGAATATTTTAATGCAGTACAAAAAGTATCAAATCCTGTAAGATGGGTAGGATATCTAAGCTGTTTTAGTATAGCAATAATACATCTTGTACCAAAAGAAGCATTAAGTATGGTAGTAACACTTTCAGTACCAACAATTTTATTAATATTATTTGCACAAGTAATAGCAACAGATATGAAAACTTCATTTAAAGATATAGCATATACCTTTTTAGGAATATTTTATGTAGTATTTTTCATGATGTTTGTTGCATTCATAGATGGAATGGAAAATGGAAAAATATTAATATGGTATGCAATACTTGCAGCTTGGGGAACTGATGTATTTGCATATTTCATAGGAAAACATTTTGGAAAACACAAATTTAGTAAAGTAAGTCCTAAAAAATCAATAGAAGGATGTATAGCAGGAACAGTTGGGGCGATACTACTAATGTTATTGTACACATATGTAGCAAATACATTCTGGGGAACAGATTATTCTTATGGATTCATAGCTGTGATAGGATTAATACTTAGCTTGATCGGACAAATAGGAGACTTTGCAGCATCAAGTATTAAAAGATATGTAGATATAAAAGATTATAGTAATCTTATACCAGGACATGGTGGAATGTTAGATAGAATAGATAGTTTAATATTCTTAGCACCATTTGCATATGCATTTTTTACACTACTATAAAAGGGATTAGGGGACGGTCCTAAAAATCCCTAAAAGCAGGGAACAGGGGACGGACCTATAACTTATAATAGAATATAAATAGTAATTAATTAAATAATTTATTTCATTTCTCGGCTAACATTACATTATAGATAAATTCTAAACTTGTAAAATAGGCACCTCTCAAAGCGAGTTTGAGATTCTCCTATTTTACAAGTAAAGAATTTCTACTATAATTCCATTCACATTCGAAACTCATAAATTATTTAATTAATTACTAAAATATTATCCAAAAAGTTATAATGGTCCGTCCCCAAAATCCCTGAAAAACGGGATTTTTAGGACCGTCCCCTAATCCCTGATTGAAAGGAGAAAAAATTGATTTCATTTTTAATTGCGGCAATTAAAATAATTATATTATTAGGATTTTTAATTTTAATCCATGAAGCAGGACATTTTACAGTTGCAAAACTTTGTAAAGTAAAAGTAAATGAATTTGCAATAGGTTTTGGACCTGTAATATGGAAAAAACAAGGAAAAGAGACGAAGTATGCTTTACGACTTATACCTTTAGGTGGATTTGTAAGCATGGAAGGAGAAGACGAAAGGTCAGAAGATGATAGGTCATTTTCAAAAGCTAGCATTCCAAAAAGAATGGCAATTGTAGTAGCTGGTGCAACTGTTAATATAGTATTTGCGATAATTGTATATTTTGCTTTAATTGCAACAAGTGGAACATATATATCAAATAAAGTAGCAAGTACAATAGATGGTTATGCTGCTGAGCAAGTTGGAATACAAAGTGGAGATGAGATAATAGAAATTAATGGCGAAGAAGTAAAAAGTCAAAAAGATATAAATAAACTAGTATCAAACTCTAATGGAGAAGAAATTAATATAAAAGTAAATAGAAATGGAGAAATTTTAGAATATACTACAAAACCAACAGAAGTACCAGTAAAGTCAACAGGTATTTATTTAGATGATAATGCAAAAATTGTTACAGTGGAAAAAGGAAGTAGTAGTGAAAAAAGTGGAATACAAGCAAATGATAGATTAATCAAAGTAAATGATGTAGAAATAAATGGAGATCCTAATAAAGCAGTTGAAGCAATTAATGAAAAAGGTTTAAATACGATGTTATTGACAATAGAAAGAAATGGTGAGCAAATAGAAATAGAATTAACACCAGATTATTATTCAACATATTATTTAGGAGTAAACTTAAGTCAAGCACCAGATACATTCTGGAATAGATGTATAAATGGTGGAATGCAAACAGCAGAGTTTTTAAGTTCAATAGTAGATAGCATTAAACAATTATTTACAGGTCGAGTTGGAGTTGATCAAATGATGGGACCTGTTGGAATTTCAGAAGTAATTGCAAAAACAGGTGGAGTTAGAGAGTTCTTCCAAATGATGGCTTTGATTTCACTATCTCTTGGAGTTACAAATCTATTACCAATTCCAGCACTAGATGGTGGGAAGCTATTAATACTACTTATTGAAGCAATTAGAAGAAAACCGCTAAAACAAGAAACAGAGATAAATATACAATTATTAGGTTTTTCGATTTTGATTGCATTATCACTTTATGTTTCATATAATGATATATTGAGAATTTTTTAAATAGAATTATATAAATATAAAATTAAAGGTATGTAAATGTTTCAATATGTGAAATAATTAGCATGCCTTTAACAGATTAAATTAATTAATTATCAGTTATTTCAATAGGACATCCAAGAAGATTCAAAATTTCTTGTTTATCCTGCTCTGATAAATTTAAATAGAGAAATAAATCTTTTTTGAAAACTAGACGTGCTATTTTCACATTCTCTGTAGATGGTAAAAAAGTATAATAAAAAATCATCTCAAAAGAAGTTGCATCAGAAAAAGTAAAACATACACGTACAACATTATCAGTAAGTGGTTTTAAGATTATTAATTTCTCCATAATACCTCTTTCTGCCATATATTTATATGGACTTGAAAACTTATTAACAAGTTACATTTAGACTATAATAACACATTCAACATAATGTTTCAAGCGGCAAAACAAAAATAAATTCTCAAAAACATTTGACAAATGTAATCATTTAATAGATAATATAAATATCAAAAGCAAAAGAAATAAAAAACACAAAAAATAAATAGATAAAAAACAAAGGAGGAACAAAAGAAAATGTACGTATTTAATAGAATAACAGTAAACCCACAATTACCAAAAAGAATAGAAAAACTATCAGAAATATCAAATAACTTATGGTGGTCATGGAATACAGAATTCCTAAGACTATTCCAAAAAATCGATAGAGATTTATGGGAACAATCAAGCAAAAACCCAATCAAATTTTTAAAACATGTATCACAAGAAAGACTAGAATTAGCAGCAAAAGATATAACCTTCTTAAAAGAATATGACAAAGTAGTTGACCATTATGAAGGATATATGAATAGTAAAAGTACATGGTTCTCAAGCAAATATCCAGAAAACAAGAAAGACCTAATTGCATACTTTTCAGCAGAATATGGACTAGACCAAACAATACCAATCTATTCAGGAGGATTAGGTATTTTATCTGGTGACCATTTAAAATCTGCAAGTGATTTAGGAATCCCATTAGTTGGAGTAGGTTTACTATATAAACAAGGATACTTCAAACAAAAAATAAATGGATATGGAATACAAGAAACAGAAAATAATGGAATAGATCTATATGATTTACCAATAAATCCAGTAAAAGATGATAAAGGTGAAGATTTAACTATATTTGTTAAATTTCCAAAAAGAAGACTATACCTAAAAGTATGGCAAATAAATGTAGGAAGAGTAAAGCTATATCTATTAGATTCAGATATTGATAAAAACCATCAAGAAGATAGAAATGTAACATTGCAATTATATGGTGGAGACCAAGAAATGAGAATAAGACAAGAAATTGTTTTAGGACAAGGTGGAGTAGAATTACTAACAAAATATCTACACCTAAACCCAACAGTATATCATATGAATGAAGGACATTCAGCATTCTTAAATTTAGAAGTAATTAAAAACTTAATAAAAGAAAAACAAATATCTTTTGATATGGCAAAAGACATAGCAAGTTCAAAAACTGTATTTACAACACATACACCAGTACCAGCAGGAAATGACATATTCCCAATTGCATTAGTTGAAAAATACTTCAAAGATTTCTGGCCAAGATTAGGACTTTCAAGAGAAGAATTCTTAAAACTAGGAATGAAACCAGGACCAGACTTAGAAGAAGGATTTAATATGGGTATATTAGCATTAAAAATAGCTGGAAAGAAAAATGGGGTAAGTAAATTACATGGAGCTGTTTCAAGAGAGCTATTTAGTGAAGTATGGCCAAACATTGCAGCAAATGAATCACCAATTGGATATGTAACAAATGGAATTCACACATGTTCATGGCTTGCACCAAGAATGAAAGAATTATACAACAAATATTTAATACCATATTGGCAAGATAATATTCATCAAAATCATGTGTGGGAAAAAATCAGAAACATTCCAGATGAAAAATTATGGAGTGTACATGTTGCCCAAAAGAAAAAATTAATAAGATTAGTTAAAGAAAGCACTATGGAAAGACTAAGACGTTGTGGATATGGATATGAAGAAATAAATGAAATTATTTCAAAATTAAATCCAGATGCTCTAACAATAGGATTTGCAAGAAGATTTGCAACATATAAAAGAGCAACATTAATATTTAAAGATTTAGAAAGAATTACAGAAATATTAAATAATAGTGAAAGACCAGTACAAATAATATTTGCAGGAAAGGCACACCCAGCAGATAAAGAAGGACAAGATTTAATAAAATATATACATGAAGTATCAATGATGCCACAATTCAAAGGAAAAATCTTTTTATTAGAAAACTATAATATAGCAATGTCAAGATATTTAATTAGTGGTGTAGATGTGTGGTTAAATAATCCAAGAAGACCAATGGAAGCATCAGGAACATCAGGACAAAAAGCATCAGTAAATGGAGTAATAAACTTTAGTGTACTTGATGGATGGTGGGCTGAAGGATATACACAAACTAATGGATGGACAATTGGAACAAACGCAGAATATGATTCATACGAAGCACAAGACGTAGCAGATAGCCAAAGTATGTATCATACATTAGAAGAAAAAATAATCCCAACATATTATGAAAAAGATAAAAATGGAATATCTAAAAAATGGCTAGAAATAATGAAAAATTCAATAATAACAACAGGAGGAAAATATAGCACATCAAGAATGTTGGTAGATTACACAAATCAATATTATATACCACTATGTAATCTAACTAAAAAATATTACGAAAATATGGATAATGTAGCAGCATTTAACTCATGGAAAAAAGACTTATATATTAATTGGAAAGATATAAAAATCACGCAGACGAACAATTTAGACAATATAACAATTGACGCTGGAAATAACATTGATGTAAGCTGTGAAGTAGAGTTACCAAATATTGATGTAGAAAATGTAACTGTAGAAGTATATTATGGAAAAATATTAGAAAATGGAATTGTAGAAGATGTATCTATAATACCTATGAAATTAGAAGATCAAGATGAAGAAAACAAAAAATATTATTTCACGGCAAAAATTGAATTAACAACAGGTGGAAATTATGGTTATACATTCCGTGTAATGCCAAAACATGAGATGCTACTAGAACCAGCAAACTTAGACTTAGTAAAATGGATAACAAAATAAGAGGGATTGGGGGACGTTCTTTCAATCCCTCCTATTGGGATTAGGGGACAGTCCTTAAACAGAGGAAAAAAATCCAAAAAACGCTTGACAAATAGCAAAAGGATAGTGTATAATATTTATCGTTACAAGAAGAAGTCAAGCTTCTCACCTTATCTTAAGAAGAAAAAGGTTAGAAATTAAATATTTTAGTATATAGAAAATCATAACTATCTACTATAGTATTTTGAATTTGACTTGTAACAAAAGTCAAATTTTTTAATTTATTGGAGGTGTTTTATATAAAACAGGAATTACCAATCAACAGACAAATCAGAGCAAAAGAAGTGCAACTAATTGGAGAAACAGGAGAAAAATTAGGAGTTGTATCATTTCAAGAAGCTTTATCAAAAGCAGAAGATAAGAACTTAGACTTAGTGTTAGTAGCGCCAAATTCTAATCCACCAGTTTGCAAAATAATGAACTATGGAAAATACAAATTTGAGCAAGCAAAAAAAGAAAAAGAAGCTAAGAAAAAACAAAAAGTTCTTGAAGTGAAAGAAATAAGAGTAACTCCAAATATTGAAGAACATGATTTTGGATTCAAAGCAAAAAATGCAAGAAAGTTTATTGAAGACGGAAACAAAGTAAAAATTACAGTACGCTTTAGAGGAAGAGAAGTAAACAACTCAAAAGCAGGAGAAAACGTTTTAAATAAATTTATCTCAGCATTAGAAGATGTTGCGAATGTAGAAAAAGCACCAAAATTAGAAGGTAGAAATATGTTTACAATTTTAGCTAAAAAAACAGAAAAATAATTGATAATATGAAAATATTAAAACAATTTAATCTGTTAATATAAAGTTATAAAACGAAAGGAGCGAATAACTATGCCAAAATTAAAAACAAACAAAGCTGCTAAAAAAAGATATTCATTAACAGCAACAGGTAAAGTTAAAAGAACAAAATCAAACAGAAGACATTTACTTGCAAACAAAACAAGTAGACAAAAAAAATCAGGAAAAATTCAAAATGCTTATGCAGATAAAACATGTGAAAATACAATCAAAAAACTATTACCTTATGGAAATTAAAAAATAATAAAATTAAGGGAGAATCATTTATTCACAATGGGAAGGGAAACTCTTTAGGCAGAGTGGGAATACCTTGTGGTAAAAGAGTGTCCCTTGTCAATAGAAAAAGAGGAGGGAATATAAATGGCAAGAGTAAAAACAGCAAGAACAACAAGAGCAAGACATAAAAAAGTATTAAAACAAGCAAAAGGATACTATGGTGCAAAACATTATAGATTTAGAAATGCAAACCAAGCAGTTATGAAATCTTTATCATATGCATATGTTGGAAGAAAAGATAAAAAAAGTAATTTTAGAAAATTATGGATAGCAAGAATAAATGCAGCAGCAAGAATGAATGGTATAACATATAGCAAAATGATAGCAGGATTAAAAAAAGCAAATGTTACAATTAACAGAAAAATGCTAGCTGAAATAGCTGTAACTGATCCAAAAGCATTTACAGAAATAGCTGAAATAGCTAAAAAAGCATAAATTATTAATATAGTTAGGAATAGCTAAAACGAATATTAAATTTTAGAAATAAAAATAAAGCTATGTTATTTTATAAAGAATAAATTATAAAATGAATAGCTCTATTTTTTTGCTCAAAATTACTGCTTTTTCATTTTTGGTTTAGAAATAAGTGCGGCTAAATATCCAAAAAATACAGCAGCAGCAATACCACCTGCAGCAGCCTTAACGCCACCAACAAAAGCACCGACTAGCCCCATCTGTTGAACAGCTTCAATAGCACCTTTAGCCAAGTTATAGCCAAAACCAGTTAAAGGAACAGTAGCACCAGCTCCTGCAAAATCAACCAAATATTGATAAACACCAAGCCCTCCTAAAATAGCTCCAGTTGTCACAAAAATAACCAAAATCTTAGCAGGTGTTAATTTAGTTTTATCAATTAAAATTTGACCAATTACACAAATAATTCCAGCAGTAACAAAACATTTTAATAATACTGTCCAATCAAAAACATTAGCCCAATTAATATCCATAATAACAAATCCTTTCTTTAAATGCTAGACTAAAGGACTGTCCCTTAATCCCAGCAAGAGGGATTAAAAGAACGTCCCCTAATCCCTGTTAAACTTCTATGCTAATTGCATGCGCAATTCCAGGTATGCTTTCACCTTGTTGAGAAGTTGTGGAATTCATTAATGCACCAGTTGCAATTAATAACATTTTCTTAATTTTTCTTTCTTTTAATTGTTTAAAGAAATATCCAGAAAAAACAGTACCACAACATGCACAACCGCTACCACCGCTATGAGTATCTTGCGAGCTTTTATCAAATATTAAAACTCCGCAGTCATTATAATTTGACTTAATATTATAACCTTTAGATTTTAAAATATCTATAACAATATCTTTTCCAACATAACCTAAATCACCACTAATAATAGCATCATAATAACTTGGATTTCTTCCAGTATCCTCAAAATGAGCAATTAAAGTATCAGCAAAAGCAGGAGCCATAGCAGCACCCATGTTATTTCCATCTTTAATGCCCATGTCAACAATTTTACCAGGTGTAATATGTGTAATATATGGACCATTTCCACTTTTCGTTAAAATAACTGCACCAGAACCAGTAACAGTCCACTGACTTGTTTGAGGTCTTTGATTACCTAATTCTAATGGAAAACGAAATTGCTTTTCTGCACTACAAAAATGACTGGATGTAGCACACAATACATTTTCAGCAAAACTCTCAGCACAAATTGCACCTAATGACATAGATTCTACAAATGTAGAACAAGCACCAAATACTCCAAAAAATGGAATGTTTAATTCTCTTAAACCAAAACTTGAAGAAATACATTGGTTTAATAAATCTCCTGCAAACATACAGTCGATTTTGTTACTAGGAACCCCAGATTTAGATATTACAGTATTAACAGTTTCTTTTATAATTTTACTTTCAGCCTTTTCCCATGTCTTTTCTCCCCAAAATTCATCATCTAAAGTTTGGTCAAAGTATTTTGCAAGTGGTCCTTGAGCCTCTTTTGGACCAACAATAGATGCGCATTCAAGAATTGTTGGGGGATTATCAAAACAAATTGATTGATTCCCAATTTTTTTCAAAAAAATCACCTCTAAAATAAATAAGATGTGTCCCTAAAAGGACAAAAATGTCCAAACAGAAATGTCCCAAAATGGACATTAGACAAGTGTAACATTTTGAGTATTAAATATAAGATAAATAATGCCAACTAATATTGAAGCAGAAATACCAAAAACCAGTACTGGACCTGCAACAGTAAACATTTTACCACCAACGCCCATAACATAACCTTCAGATTTATATTCCATTGCAGGTGATACTATTGAATTTGCAAAACCTGTAATAGGAATTAGAGAACCAGCACCTGCAAATTTTCCTATTTTATTAAAAAGATTCAAACCTGTAAGAAAAGCAGAAATTCCAATTAATAAAATAGAAACGATAGTACCAGAAGTTGCAGTATCAAACCCTCTTTCTTTACATATATTAAGAATTATTTGTCCAATACTGCATATTAAACCTCCGAACCCAAAAGGCATTAAAACAGTTTTTTAAAATAGGAGAATTAGGAGATTTTTTATCTACATACTTTTGATAAGTTTGTTTTGTCTCTAATGGATCCATGAATTAAAACCTTCCTTTCTTTGCCAAAATTGTAATTATTTTTCAACTCTTCCGCCTAAATGATTTTTTCGATTTAAATCAACAATAAAACTAATATCTAAATCAACAAAATATTCAGAAATCTTATTACCATCAATATTAGCTCTTTGCTCAATAATTTTAACCTCTGATAGATAATCAATAGTTTTAGAAGCTTCAGTTATAGCTTTTACAATTGCATCTTTCCAAGATACAGTAGAATTACCTGTAATAATTAAATGTTTTTTAATATCCACTTTTAATCATCCTTTCAACATGCCCAAATAAGATGTGTCCCAAAACAGACAAAATGTCTCAAAAGGAAACGTCCCAAATGCGACATTAAACTTTTAAAATTATCTTTTCCACAACTTAGAAAAAATATACAAAAAATATAGAAATTTTATACAAAAAAATATATAATCAAAATAGTAAATAAAAGAAAGGAAAAAAGGGGAAAATAATGATAGATAAAACAAGAGAACTAGCATTGAAAATTTTATATAAAATAGACAAAGAAAAAGCATATTCAAATATTGCACTAAATGAAATGATAAATCAAAATAAAAAAGAATTAACAAATAAAGATATTGGACTAATATCAGAAATAATATACGGAACAACCACTTGGAGACTTACATTAGATGAAATAATAAAGAAATATTCTAAAATAAAATTGAAAAAAATTTCAACTTGGATTTTAAATATTTTAAGAATGGGAATATACCAAATTGTATTTTTAGATAAAATTCCAAAATCAGCGGCAGTCAATGAAAGTGTTAATCTTGCTAAAAGATATGGTCACAAATCAAGTAGTAATTTTGTTAATGCAATATTGAGAAAAATAACTAAAAAAGATTACGAAGATTTTTATCAGATAAAAGATGATATTCAGAGAATTTCTATTACAAATTCAATGCCTATATGGATTATAGAAGAACTAGCAAAACAATTAGGAGACATAAAAAAAGTAGAAGAAATAGCTATTAATTCTAATTTAAGACCACATTTATCAATAAGAATAAATAATTTGAAAATAAAAAATAATGAACAAAATTTGAAAGATAAAATTACTAAAAAAGATTTTATAAAAAGACTAGAAGAAAAAGATATAAAAATAAAACAGGGATTATTAAAAGATTTTCTAATAGTAGAAAATGCAAAAAATATAGAGAATATGGAAGAGTTCAGAGAAGGCCTTTTTACAATACAAGATGAAACAGCTGGATTAATCCCAATTATACTAGAACCTAAGAAAACAGATGTAATATTAGATGCATGTAGCAGTCCAGGGGGAAAAACAACGTATTTGGCAGAGATGATGGAAAATCAGGGGAAAATAGAAGCATGGGATATTCATGAACATAGAACAAAATTAGTAGAAAATAATGCTAAAAGATTAGGGATTACAAATATAGAAACCGGAGTAAATGATGCAACAATATATAATGAAAATTATAAAGAAAAATTTGATAAAATTTTATTAGATGTACCGTGTTTGGGACTAGGAGTTTTTAAAAGAAAACCAGATATAAAATGGCAAAAAAATAAAAAAGACATTAATGAAATTACAAAAACTCAAAAACAGATACTAGAAAATTGTTCACAATATTTGAAAAAAGGTGGAGAACTTGTCTACTCAACCTGCAGTATTTTGAAAGAAGAAAATGAAAATATAATAGATGAATTTATAAAAGAACATGAAAACTTTATTACTGAAAAAATAAATATTAAAGAAAATGAAAAAATACAAAATAAAGAATTCTTTGAAAAATATAAAAATAATAGTAAATATTTACAGGTTTACCAAAATGATAAAACTGATGGATTTTTTATTTGTAAATTAAAAAACAAAAAGCTTTAAAAATCAACAAAAAAACAATTATTACAACAATATTACATTTGCATTACATTTGCATTAAAAATATTGACTTTTTGCTATAAAAATATAAAATAGAAGTGAATCTAAATGTTAAAAATGTATGATAAAAATATACAAGAAAAATATTCAAGTATTCTTAAAAAAAAAAAGCAAAACATAAAAATATAAAAGTAGAAGAAGGAGAAAAAAATGTCAAATTGCTTAGGTCTATATATAGAAGAAAATTTAATTAAATATGCTAAAATTTCAAAAGAACATGACAATTTGAAAGTAGAATCTTTTGGAGTTAAATTTTATGAAAAGTTAGGACAAGCGATAGATCAAGTTATAGAAGAAACATATAGTCAAAAAACTCCAATAAGTATTAATTTATCAGAAGAAATGTACAATTATTTTGATATGTTCGCATTACTTTCAAAAAATGATTTGCAAAAAGCGATAAAAACAGAGTTTGACTCATTTTGTGCTGATAAAGGATACAATCCTAATGTTTTTGAAAGTAGATATGCAGTAGTTGACTATCCAAACGATAAAGAAAAAATAAAAGTAATTCATATAGCAGAAAATAAAATAGAATTAAATAAAAATTCACAGTTGTTTGAAAATTACAGATTAGTGAATATTTCTCCAATATCTATGTCTATATCAAACTTACTAAACACAGAAGAAAAACAAAATGCACTAATAGTAAACATAGAAAACGAAACAACAATAACTACAATAATAGATAATAAAATATACAATATTGATAAAATCGAACAAGGTTCAGGTGAATTTTTATCTAAAATAAACTTAAAAGAAAACTCGTACTCTAAATCATATGAAATATGTAAAAATACAACAATTTACACGTCAGAAGGAATGGAATTGCAAGAAGAACAATCAAGTTATTTAGAAGATATAATGCCAACATTATATAATATAGTTGGTAAAATCAGAAAGATAATTGATACTAATACAGAAAAAATAAACAAAATTTATATTACAGGAACGGCTTCTTTAATAAATAATGTTGATTTATATTTCCAAGAATATTTAGATGATATAGATTGTGAAATTTTAAGACCATATTTTGTAGAAGGAACTAGAGAGATAAACATAAAAGATTATATTGAAGTTAATTCTGCAATATCATTAGCACTGATGGGTTTGGATGAAGGAATTTCTGGAATGAATTTTAAAAAAACAACATTTGCAGATAAAATTCCTAGTTGGCTAAAAATAGAAGTTAATCCAGATAAAACTAAAAAGGAAAGAAAATATTTAGGCGGATTATTAACATGGGATTTAGGACAAAAACTAGATAAAACTGAAATTGGATTAATTCGTATAGCTTCTGCATTACTTATTTTAGTTATAATATACAGTTGCTTTTCAGTATTATTATCAAATCAAATTAATGAAAAAGAAGACGAGGCAAATGAGTCAATAACTTCTACAAATGAACAAATACAATTAGCAAATAGTGATAATGAAAAAATAAAATCAAAAACCAATGAATATACAACAATGATAAATAATTTACAAGAAGCAAATGATAGATTATCAGATAGAAATAGGACAAGAAATGCAATACCTAATTTGCTAAATCAAATAATGTCTGTTATACCAGCAAGTGTTCAATTAACATCAATTGAAAATACTACAGACACACATATTGAAATAAATGCACAATCTGATAAATATGAACAATTAGGATACTTAGTAGCTAAAATGAAAAATGATGTTATTTTAACAAATGTGATTTCAACAGCAGGACAAAAAGATAATAATGTTGTTACTGTAAAAATAGAAGGAGATTTACCATGAAAAAATTATTAATATTAATTTTGATTGCTCTTTTACTGGCATTAGCGGGAATAGTTGCAATAAATGGAGTTGAAATAGGAAAATTAGAAATACTTGGAATAAAAGAAATTCAAAGCAGAAGTGTAGAATTGGATGAAAAGATACAAGAAGCAAGTAAATTAGCTCAGAAAGATTTTGGACAAGCAGTAAAAGATGTAGAAAATAACAGTAAACAATTACAAGAAACAAAACAAGAATATGAAGAAATGACAGCTGTTAGTTCAACAAATGATATTGAATCTGTTGCACAACTCGAAACATATGAAATAGAAACATTGTGGGTTAAATTAGGAAATCATGCAACTAATGAAGGTGCAACAATGAAAATGGATGTAACAAAAGGCAGTAATAATACACAAAACACATATAACTTGAATTTTACAGTTAATGGAAGTTATATATCAATTACAGATTTTATATCTGATATAGAAAATGATGAAACATTAGGGTTTAAAATAGAAGAATTTAAAATGCTACCATCTGGTTCGGATTCAAACCTACAAGCAACATTTGTATGTAAAGATATAGCTATAAAAGAAATAACATCAACGACTCCAACTACAACAAGTAACACAGAAAATACTACAAATGGAACTAATTCAACAAATACAACTAACGCAAGTAATTCTACAAACACAACAAATAGTGCACAATAACAAACTGATAAGGAGGAAAACATGGCTAAAAATATTGTAAAAGAAATAATTATTATATTATTGTTATGCTTAGCCATAATATTATTATTAGGAATATTATTATATGAATATGTTCCAATGTCAAAAACTGTACCTAACCCAGTTTCTTATACTACACCAGAAGAGGTACAACAAGAATTATCATCTTCGTCAGATGTAGATGATAGTCAAATAATAATGACATATGAAGTTGATTCAACAGATTTAAATAATTATGAAAGAATAAATGACTACCAACCAGGAAAAGCAAACCCATTTTCATCTTATGCAACGAGCGGGGAAAACACAACAACTAATGGTTCGTCAACTGGTGGAAATAGTTCTTCAGGGAATAGTACAAACAGTAATAGTAGCTCTAGTAACTCAGACACAAGTACAAGTAGTAGTGCAAATAGTACAACATCTGGTGGACAATATTTTCAAGATAAAGGAACAAAATAATTTGTTATTAACGTTATACTTATAAAAAATAAGTATAGTACAATAAATATATAAATCAAAAGAAAAGGAGGGAAAGAAACATGAGAGAGCAAAAAGGTATTACTTTAATAGCACTTGTTATAACAATCATTGTTTTATTAATTTTAGCAGGAGTTTCAATTGCTATGTTAACAGGACAAAATGGAATATTAACAAGAGCAAACGAAGCAAAACAAGATACAGCAGTTGCAGAGGTTGTTGAAAGAATAAATATGGAATTAAATGCAGTTTATGCAGATGCATTATCAGGAAGAACTACATTTGATGCTGAGTATGTATCAGACTTAAACAAAAATTTGGCAGGTCAAGCTACAGCAGTGCTTACTAGTGCTAATAAAATAACTATAACAGGAACAGGTGACTATGACACAATAACAGGATATGTAGATGCATCAACAAACCCAGCTACAATAGATGCTGCAGATATGCCATCATAAAAAATATTTAGGAGGAAAATAAAATGACAAATAATAAAGGTATTACATTAATTGCTTTAGTAATTACAATTATTGTATTGTTAATTTTAGCAGGAGTATCAATAGCTATGTTAACAGGACAAAATGGAATACTAACAAGAGCAAATGAAGCTGACACTGCAACAGAAAAGGCAGAAGTCGTAGAAAGAGTTAATATGGAATTAAGTGCACAATTTGCAAATGCATTAGCAGGTGTAGATTTTGATTCTAAAGAAACTATAGAAAACAATTTAGGTCCAGTAGCTGATAAATGTGAAGTAGAAGTAAATCAAGGAACATCAGTAACAATAACAGTAAATTCAAGTGTAGGATTAACTGTAAATGAAGGATCTGTAACTAAAAGTGGTACTAACTGGGAAATGACATCAGTTAGCCAAGTACAACAAGGTTCTTAATTAGAAATATAAAAATAGCCATACGCACACAACGTGTGTATGGCTAAATTTAAAAACGGCTATAAAATAGAAAGAATAAAGATAGGAAAGAAAAATGAACATATTTTTATACATAATAATATTTATAATAGGAAGTTTATTCGGAAGTTTTTTTACATTAGCAGTATATAGAATTCCAAAAAAACAAGATATTATACATACCCATTCATATTGTCCTAATTGTAATCACAAATTAGGATTATTAGACTTATTTCCCATTATCAGTTATATAGCTTTAAGAGGAAAATGCAGATATTGTAAAGAAAAAATAAGACCAAGATATTTTATATTAGAAATATTGTCAGGAACATTATTTGTTGTATTTGCATTTTTACTAGGAATAAGATTTGAAACACTCAATTTACTTCATATAGTTGATTTCTCATTTGTGGTTTTATATTTAACATTTATAATATTAATTGCTGGAATAGATAAAGAAAATAGAAAAGTTGAAAAAAGTGTTTCAATATATGGGATAGTAATATCTATTATGTATATGATATATCTATGCATAGTAGATTTAACTAATATATATAGATATGCCATGTATTTAATTCTATATATTATAATATTAACGTTAGATACAATAACATTAAAAAGATTAGCAAAAAACAGTTATCTAATAGGAATACTATTAATGATAATAACAATGGTGATATTTACAAGTGAACTTGTTGTTGCTATTACCTTAGCACTTGTATTGTTAGCAATTGCAATATATATGATTATATGCAAAATGAAACAAGGTAGAAACAAGCAAATAAAATCTGATAACTATATAGCAAAGCAAATAAGTATAGCTTTTTATTTAGGAACAAGCAATATAATTGTATTGATATTAGTACTCTTAAATAGCTATTATGTTTAAAATATTAATATCACCGCTGAAAGGAATGAGAAGATGAAAATTAAAAGTGAAAAAGGTTTTACAGGAATAGATATAGCAATTTCAGTAATAGTATTGTTTATATTTGTTTCACTAATATCACTACTAATATATAATTTTAACAGCTCTTCCAGGGAAGTTGAATTAAAATCAGAAGCAACATATTTAGCAGTTGATGAAATAGAAAATATAAAAAATGCAGGTTTTGAACCAATAGAAACTATTAGCTTGAATAATGGAGGCAATCCATATAAAGATGAAGAAACTGAAACTGCAGGTTTTTATAAAAAAGTAATAATAAAAGACTACACTGATATCGATGGGAATGAAGATGAAATTTCAGATTTGGTAAAACAAGTGACAGTTCAGATTTCATATATGTTTAAAGGAAAAACACAAACAGTGGAACTATCAACAGTTTTATCAAAAGATAGTAATTAATGATTATTATTAAAATAATTCAAAATTGAAAGGAATTTAATATGAAATCACAAAAAGGTATTACATTAATTTCGTTAACAATATATGTAATTGTAATGGCAATAGTTGTTGGAGTGGTAGCGATTATTAGTACGTTTTTTTACAGTAATATCAATGATACTACACAAAATTTAGATCCTATAATAGAATATACTAAATTTAATAGCTTTTTCTCTGATGAAATAAACCATTCAAATATAAAAATATTAGATTGTGGAACAACAGAAGATGGTCAAAATTATGTGGCCTTTGACAATGGAGTACAATATACATTTATTCCAGAAAATAAAGGAATATATAGAAATCAAGTGAAAATTGCAAATGGTGTAACAAATTGTACTTTTACAAGAAACATAAAAAATGGTAAGGATGTAATAGAAGTTAAATTTCAAGCAGGAAATAGAACAAGAGAAACTACATATACATTAGCAAATTAGTAATTTTTAGTAATTTTTAAAATTTTGATACAAAAATAAATAAATATAGTATAATAAAAAAGAACACAAAAGAAAGGGAGGCATAGACAAATGGAATTACGAAGAAAACAGCCAATTGGAGTTGAACTTGTAAAAAGAGGAATTGTAACAGAAATTGATATAGAAAAGGCTTTACAATATCAAAAAGAACATCCAAATAAAAAATTGGGAGATATTTTATATATATTAGATGTATGCGATCCTACTAAACTTATCGAAGCAATTGGAGATATTGTAGGGGAAAAAGGAATTATTTTAAATCCAAGCAAAATAAAAATAAAATTAACAGATTATATATCTTTAGATATCGCAAAAGAAAATAAAGCTGTTCCATTTGAAATAAATAACGGAAAAATTAAAATATGTTTTGCGAATAACGCAAAAAATAAAAATATTGATAATTTAAGATTAATAATGTTAAACAAAGGATTAGTAATGGAAAGCTATATTACATTTGAAAGTGATATAGAAAGAATTTTAAAATCTTTAGAAGGAACTTCAAGAGAAGATTTCGCACTTGAAGGTAGAAATGATACTGTTACTAATTTAGTAGATAGCATTATAAAAACTGGAATAGATAGAAGGGCCAGTGATATCCATATTGAGCCAATGGCTGATGAAGTAAGAGTAAGATATAGAATAGATGGAGAATTATTTACAGCTGCTAAAATAAATAAATCTAAACAACAACAAGTAATAGGAAGATTGAAAGCTATATCAAATATGCATCAAGAAAAACAAGAAGCACAAGATGGGAGAATATTATTATATGATGATTATAATATACGTGTATCTTCACAACCAAATGTATATGGAGAAAAATTTGTTTTAAGATTATTAAAGAAAAATGAAAATATAAAAAATATATTTGATTTAGGATTTCCAGCAACTGAAGATGAACTAAAGAGAAGTATAAATAAAAGAAACAGTATAACAATAATAGCTGCACCAACAGGAGAAGGTAAAACAACAACATTATATAGTATTATAGATTATCTAAATAGTCCAGAAATTAATATAACCACAATTGAAGATCCAGTAGAAATTAGAATAAGAGGTTTAAACCAAATTGAAATAGATGAAAATAAATCTTCTTTTTCATCTTCTCTTAGAACAGTTTTAAGACAAGACCCAGATGTTATATTAGTAGGAGAAATAAGAGATACAGAGACTGGGGAAATAGCGATACAAGCTGGACAAACAGGACACTATGTACTTTCAACAATACATACAATAGATGCTATAGAAGTAATCACTAGATTAAGAAAATTAGGTCTTTCAGATTATGATATATCAAGTACGCTTGCAACTTCAATATCACAAAGATTAGTAAGAAAGTTATGCACGAAGTGTAGAAAAGAAAGAGCTTTTAATGATGAAGAGAAAAAAATAATAACAAGTCTAGGAGAAAAATATGGAGTAGACTTTGATTTAAGTGGACAAACTTATGATGCAGTAGGATGTAAGCATTGCAACAATACAGGATATTATGACAGAATCGGAATTTTTGAGATATTAAATATCACAGATGAAATAAAAGAAGAAATAATGAATGGAAAATCAAGTTTAGAGATTAGAAAAAAAGCATTAGAACAAAATTATAAACCTTTGTTAATAGATGGAATAGGAAAAGTGATTAAAGGATTAACGACATTAGATGAGCTAAACAAAAAATTATTATTTTATTAAAATCCACAAAGGAGGAAATTAAATTATGAATTTAAGTGAAATACTAGATAAAGCTATGGAAGTTGATGCATCAGATGTACATCTAATATGCGGAAACAAACCGATGCTTAGAGTGGCAAGAGATTTGTTACCAGTAGAAGGTAGCGAAATATTAACAGAAGATGATATGTATGAAATCTATGATACTTTAGTACAAGGAAATATAGAAAAAGATGAAGTATTCAATACTAATAGAAGATTAGATATGTCATACGTTCATAGAGATATCCGTTTAAGAGTTAATATATCACTTTCTGATGATATACCACTATGTACTTTAAGATTAATAAAAAATGAATTACCAACATATGAGTCATTAGGTGTACCTGATATAGTAAGAAGAATGACATATCAGCCACAAGGATTGATCTTAGTTACAGGTAAAACAAACTCTGGTAAAACTACAACATTAAATGCTTTAATAAATTATATTAATGAAAACCAAAATAAAAAAATACTAACACTAGAAAACCCAATAGAATATAAGCATCATTCTAAAAAATCTTTAATAGTACAAAAAGAAGTAGGAAAAGGAAGAGATATACTAACATTTAGTGATGGAGTTAAAAACTCTTTAAGAGAGGATTGTGATATACTAGTAATTGGAGAGATACGTGATAAAACAACAATGGAAGCAGCAATTGAAATGGCTGAATCAGGACACTTAGTAATAGGAACTTTACACACAAAATCATGTGCAGAAACCATTGATAGAATGATAAACTTCTATGAAGTAAGAGACCAAGCTAGTGTCAAATATTTATTATCAGCATTATTAAAATTAGTAGTATCACAAAGATTACTAAAAGGAAGAGATGGAAAACTAGTATTAGTACCTGAAGTAATGGTTGTAGACAATGTAGTTGCAGGTATAATAAGAAAAGAAAAATTAAGTGTATCAGAAATAGAAGATGCAATACAAAGTGGATTAGAAAAGGGAAGTATTGGACTAATAAATTCCTTAGCAGAATTATTTGTCCAAGACAAAATAACGTTAGACCAAGCAAAATCTCAAATAGAAGAAAAAAATATTGAGATATTAAATAGAACTATTATGCAACTCAAAATTAATAAAAACAAATAAAGGAGGATAATATAATGCCTACTTATACCTATAAGGCTGTTACAAAAACGGGATTAATTGTAAGAAATAGAGTTGAATCACCAAGCAGGCAAGGACTTATAAAAATGCTAAAAAATAATAACTTAATGCCTATATCAATTGAGCAAATTTCTTATAGGTCTAAAAGAACACCTAAAAAGCAAAAGAAGAATATAACAAACATTCAAGAAATTATGAAAAATGTGAATACAACGCAAATAGGAGTAAAAAGCAAAACACAATCAACAAAAGAAAAAATAAATTTATACTTCGCTAAAACTGAAAAAATTACACAAAGAGACTTGGTTGTATTTACACAGAATTTCTATTTGCTAAAAAAAGCAAACTTTAACAATATACATGCTTTAACAACTATTATTGAAAGTACAGAAAATATTTCATTTAGAGGTGTTTTAGAAGATATTTTAGCGGGTCTAGAAGCTGGAGAAAATATGTATACTACAATGGAATATTATTCAAACGTATTTCCATATATATATGTAAATATGATAAAAGTAGGAGAATTATCAGGTTCACTTACAAATTCATTAGAGCAAGCTGTTAAGTATTTAGATGATACAGAAGCACTAAATAAAAAATTAAAATCAATCTTAATTCCAAATATTATACAATTTGTATTATTAATAGTAATGTTATTTGTTGGAACTCTATTTGCAATACCCGCAATACAAGGAATATTTGATGAATTAGGAACAGATGAAACATTACCTGCAATAACATTATGGTTTGCAGATTTTGTAAATAAATTTATACAATATTGGTATATTCCAGTATTAATAATAGTTGCTATAATAGCGTTAATTGTATTTTATATCAATACACCCAAAGGTAAATATAATTTTCACTATTTTAAATATAAAATGCCAATATTCGGAGAATTAATATTTGCACTTGACTTTTCAAGATTTTTAAAAGCGATGTTATTAAATTTACAAAATGGAATGAGAATACAAGACGCAATAGATGTTAGTAAAAATGTAATACAAAACTATGTATTATTATCAATAATAGAGACATCTTTAAACAATATTTTAACAGGATCATCGTGGGTAGAACCATTTGAAAAATCAGGACTTGCAAAACCAATGATTACAGAAATGTTAAAAATAGGAATGCAAACAGATTTGACAGAAATGATGGAAAAATTAGTTGAATATATGGAAATAGATATAGACAATATAATGACAAAGATAATGAAGGCTTTACCACAAGTGGTATATGCAATAGTTGGAGTAGTATTAATCTTCTTCGTATTAGTTGTATTAGTACCATGTATCCAAGTTTATATGGGTAACTTCTTATTCTCAGCATATGATGTATAATGTCGCATTGGGGACGTTTCTCATGCGACATTTGTCCCTTTTATACAGTGGTGCATAATAATGAAATCTTTAAGAAAGGAAATCATATTTAGGTATATATGATAGAATTTAAATAAAATGAAAGTTGGAATAGATTTAGGAGGAAGTCACATTGCAATTGGCGTCGTGAACAATAAAGGAAAAATTATAGAAAAATTTGAAAAAAGAATTTTAAACAATGAGAAAAAACATATTGAGAAAACAATAAAAAATAATATTTTAGAACATATAAAAGATCTAAGTACAAAATACAAAATAGAAAAAATAGGAATTGCAGCACCAGGAACTATACAAGATGGAAAAATTATTAGAGCATATAATCTAGGAATAGAAGAATATAACATAGTAGAAAAGTTATCAAAAAAAACAAAGGTACCTATAAAAATAAAAAATGATGCTAAATGTGCAGCGATTGCAGAATATAAATTTGGATGCTTAAAGGAATATAATAGAAGCTTATTTTTAACACTAGGAACAGGGATTGGTGGAGCAGTAATAATTAATAATAAATTATTAGATGCAGGAAATTTGCCGGGATGTGAATTTGGACACATGATTATAGAAAAAGATGGATTACTATGTGGATGTGGAAAGTTTGGATGTTGGCAACAATATGCATCAATGAAAGTGTTAAAAAATAATTTAAGAAAAAAATTAGGATATGATGAACAAACAGATAGCAAACAACTATTGAACTTATTAAGAAATATTAAAACTAATGATAAAGATTTTTCTGCAATAAATAATATAATAGAAGAATATATAGAAGATTTAAGTATAGGAATATCAAATTTAATAAACATTTTTGAACCAGAAGTAATTGGAATTGGTGGTAGTTTTGTTTATTTTAAAGATGTTTTATTGGATAGATTAGAAAATAAACTGTTAAAAGATAGCTTATTATTTAATTCAAGAAAAGAAATAAAAATCGAAACAGCAATTTTAGAAAATGATGCAGGAATAATAGGAGCTGTTTTATAAATAAAAATTAAATTAATAAAAAGGGGAAAAATTGGAACAGAAGAAGTGTAGGATTACAAAAGTAAAAGATGTTATATTATTTTCATTATTATTTATTTGGATTATGATTCCAAATTTAAAATTATTAAAACCAACATCTTTAATAATAAAAAGCTATGAATATAAATATATGCAGATAGTAGGACTAATAGGCATATACATATTTATATTTACAATTTGTAAAAAAATAATAAAAAGTCAAAATAGAAAACTATTAGCAAAAGAATTATTGCCAATCATATTTTTGATTGGATATTTGATTTGGACATTCATTTCGTGTGCATTTGCAGAAAACAAGTATAATGCTTTTTATGGAGACGGATATAGAAAAGAAGGTTTTATTACATATATTATATATGCAGGATTCTTTTCATGTGCGTTTTCAATTGAATCTAATAAATTAAAAAAATATTTGTTAAATACTTTTTTAGTAGTAGCGGTAACTAATATATTATTAATATATCTTGTAAATAATAATATTATATTTGGAAGAGTAATACTTTATAAAGATATAAAGGCAGGAGTATTTTATAATCAAAATCATTATGGATATTACCTACTTATAGCAACTACATTGTCAAACCTACTTTTTATACTAGAAAAAAATAAAATAATGAAAATATTTTATTTGGTATCTTATATAATTTTATTACATTTTTTAATAATAAATAATACTTTTGGATGCTATTTAGCAATTTTAATTACTATTTTATTGTTTTCTATATACTGTATATATAAGAAAAAATATAAATTCTTGTGCACTATTTCAATTATGATATTTATAGTACTGTCTATATTTACACAGTACGATGGAAAAAATATAGTATATAACAATATACAAATATTCAGTAAAGACATAAGCCGTATATTTAGTATAACGAAACAAAAAGCTACTAATAATGAAACGGAAAAAACAGAAAAAAATAGTATAACAGTAATTAATAATGAAGAAAAACAAATAGAAAAAGCAGGAAGCGGAAGAATGAGACTATGGAAATATGGTATAAAAATATTTTTAAAAAATCCAATATTAGGATATGGAGCAGATAACCTACAAGGAGAATACAAAAAATATAATATAAACCAAGATAGGCCACATAATTTGGTTCTGCAATTAGCAACTACTTCTGGAATTCCAGGAATGATATTTTATATATGTGGAATAGGGTTAATACTTATTAGAGGTTTTAGAAGGATGAATTTTGATAATATGATATATCAAAGTGTATTATTTACAATTATTGCATATCTAATATCAGCTATGTTTGGAAACTCTATGTACTATACATCACCATATTTCTTTATACTATTAGGTATGTTATATAAACAGGAAATTATGGATGGTAACAGCCTACCAAAAAAATCCTAAAAAATTTTTAAAAAATGTATTGACTTATAAAAATAATCGTGGTATTATTAAAAAGTACCTAGCAACAAATGATATAAAAAATATAAATTAGTAATAAAAAACGCACGAGAAAAATATAATAGTACATAAAGATTACTAATTTTTATTTTGCACTTTTTACTAGACAAAACTACAATTTAATTACTAAAATTAGGTATTGTAAACTAAAAAAATCCTAATAAAAAAAATTTTTAAAAAAATGTCGAAAAAGTGTTGACAAAGAAAAAAAGGTATAGTATAATACAAAAAGTTCACCGAAAGAGGGAACATAAAAGTACATTGAAAAATAAACAATAAAATCCTTTAGAGAATAAACCGAAGCGGTAAATTTCTTTGCAAAAAGAAAAGTACCGAAAAAGTAAATTTTTTAAAAGTTTTTTAGCCAAAAAAGTAAGAAGTTTAAGAGCTTGAAAAAAACTCTTCAAAAATTTTGATTAATAAAATTAATTGAGATAAAAAACAAGAGAGTTTGATCCTGGCTCAGGATA
>CALXCG010000005.1 GCA_944386745.1 uncultured Clostridia bacterium | reverse complement strand
CATATTCTGGAGGAATGATATTAAATGATTTTGTAGTAGAGCCATATAGCAAAGATGAAGGAGAAGAATTAAAAAAATTCACATTAAAGTTATTAAATGAAGCAGATATTGTAATAAAGGATTTTAATGTAGAAATCGAAGAACGTGATGTAGATAGTAATATGCTAATGTTATTAAAGAATTTTAATATTACTTCACCAATGTTACCACAAAAACAAAGGAATGTAAAAATAAGGATGACACACGAAGTTACTAATGATGAAGGAAATATGAAAAACTATGAATTAAATTTAAACAATGAATCTTCAGGAACACAAATTCTATTTTCATTTGCTCCAATACTAAAAGATGTTTTTGAAAATGGAAAAATATTAGTAATAGATGAAATAGAAAGAAGTTTGCATCCTAGTTTAGTAGAAATGATTATTAAATTTTTCCATAATCCAAAGATAAATAAAGGTAATGCACAGCTAATATTCAATACTCATGATACAAACTTATTATCTTTAGATATATTTAGAAGAGACCAGATATGGTTTGCAGAAAAAGATCCAAAGAAAGGGGCTACTGATTTATATCCTCTTGATGACTTTTCAGTTAGAAAAAATGAGAATATCCAAAAAGGATATTTAAATGGTAGGTATGGAGCAATTCCTTTTGTGGCTACCGGTGATAGCTTATGAAAAGCAAAGTATGAAAGTAATTTTTAAAATTACAGGATTATTTTGCTTTTTAAAAATTAATAAACATGTTATAATATCTATGTATATAAATAAAAGGAGAAGAAAATGAGTATTTTAAATAGTGCAAGTAGTAGATCTGTTTATAGAGGATATGATTATTATAAAAGTGGGAATATAATCTCTTATATACAATTATCTGATTTTGAGTATGAAGGAGAGGTTCAGGGAACAAATAAAGAACCATATCATGTAATGATAAATACAAAACATCCTAAAAGCTCATCTTGTGATTGTCCATTTGCTAATGGCAATACCATATGTAAACATATGGTAGCTTTGTTTTTTGCTGTTTCGCCAGAAGATTTAAAAGATTATGAAGATTGGTCAGAAAATGATTATGAAGATGAGTATGAGGAAGATGAAGAAGGGTATTATTATGATGATTACTATGATGAATATGATAGATATGAAAATTATAATAGATATAAAAGTGATTTTATAAAACCAATTTTCTTTGATGAAATTTTATCAAATTTTGTAAATAATCTTTCAGAAAAAGAATTAAGAAATATTTTAATAGAAGAATTGAAAAAGAATGAAGAATATACATTTAATAATTACTTAAAGAAAGAATTTAAAAAATATTCTTCTGATAAAAATAATATTCTTGCTATTTTGGATAAACTTAATAGAAATTTTTATAAATTATCACATGATTACGATTATAATTATAAAGATTATTCAATAAATCTTCTAACAAAAAATGAAAAAGAAAAAATATCAAATGCATATATTAATGATATGAAAGTAAAAATAGATAAAATATTCTTGAATCCAGAAATTGCAACATATAACGATTATAAATGGTTTGCTACATTTTATAAAAATCATAATTCTAAAAGGGATATTGAAGCATATATTAAAAAATTAGACTCATTTTTTGATACTTTAAAACATTATAGTATAAGAAATACGGTTCCTAAATCTAATGTGTTAATTACAATTTATTTATTAAGTGATTTAAATATAGAAGAAATAGCAAAGTTACTTGTCAAAAATTGTAAATATACAGAATATGTTAATTATATTATAGAAAATACAAAAGATGTTAAAAAAATATATAAAGAATTTGATAAAGTGGTAGAAAATGAAAAATATATAAATAAAGAATACATAGCAAAAATATATTATAATTTTTATTTGGAATTATTGGATGATGAAATATATAACCAATATCTTTATTATGATTTCTTATATAGTCAAGATATCAGTGATTTAATAAGCCTAAAAAGTACATCTGAATTTGATTATTATATGAATAAAATGCTTCAGAATGTAAAAGATATAATAACATTAGAAAAAATTTATTTATTCTTGGATGATAAAGAAAGATTATTTAAGTTATTATTCAAACAAGAAAATGAATATAGACTTATGGCAAATATTGAAAATCTAAAAGATAAGTATAATGATAAATTATTAAAATATTTAAAAAATCGTTTTTATGAAGTAGTAGCGATTGAAAAGAGTAGAAGTAATTATAAAAAGGCAGCTACTTATGTTGAAGCAATATCTAGACTTAATGATGGAAAAAGATCTGTAAACGAATTAATTAATGAACTTAGAAATTCAGAATATTCTAAAAGAATAGCTTTATTTGATGAGATAAATAAGGTCACAAAGTAAATCAATATAACTAAATAATCTATATTCTCTGCAGAATTTTCTGCAGAGCTCTACAGAGAATACTGCAGAGTTTATAAGTAAGGTGAGCAAAATGAAAAATTATAAAATTCAAATTGCCCACTTTATTTTTATGTACTATGAATTTAAAGCATTAGCAATAAATTTAATGATATCATTGATTCCAGTCATATAATACTTCTCATTCCAATAAATACAATGAGTTAATAACTCTTCTTTAAAATCATCAAGAATATCAGAAACATAATCAGAATCCTTATCTGGAATAACATCAAGAATCTTTTCACAAAAAGTATCATAATTAAGAGCATGTTTTTTATCTTCGTCAGTTAAATTACTTTCTAATTTCTCAAATCTGAATTCGATCCAGTCTTTTAATAATTCATCATCCTTATCATTTGAATTCATACTATTAAAACAACAAAAACATTTTCTATTCATAATCAAAATCTCCATAAATTTAAATGAATTACAAAATTTTCTTCAAAATTTTGCATACCTAGACGGTAGAAAACAAGTTTTAACAGTCTAAGTAAATTGGGCTCAAAATGGGCACACAACTGACCAAAAATGAACCAAAATCACATAAATTTACAAAGTCAAAAAATTGGGCACACCAAATATACCAACAAATACAGCTCAAAACCAGACTTACCAATACTTTGCGAGCTTTACTCATAAACCGAAGGTCAAAATCTATATACACACTATTAGCTAGTAATTTAATAATAACTAGAATAATAACTAAGGCAAAACAATAACAGAAAACTAAAGCAAAAGATTACAATGTACAAAATAGAAAATATTACCAAAAACTAATGACAAAAATTAACAATATATGGTACAATATTACTACAAATAACAAAAAAACACTAAACATAAAAGCGAGAAGAAAATAGCAATAAAATAGGTAAAAAAAGTAGTAAAGGAGGTACCAAAAATGAGCCCAAAAAAACAAAAATCAAATAAAGACGAAAACTTAGACTATAATTTTGAAGAAGATTTCAACGATTATGACTATGAAGACTTCGACGATTATGAGGACTTTGATGACTATGAGGATTTTGAAGAATACGAAGTACAACAAAAAGAAGCAATAATAGAAGAAATGAAAGAAATAGCAAACGACAAAGTAGAACAAAACAAAACATATGAAGAATATGTACAAGAAAAAAGAAACGAAGATGAACTATTACCATTTTTAGGGCCACAAATAATTACAAAAACATCAGAAGAAATTAACCAAATAAAAAAAGATTTAAAGAAATATATCATAAAAAAACAAGAAGAAATATTAAGAGAAAATATGGTATATATGCCAGATAGTGTAATTCAAGAAATAAAAAATGCACCCCAAAATGGAATAATAGAAATAGATTTTGAAGAAGACATTAGTGAAGTACTAAAAATAATAAAATATGAACTACTAAAAAACTTCGGAATGGCATTCATTGGTATGCAAGAAAATAAAGTGGTTATTCATATTCCATTAATTAAAGAAATGAAACAAATACTACAAGACAAAGAAATAAAAGACAAGCAAAAAATAGTAAATGAGAAAACACATATTGTTTTAGGAATTTGTGAACTACATGGAGCGATAAAAACAAAACGAGTATATAATCTAATGGAAGAATTTTATGGAAAAACAGATAAGGAACAGTTTGCAAAATTTTTAATTATGGTTTGTGAAGTTTTTGGAGTAGGTGGAATTAAAATTGACCAAAAAACAGGAAGTTTACAATTTATCTATGAAAATTGCTTAGATGAAGAAATGGCAAAAAAAATAATAAAAGCGAATAAAGAAATAAAAACGTATACGAAAGAAGAATATCTAAAATATGGAACAGAGGACTATCTAGTAAATACAAAAGGATACAAAAAGCTAAAAGAAGAATTTGATAGTGATATATTTGGGGAAGATGATTTAGCTGAATTATTACATAATTTAATTATACCATATACTATTGAAGCTAGAATGGGCAACAAAAATATGGATGAAATTATGAAAGCAATGGAAAGACAGTTAGTAGATATTTTAGGAGAAGAGGGATTAATAGAATTAGGACTTGATACAAAAGAAATAGAAAAATCACTTAAGGAAATAGTAGATGAATTACCAAAATGGATAAATAATTAAAAAATTTGTTTAATGTGATTAATCTTATAGTTATCAGGCATCAAAAATACTTCAATAACATCAATACGTATAAAAAGGCGGTGAATATTATTTTTATAAAGATAATATTCACAAGCCTTATATAAATGAGATTTCTTATTACTATCCACACCATCAGCAGGATTACCATATCTAAAATTCGATCTAGTCTTAACCTCAAAAAAGACTAGTTCATTTTTTGTTAAATCTTTTGCAATAATATCAATTTCACCTTGACGACAATAAAAATTTCTATCTAAAATAATGTAATTATTATCTTTCAAATAATTACAAGCTAAATCTTCACCATATTTACCAATTATTTGTCTAAAATACATATATAACCACCTGCAACTTTCTTAATATATCCTTCTAATTCAAGAATAAATAGAGCATTAGAAATAACACTAATAGATTCATTAGTTTTCTTACAAATTTCATTTATAGATATAGGATTATCTGAAATTAAATTATATACAAATTGATATTCTTTATTTTCTAGTATTTTTTTATTTAAGAGATTATATGATTTTAAAGACTCTGAAGAATTAAAAGTTTTTACGCTATTATCAGGAGGCTTATTAGCTGGCGAAGTAACAATATGAGAATTAATATTATATCTCTTAATTGTTGGCAATGCAGAATATAAACTATTATACTCAAAATCAAGAGAAGAATCAAAAGTAGAATAATTCAAATTTTTCGAACCATATAATTCATCCAAAATATCTTCTACACAAGTAACTAAAGTAGCACCAGCTTTAATTAATCTATTTGTACCAACACCATGTGAATCCCAAATCTCATGTGGCAATGCAAAAACTTTTCTGCCTTGGTTTTTGGCTAGTTTTGCAGTTACACTTGTACCACTTCTATGAGCTGCTTCAACAACTAAAACACCTAAAGAAAGCCCACTTACAATGCGATTACGTTCTAAAAAATATTGAGATTTAGCCTTTATGTCAGGAGAATATTCACTTATAACTAAGCCACCATTATCTAAAATTTTTTCATATAATCCAACATTTTCTTTTGGGAAAATATGATTAAATCCACTAGGGAGCACGGCAATAGTTTTACCTTTTTCTTTATAAGAATAAAGATGTGCAACAGTGTCAATACCTTTAGCTAAACCACTTGCAATTGTAATACCACATTGTGACAATTCATAGGCAAATTTCCTAGTTAAATTTTTGCCATTTTTGCTACAAGAACGAGATCCAACTATTGAAATAATAGGATTATTTAATAATCCCAAATTTCCTTGCATATATAACTTTTTTGGGGGATTAGGAATATTTTGCAATGATTTTGGATATAATTCGCTATTAAATTTTACTTCTGTAACATAAAAATCTTTTATAATAATACACCTTACCTTGACCAATATTTCCTATCCAAACTTCTATATTGAATTGCTTCAGATAAATGAGAAATTTCAATATTTTCAGAGCTATCTAAATCAGCAATAGTTCTTGCAACCTTTAAAATTCTACTATATGCCCTTGCACTTAAACCAAATCTATCGAAGGCGCTTTCTAATACTTTCTTTTCTTTTGCTTTAAGTTTGCAATACTTATTTATCAAATTTGGAGTTAATTCGGAATTGGAAAAAATATTATATTCTTTATATCTTTCTAATTGAATATTTCTAGCATTATTCACTCTTTTACTTATCTCACAAGAAGATTCAGAAGGAATATCATTTCCCAATTTTTCAAATTTAACACCTTCCACTTCAATATGAATATCAATTCTATCCAAAAGAGGACCACTAATCCTATTAATATACTTTTTTATCTGGTCATCACGGCAACTACATTCCTTTTCCTTTGAACCATAATAACCACAAGGACATGGATTCATACTAGCAATAAACATGCAATTACAAGGATAAGTGATAGACGAATTAAGTCTACTAATCGTAACAACTCTATCTTCTAACGGACCACGCAAAACTTCTAATGTGGATTTATTAAATTCAGGCAATTCATCTAAAAATAAAACACCATAATGAGCCAAACTAATTTCTCCGCGGTTTAGGAATTCTACCACCTCCAACTAATGAAGTTTCAGTAATAGTATGATGTGGACTTCTAAAAGGCCTTGTACAAATTAGTGGATTTTCTTCAGATAATAAACCAGAAATACTATGAATTTTTGTGACTTCCAATGCTTCTTCAAACGTTAAATCAGGTAAAATACTAGGTAGACGCCTTGCAAGCATGGTTTTACCAGAGCCAGGGCTGCCAATTAATAAGCAATTGTGTGCTCCAGCAGCTGCAATTTCTAAAGCTCTTTTCACATTTTCTTGACCTTTAACTTCAGAAAAATCGAAATCATATTTAGGTTTAAAATTTGAAAGAAAATTTAAAGATTTTTCTTTTTCTATAATTATATCAGTATTTAAATAGTCTATAACTTCATTCAAATTTGAGACAGGAATAACATCAAGATCACTAATAACAGATGCTTCTTTTGCATTTGCTTTTGGCAAAATTATTTTTTTAATACCTAAATTCTTTGCTTCAATACAAATAGGAAGAATACCTTTAACAGCTTCAATTGAGCCATCTAATGCTAATTCGCCAATAAACACAGTTTGATCTAAAATATCATCTAGAAAACTTGAATCAATATCACCATTTGCGATTAAAATTCCCAATGCAATGGGTAAATCAAATATAGAACCTTCTTTCCTTGTATTTGCCGGTGCAAGATTTACTACAATTTTTCTACTTAAAAATTCTACACCAGAATTTCTAATAGCAGTTTTGACCCTTTCCTTTGATTCCTTTATACTAATATCTGGCAAACCAACAATTTCAAAAGAAGGCATACCAGAAGAAACATCAACTTGTATATGAACTAAATAACCTTGCAGGCCGTGAAGGGCAATGCTTTTTACCATTGATAACATTTTAAGCCTTTCTACTTATATAATTAAATATCCTGAATTAATAAACAATTAAAAATTTAATTGGGGATTTATATATCAAATTAAAATTATGAAGAGATGATGTGAAATTAGAACATAATTAAATTCAACACATAAACTTAAAAGATAGATTCTTAAATTAATAATGTAATTAATTCAAGATATCCAAAATATATAAGATTTAATATAATTATAAGAAGAACTTATGCCTGTTATACTTTCATACAAAAGTATAACTAAATAAAGAATAACACTATTTACAAAAAATGTCAATAACTTTCATGAAAAAATGTAAAAAAATGTAAAATAAAATATTTCTATTGCATAGATTTTTTTATTTCTTGGACTTCTTTTTCAGTCAAGCCAGATGCTTTTATAATTTGTTCTATAGGCATATTAAGTTTTAATAAATTTTTTACTATTTCAATTTTACCCTCTTTTCTACCTTCTTTTCTGCCTTCTCTTCTAGCTTGTCCCATATCGCTGTTGTAATCCATTTCCCACTTTTCTCTTAACCATTGTAATCTTCTTTCTGCTTCTTCACCTGTTAAATAATTCATTTCTACTTTTGCTTTTTTGATTACATCATTTTTCTCCTCTGCCATTTTTGCTCTTTCCCCCTTATAATCATCAATAAATGCTAACCATTGATTTAATTTATCATCCATATCTACTTGAGAATTCCTAAACTTTGGTAGCTCTATAAAATACCACTTCATATTTTTTAACATTTCATAATCTCTATGCTCTTTTAAAACTATCTCTGTCTCAGATATGTATTCCTCAAATCCTAGCATCTCATAATCCAAAATATTTATTATAATTAATTTTTTAATATCTCTATACTCTGTTCCGTCTTTTAGTTTCTCTTGCTATCATTTTTGAACCATAATATACTGTTCTATTTTCAAAAGATTCTTTCTTTTTTACTTGTAATTCTACATTAACAAGTATTCCATCATTTAATTCTGCTTGTAAGTCTATACTGCCACCTTTTTCATCTTTTGATAATCTTTCTAAGTCTACTTCTTCTTGTATCCTTATTTGTTTAATTTCAATTTTTAATAGAGATTCTAAAAAATCTACTAAAAATTCTTCGTTTCCTTTTCTTGAAAAAAATGCTTTAAATATTACATCATCTTTCAAACTTATTTCTTTTGTTTCTTCATTTTTTAATGTTTTTTTATTGTCCATATAATTCCTTTCTATTATACCAATTAAATTGATATATCAAAAGAAACATACCAGTTTAATTTGGCAAATTTTATAAATTTTCTAACCAAAATTAATATATATTTTTACTCTTTGGAAATATATAAGAATATAATCAAATTATTATAACTTTTAGAATATAAACACACAAAAGGAAATCATTATGCAATTAATTCTTTTAACATGATTTTTGCAATAATAGACTAATATATTATTGCTAGATTTTAATAATCGAAAATGAATATAGAAAATATAATTTTGATTAGAATGTTTTTAATATAACATAATTACCAATATTTGTAAATAGAAAAAAGAAATTTTATTAAATTTTATATATTTAAAGTTTTTTCAAGAACTTTTGAAATAAAGTTTCTTTAGTCTCATCAGAAAATTTTATTTTTAAAAAAGCTAAAAAAGAAACAATAATTAATAAAACAAGTAAAAATATTAAAATGATAGATAATTGTTTACTTTGTTCAAGTCTTGTCAAAGTATTAAAATAAATTATATAATTTGAAATCATTTAGACCATCCTTCTTATTTACATAGTATATTTATAAAACCATTCTACTAAACAAGAATTAAAAAGTCAATACAATATATTCAAAATAATATAAAAAACACAAAAAATACCAAAATATTACAACTGTAAATATATTTTTAACAGTCGCAATAATAAAACTAAATATAAATTATTTATTCCTAATAAAAACAGCTATATTATTAAGCAATTTTATAGCTTCACTAATTTCCATTTCAGAATATTGTTCCAAAATCTTTTTTGTTTCAGAAATAGAGCTATCGTCAATACCAAACAAAATATAATCGGAAGAATGTCCACTCAAATTTCTTAACCTTTTGAGACTTTTATAAACTAAATTTCCTTTTCCGCTTTCTACTAGCCCAAGAAACTGACTAGAAACTCCGATTTCTCTGGCTAATTGAGTTTTATTCATGTGTAATTCATTTTCTCTAATATATTTAATTCTTTTACCTCTTTCTATTTGTTCAAGTTTTTCTAAATTTTTTTCAACATCTTTCATCAAAAATCAACTCCTATATAAATAATTTTACAATATAAGACATACAATGACATGGTAAAACATAGTGCAGAAATATAGTATTTTATGAGAAAATATGGTATATTATGAATGTAAATTAGTGTAAAGGAGGAAACGTATGAATACTAAACCTATGAAAATATTAATCATAGAAGATGATTTAGAAGACTGCAACAATTTTATTGAATGTGCTAAGACAAGAGAAGATATTGAAATAGTAGAAATAACAGATTCAGACATAAAAGGATTAAGAGAAACAAAAATTAAACGTCCAGATGGAATAGTATTAGATTTAGAATTAAATAATAGTGCAACTGGAAATACAGATTCTTTAGACTTCATAAATAATTTAAAGAAATTAAATTTAAATTATGAGCCAATAGTAATTGTAACAACTCATATAAATTCGAAAAGAACATACAATATTCTCCACAGACAGGGTGTTGATGTAATACTTTATAAAGGTCAAGCAAATTATTCAGCTAACTATGTATTTAACAGATTTATTACATATAGACAAGCTGAACCGGAAAGAACTATAGAAACACTAAAAGAAGAAATGAAAGATAATAAAGAAAGAATTTCAGATTTTATAGATGACGAATTAGAACTTATAGGAATAACATCAAAGTATGTTGGAAGAGAATACATACATGATGCAATAATGTATTTAGTTGAAAATGATGATGGTAATAATATACATGAAGATAATCTTGTTACAATAATTGCAAATAAATATAATAAATCTAACACTACAATTACTAATGGAATGCAAAATGCGATTGCTCACGCATGGAATAGTATGCCTTATGAAGATTTAGAAAAATATTATCAAGGACATATTGATTCAGATAGAGGTATGCCTACACCAATGCAATTAATTTATCATTATAAAAAGAAAGCAATAAAGCAAATGTAAGAAATAAATTTAAAAGCCTAATACCGCAATGTTAAATGAAAATTTAATGTTGTGGTATTTTTTCGACTTTTTTCACCAAATTTCACCATTTTTTTCTATCAGAAAATTCCACGTTTTTTAGCCATTACGATGGTATTTTTTTATTATAAAGAAAAAAAGGAAACGAAGGAAAAAGGTGGTGATAAAGATGGATTGGTTTGATGCTTTAATGGAATGGCTTGGATATTGGTTAAGTTAGTAAAAATTAACTATAATAAGTGATTTTATAAATTATCCTTAAAAGTAAAAAATAAGATTTAAGATGATTTTTATCATTTTAAATCTTATTTTTTAAATAATTTTAATCATATATTTTTATATTAAGACATATGTCAGACGTATTATAAAAATATTATATAGATAAAATTTTTTCATATGATAATTTGTTGATTCTATGTTGTTTTTAATATATAATATAAAAAAATAAAAAGGAAAGATTAAAATGCCAATACAAGTTGAATGGATTAAAGATACTAACATAACATTATATATAATAAAAATTTTTGCTATTAGCATATGTACATATTTTACAAGTTTCAAAATATTAAATATAAATTTAAATAGAAAATTAAGCAAAAAGATAGCTTTGAGAACATTAATATGGATTACATTAACAAGTCTAATTTGTACATTTATAAAGACAAAAATTGATTTTAATTATGTAATATTCATTATAACTTTTTCATTATCTATAATATTTTCTATCAATACAAAAAACAAAATAGGTTATTCTATTATAGTAAATGCTATATCATTAAGTATTAATTATTGTACATATTGTTTATCTGCAATTTTAGGTTTTATAATATTTTTTATATTAAAGATTGAAAGTGTACATATTAATTTTATTATAATAATGATTATATACTTTTTGATGTTAAACATTATTTTGAGAATCAAGAAAATAAAATATGGAATTACGTTTTTAAAAGAGAAAAGAAATGATAATTTTTTTGATATTCTAATTTTGAATATAAGTATGATTATACTATTTTCTTTTATAGCTTTTATAAATTTAGAAAATCAATTTAGAGGTAACACATTTGTAGCACTAATCATATTTGCCATCATCATGTTCATCACAATACAAAAATCATTACAACTATATTACAAGCAAAAACTACAACAAAAAGAACTAGAAGAAACAAAAGAAGAGCTAGAAAATGCGAAGAAAGAAATAGCTGAATTAGAAAAAGAAAATTTAAACTTCAGCAAGAAAAGCCATTCAATAGCACACAAACAAAAAGCATTAGAATACAAACTAAATCAATTACTATTAAACAATGAAATAGCAGAAGAAATAGACATCAAAGATAAAATAAAAGAAATCTCAAAACAAATACAAAATGAAGATACAACAATAGAACTAACAAAAACCAACATAGAAGAAATCGATGATATGTTAAAATACATGCAATCAGAATGTGAAAAGAACAAAATAAACTTTGAATTACAAGTAAATGGAAACATACATCACATGATAAACAAATACATAGCAAAAGAAAATTTAGAAATTCTACTTGCAGACCACATCAAAAATGCAATAATAGCAATAAACTATTCTGAAAATATAAATAGAAGTATTCTCGTGAAATTAGGATTAATAGATGGATTTTATAGTATTTATATCTATGACACAGGAATAGAATTTGAAATAAAAACATTACAAAATCTTGGACAAGTACCAAGCACAACACATGCAGACAATGATGGGACAGGAATGGGATTCATGAACACATTTGATACATTAAATAAATATAAAGCAAGTATAATCATAAATGAATATGGAAAGCCTAGCGAAGACAACTATACAAAATACATAGCAATAAAATTTGATAATAAAAATGAATATAAAATAACTTCATACCGTTCAGAAGAAATTGATAAACAGCTGAAAAAAGATAATAGAATTACTATTTTAAATAATTTAAAAAATTAAAATAGAAATATATTAACAATCATAAAAAAAGCAATTTAAAGGTCCGTCCCCAAATCCCTAAAAGCAGGGATTTTTAGGACCGTCCCTAAATCCCTGTAAGCATAAAAATAAATTTAGAAAATATAATAGTGGTAGTAGATACATATTTACTACCACTATTTAAAAGGAGGAAAGTTTTAAATGAATAAAACTTTAGAGTTTATCAAATCAATCCTAATACCAGTAATATTAGGAGGAATAGTTGGATTAATAGTATCAAACTTCATGGACTACGATATAATTAATAAACCACCACTTTCACCACCAGCAATATTATTTCCTATAGTATGGACTGTATTATACATTTTAATGGGAATATCTTATGGAATATTGAAAACAAATAATTTAGTTAATGATAAAGTAAAATCAGTCTATTATACGCAATTATTAACAAATGTTACATGGCCAATCATATTTTTTGCATTTAAATGGAGATTCATAGCTATAATCTGGATATTAGTTCTATTAATTTTAATAATTTATATGACAATACTGTTTTATAAGAAAAATAAGTTGGCCGGAATATTACAAATTCCATATATTATATGGACAATTTTTGCAACTTATTTGACAATAGGAGTATACATGTTAAATAGATAAAAGCTGGAACTAATTAAGTTCCAGCTTTTTAACCTTTAACAGTTTACATAGTCAAGAAAACAATCTTCAAAATCAGATAATGCTCTCAAAAATTGTGAAGCCAAACCATGTGATTGATATGCTGTGTTATCTCCTGGAAGAGAGCCTCCCTCAATAGCGATAACAGCCCTTCTAATCTTTTTTAATAAGATTATAGTTGATGCAGTATCATATTCATAGATACCAATAGTTGAAGATTTTGTATAAGTGAGAAAATAACTTGGAAGCCAGAATTCCATTGAATTCATTGTAAGATTCAAGTTAATTCCGGATAAAGCAAGTCTAAATTTATCAAGGTCATCAATCCATTGCTTAGACAAACCTTTTTTATCATTAGATTTTTTCTCTTCTATCACACCTTCAACTATACACTGCAGACCATAAATTTCTTTATGGAAGTTCTGCGTAGCTTCCTCTAGTTTTTTCCATAGTTCCTGCCGTTTCTCTTTGTTGTTCAAATTTTCTTGACACATAGAAATCCTCCTTAATTAAAATAGAATCTTAAATTATTACTGTTAATACATATATATTAACATAATTTGTGTCAAAATGCAAATATTACAAAAACATTCCTTGTGTTAAATTTTCTTCATTCATACGTTTGAACAAACCATTCATAACCCACTTTTTGTGAACATCCCAACTAGGAGCAATAAGCAACTCTTTCGGTGCATCTCCAGAAATACGGTGAACAACAATATCAGGTCTAAGATGAGTTATGATATAACAAAGAGAATCCATATACTCATCATAAGTTAAAGGGGTATATTTTCCATTCTCGTACATTTTAGCAAGATATGTATCTTTAACAACATATGTAGAATGTATCTTAATACCTTGAATACTAATGCTATTTATAAAATTAATTGTATTTTTTAAATCTTCAAAAGTTTCATTTGGAAGTCCAACCATAATATGCACAACAACATCAATTCCGGAATTTCTAAGTAAATTAACAGCTTCAAGAAATTGTTTGTTATCATAACCACGATTAATTAACTTACCTGTTTTATCATTTGATGTTTGCAAACCAAGCTCTACCCATACATAATATTTATCAGAATAACTTTTTAGGAGTTTTACAACATCTTCATTAATGCAATCAGGCCTTGTTGCAACAGCTAATCCAACAATTTTTTCACTAATTAATGCTGCATCATATTTTTTCCTTAAATTATTTATTGTATCATATGTGTTGCTAAAATTTTGAAAATATGCAATAAATTTATTTGCTCTTTCAGCTTTATAACTTGCAAAAAAATCCTTAACTTGATTTGTAACATTTTCATTAGAATTAAGATGTTCTCCAGATCCTTTTTCACTACAAAAAATGCATCCACCATATGAAACCTTTCCATCACGATTAGGGCATGTGAATCCACCATCAATACATATTTTTTGAACTTTTTCTCCAAACTTTTTTATTAAAAATTCACTTAGTTTATAATATCTTTCTTTCATAATATAAATAGTATAACATAAAGTATAGGGAGTAGGCAATCAAAAAATAATTGAAAATACAGATAATTTGAGAGTTTTACGAAATTTAATAATAAAATAAACACATAAAACACTATAAATGATAAACTGTTTGCAGAAAAATAGCAGTAATTATAGAAAAATAGTTACTACTATAATAGAAATAATAAACCTTAAAAGTAAATAAGTACAAATATGAAGTAAAATAAAAAATAAAAAATATAAAATTAAAATAATATTATAATAATTAATATAAATATAACATATATTAAATGTCATAATCCATCGAAATTTGTAAAACGAATAAAAAAAGTTTAAAAATCATGACTTTTATGCGAGTTTTCATAAAAAAATAAATAAAAAAACAAAAAAATATAAAAATTTCAAAAAAACAATTGACAAATACTGGAAATTAAATTATAATAATTTTGAAAATAGAAATTAAAAAATGATAAAACAATGTTATTTCATATTGATTTATAATATTTATATAAAATTTATATCTTATAAAATTAATTAATAAACATATAAAATTTATATCTTAGTATTTTCAAAATTTGTATGATTTAAATATCTGAGGTCATTACAATCCTTTATTCCTATTTTTATTCAAATAATTGAATCAAATAGAAAAATCCTATAAGCAAGAAATAATAATATATACAAAAGAAAAATGCTAATTACGTCTTTTTATATTATTTATTTCTAAAAACGTATTTTAATACGTAAAATAAACATCCTTAAAATAAGATAAACAATCCATCCTTAAAATGGCCTCAGATATTTAAGTTATACAAATAAACAAAATAATTTAAAAAAGCCATAATTCAAATAAAATTATGACTTAAACTGATGTGTATTCCAATAATTTTGATACTTCTCTTTAGCAGTTTCTGGATTAAAAATACCAGTAAAATCTTTAATTGGAGCAAATTCTTCATCACTATTTACTCTAAGTAAAAGCATATCATCAAAATATGAGAAAGCATCAAATATGAAATTTTCAAATTTAAAAGTATTTGGACCATCTGGAACTTGTTTCATACCCTCTTCATTAACAAATGAATTCTTTTTATATGCTCTATGATAACGTAGATTAAGTTTAGAAACCTTTTTAATAGCATCAATATTCATTAAATGAGATAAAATATTTGCATCTCTATATAAATATCTACCATTAATATCACGAGAAACTGATAAAGATATACTAATATCATCATAATCCAATATTGAAGGTTTGCCAAACTTCCTGCAATATACAGCAGTTTTTTCCATAGGTTTTCGTTTAAAAATTGACTTTGAAGCAATAGAATAATTTTTATCAATTGCCAAGCCTAAGAAAAATGTATCAACATTTTTTAGTAAAACATTATCAATTCCACAGAAAGAAACCCATTTTATATTATTCTTTTCTAAATCTTCTAATATTCCATGTTTTTTCATAGAGACAAAGACATTTCCATTGCCATTAGAAGCTTCTTTGACTAAATAAGGTTCTTGTAAAATTAATTTTTTATCAACAGTTATTATAGGCAATTTTCCTTGAGTAAAGAATTTAACAGATTCTTTAGGGTAATCCCAATAATTATTCTCTTCAAAGAAAGCTTTAGTTTGAGAATCATTTTCTTGACTTGTCATTATATACCAAGGAATAACTACACCATACTTTTCATTAGCTCTTTTGATATCTTCACACATAATTTGAAATAAAGATTTCTTTTTTGGTTTAAGGTCCAGCTTATAAGTACCTTTTGGACCTTTATAGCCAAGCCTTGTCCCTTGACCTCCAGCCATTGTGATAACTGCAAAATTGCCATTTTTTACTAAATTTTCACCCGTTTTAGAATAATTATCAAACTCTTCTTTTGTAAATTCATTTTTAATAAAATATTCCAAAGGAGATAATTCATTAGGGGCTAATTTTTCAGGTTTCATTGAATTATCATATAATTTGAAAATTTGTTCAAAATCTATTGATAGTATTTGGTCTAATAAGGACTCTTTTTGGGATGCATCTAATTCATCATAAAAACGAATTAAATGCATTTGGTCATATGTATCTAAAATTTTTTTTACCTTTTGTAATTTATCAACCATAAGTTATCTCATTCCTTTCTAAATGCATAAACCTGGTTGCAAAAAATAATTCTATGTCATCAAAAAATATAAATAAATAATTTAATTTGCAGAATATTTTGTTGGCAATGCACCTTTTAAACTTCTATAAACTCTATCTTTATTAGGCATATCAGATGCCTTTAAATCTTCTAATTCTTTTTCAATATTATATGGAACTCTTACAAATTGGAAAGAAATTTCACCTAAATCTTTACTATTGTAATCTCCCTCTATAATAATATAAGATGCAAGAGTTGAAAATTTGTTACTAATATCGTTAATATCTGAATTCATCATTTCAACTGGAATACCTACACTTCCAGGATTAAATAAAGTTTTATTTTTAAATCTAACTAAACAAGGTGTATGAATATGACCATAACCAACTACATCTGGAACAGGATCATTTTCAGTTTTACCAATAAATTCAGTATTTCTAAATAAATCTTCAGGATTTTCTATTTCCTTGCCAGAAAAGTTTGTACCTTTATTTGTAAACATAGGATTAAATATATCATCCAAATGATATGGTGATGCATGAAATAATCTAATCAAATGTCCACTCATATAAAATTCATGAGAAATAGGCAAATTAAAAATAAAATTTGCTCTTTCTTCACCTATAATTTCTCGAGTCCAAAATTTACGGTCTTTAACTTCAGGACGACAAATTGCATAATCTGAATTTCCAATTAGTATAACTTCGCATACTTCTCTTAATTTATCAATTACTAAATCTGGATGAGTACATTTTATAATACTATCTCCAATACAAAAAATTTTATTAACATTACGTTTATTTATATCATCTAAAACAGCATTTAAAGCTGTTATATTTGCATGAACATCTGAAATTATAGCTATTTTATCCATAATAATCAGTCATCTCCTTTCGTGAACATTAAAATCCAATTATTTCTTGATACATCTCAATTGCAAAATGGTCAGTCATTCCAGCGATATAATACAAAATTGCTTGGTAGAAATTATCAATAGTCTCTTCTTCAAAAAGAACATTATTCCTTAATTTTAACTTCTCTCTATCAAGATTTGCACAGTAAAGCTCTAAAAATCCATAAAAACTATTACTTAATTTTGGATAAAATTTTTCCAAAGATTTAGCGGAATTTAAGAAACTTTTACCGTCATAACTATTAGCTAAAGTATAATAAATTTCAGTAATAACCAATTCAAAATATCTGTTAGAAGCCTGTAATTTATCACATAAATATATATTTTTATAATTAAAAGCCTTAATCTTATTTAATAAATTAAAAGCAGCATCAGAAAAACAAATACCCTTTTCAGGAGAAGAATTCTGACACAAATCTGTTACTAGATAATTAATAATATTTGTATTATTCAAATTAGTAACATCTGAATTACCTTTAAGTAAATCAGAAAGCTCTGATAAATGGTCATCTAAAATGCCTAAAGTGATAGCATCCTCAATATCACGACCTATATATGAAATTTTATCAGAAACCTTTACAACACAAGCCTCCCAAGTATATGGTGCAAATTGGTTAGGAAAAGAATAATCATTTAAATCAATAAATTCTTCTCTTGGTTTCAAACCATTTTCATCAATTTCTCCACAATGAGAAATAATACCGTCACGAACACCATATGTAAGATTTAGATTTTGTTTATAACGTTCATTATCTTCAAGCAATTCAACACTATCAACAAATTCTAAACCATTTTTCTCATGCCAGAAAGTACGACCTAAATCTCTTTTTGACAAACTAGATAAAATTCTTTCACCACTATGACCAAAAGGGCTATGACCTAAGTCATGTGCTACTGCAATAGCTTTTGTAAGTTCAGTATTCAAACCTAAATAATGGGCTATTGTGTAACTAATAGAATCCACATGTGTAACATGTTCAATACGAGTACAAATATGATCATTGTCAGGTGAGAAAAATACTTGTGTTTTATGTTTTAATCTTCTATAACTATTTGAATGTATAATTCTAGTATAATCTCTTTCAAAATCATCCCTTGTATCCATACTTTGAGAATATAAAGGTTTTTGTCTAGAAATAATATTGTTCCACTTTGGATTATCTAAATTAGCAGAAAGATTTTTAAAAGAATTTTTCAACTATTATCATTCCTCTCAATTCTAAATTACATTATTAGACTAATTCATATATAAGTTTACAATAAAATTTGTCAAAAGTCTAGTATTTTTCTTGAAATAAAATAACTTAAATAGTATAATTACATTTGAAAAATCAAATAAGGAGTTGAAAAAAATGTTTAATTTAGTAAAAGATGATTTTGATGAAAATTCAGACGATATTTTAAATTCAATTAACAAAATGTTAGAAAAGAACAAAAAGGAAAAAGAAGAAAAATCAAATAAAGAAGAAAAAGAAAATTAATATATGAATGAAAGGAAGAGAAAAATGGGAAAATTATTTGTAATTGATGGAACAGATGGAAGTGGAAAACAAACTCAATTTGATAAATTAAAAGAGAGATTAAGTAAAGATGGAGTAGAGTATAAAACTGTAAGTTTTCCTAACTATGATAGTCCAAGTTCATCACTAGTAAAAATGTATCTTTCAGGAGAATTTGGAACAAATGCTCAAGAAATTAGTCCATATATAGCATCAACATTTTATGCTGCTGATAGATATGCTACATTTCAAACAGGATATAAAGAATATTATGAAAATGGTGGAATAATATTAGCAGATAGATATACAACTGCAAATATGGTTCATCAAGCAGGAAAAATAAAAGACAAAGAAGAAAGAGATAAATTTTTAAAATGGCTATGGGATTTTGAATTCAAATTATATGGATTACCAATACCAACAGAAGTGTTTTTCTTAAATATGCCTACTGAAAAAGCCTTAGAATTAATGAAGGATAGAAAAAATAAATTTGATGAAAATGCAAAAAAAGATATTCATGAAAGAAATGAAACTCACATGAGAGATGCATATAAAGCTGCCTGTGATGTAGCAAAAGATTATAATTGGTTTGAAATCAAATGTATGAAGGATAATGAATTAAGAACAATAGATGATATACATGAAGAAATATATAATGAAGTTAAAAAACACATATAAAAAATTCAAGAAAAATAAAGAAAAAAAGAGAAAAACATGCAAAGGAATAAGAAAAAATGAGAATTAGAAAATGACAGAAACAAGATAAAAAACATTAAACTAAAATAAACCAAGACGAAATTTGGAATAATTCCCCAAACAATGTATAATATATATCGATGGTGCATTATTCTAGTCATACAAGTTTTATGAGGGTGGGGCTAAAAATCCACTAAAGGGCACATCGTTGAAGTTTCTTGTTTGTGCGCAAAATGCCAGTTTTGTGTGCTTGCAGGGAGTAAAGAATCTAGGGTAATATGTAATGGCATACATGTGACTCCCTATTTTCGCGGAGGCTTAATGATTTAAAATTTAGGAAAAAAATCATTTCCTAAAATAAAAATTGAGTTAAACCTATGTTGAGTGCCAAGACACAAAATACATAGAGTAGCCTGTCTCGAGTGAATGTATTGGGATTAATTTTAACGAAATGAGATTGTTTTGGCCAAATCAATTTCATTTTAGATTATGAAATTTCATTTGCAAAAAAGACTAGTAAAACTACAAATGTATGTAAAGGAAAACTTCTAGAATGTTTGCTTCGGAAGAGGCATGGAAGTCTGGGGATTAAGGTACAGATTTAAGTGGCAATCTGGTATCTACACTTGTAGATATTTTCCTTAAACGGAAACGGCTAAGGTAGTAATACCAAGCGGAAAATAGAGAAATTCGACCAGACCTAAACTGTAAAATTTACTTAGACTTTTACCATCTAGTGTCGTATATAATTAAAATAATATAGATTATAGATAAAAATGGAGGAATTTTTTAAATTAATGGACAAAACGGACCTGAGTAAGATAGAAAAAACTGAAAAAATAAAAACAGATAAAAAAGAAAACAACAAAAACAAGAAAGACCACACAGATATAGTGTGGTTTATAAAAATATTTTTTACAACATTTATTCTGTCAATAGTATTTTCATTTGTATCATCAAATGGAATTACGAATTTAAGTTTGTTATCTGCAATTTTAATACTGCTACTTGTAATATTAGTAGGTATAGCATTTGACATTGTAGGTGTTGCAGTAACAGTTGCAGATGAAAATGAATTTCATGCAAAAGCAACTAAAAAAGTAAAAGGATCAAAAAGTTCAATAAAATTAATAAGAAATGCACCTAAAGTTGCAAATATATGTGCAGACGTAGTTGGAGATATATGCGGAGTTTTAAGTGGTGCAATAAGTGCATTAATATCTATGAAGATTACTGAACAATTTGGATTGAACTTTGATTTACAATTTATACTAAGTGCATTAGTTGCAGCTTTAACAGTAGGTGGTAAGGCTTTAGGAAAAGGTGTTGCTAATAGCAAATCCACACAAATTGTACATGTTGTAGGAATTGTTTTGAATAAATTTAATAAGGAAAAAAGATAGAATAAAATTAGTTTTAATTTTATTCTATCTTTTTGATATAGGAAAATTGTAAAAAATATAGTAGAATTATCTATTGTATTATCTAGATTGCTCATATTTTAAAATTTCACCAGTTAAAGCATTTACTTCATAATCATATTCTAAGTTATTATAATAAAATTCTACTTCATAAACAGCGATATTATGATCCACATCTAAATCTGTTTTGCTAAATTTAAGATCATTATAATTTAACCCAGCATGTTCTGCAACAATCTCGCGAATCCTTTCAACACCAATATATACATCTTTAGCAGATGGACTAATATTAGTGCTATTAGAATTTGGAACAACTACAGTGTTTGAAGTATTACTTGTACTATCATTATTATTAATAGTATTAGTATTAGTATTAGTAGTAGCAGTGGTAACACTATTATTACTATTAGGTCTAATATCTTTTTCGTAATTACGAATATCACCATTATTATAATTTACATCAACTTCATATTCATATGTATTATCAAAAAAATGTATTTCATACATTCTATCTTCTATATCCTTATTAATATAAGAAATAGTAATAGTACTTTTATCTACATTAGCATAGTTAAAAGCAATATTCTTTGCTTCTTCTTCAGTAATATTTTCTCTAAAAATAAACAAATAAGTACATAAAGATATAATTACTAATACTAATATTATTGTAACAACAATGCTATAAATTTTCCAACTTTTCATAACTTTCACTCCTTTTATACCATTATAACAAAAAGAAAAAATCAAGTAAACAATTTTGGACTAAATATTAAATCAATATTTTAATGCATATAAAAATTAATACTTTTATATATTATAAGTTGAATTAGTGCAGTAAATATAATAAAATAAGTTATAAAAATAATAATAAATTTAAAATAAATATTTTTAGGCGGTGATAAAATTGAAAATATTAATAACAGGAGCATCATCAGGGATAGGAAAAGACATGGCAAAACTATTGGGTAAAAAAGGAAATGAAATAATAATAGTAGCAAGAGATGAAAATAGATTAAATGAAACAAAAAAAGAACTAGAAAAAAGAGGAGCAGAAGTAATTAGTATAGTGGCAGACTTAAGCAAAGAAGAAAAGTGCAAAGAAATCCACAAAAAAGTACAAAATGTGGATATCTTAATTAATAATGCAGGATTTGGAGATTGTGGAAACTTCACAAAAACAGATTTGGAAAAAGAAATCAAAATGATAAACACAAATATAGTAGCATATCACATCTTAACTAAACTATATTTATCAGACATGAAAAAAAGAAATAGTGGGAAAATATTAAATGTAGCATCAATTGCAGGATTTATGCCAGGACCATTAATGGCAACATATTATGCAACAAAATCATATGTAGTAAGACTATCAGAAGGAATAAGAGAAGAACTAAAAAAAGAAAAATCAAAAGTACAAATAAGTATTCTATGCCCGGGACCTGTAAAAACAAATTTTGATGAAGTAGCAAATGTAAAATTTAAAATAAGACAAGCAGATAGTATGAAAGTTGCAAAATATGCAATAAAAAAATTAGAACAAGGAAAATTCTATATAGTTCCAGGACTAGATGTAAAATTTGCAAAACTTGGAGCAAAGATATTACCAGCAAACTTAGTAAGCAAAGTAACATACATAGTACAAAAAAGAAAACTAGGCGAAAATAGGGATTAGGGGACAGTCCTAAAAATCCCTGATTTTAGGAGATTAGGGACAGGCTAAATAAAAATCAAATAAATAAATTGCTTGAAACTAACAGCAATTTTAACTTGATTTTTTTTCAAAAATATTGTATATATAAACAATAAAAGAAAGCAAGGTAGGTGGAATAGAAATGAAAGTAATTTTAAAAGCAGATATAAAAGGGGTAGGAAAAAAAGATGAAGTAATTAATGCATCAGACGGACATGCAAGAAATTATCTATTACCAAAAGGATTAGCAGTAGAAGCAAATGCAGAAAATATGTCAAAATTAAAAGCAAAACAAGACTCTGCAAAATACAAGAAAAACCAAGAAAAAGAAGAAGCAATTAAAATAGCTGATAAATTAGGAAAAATATGTTTAAAAGTCAAAGTTAAATCTGGAGAAAACGGAAAAATATTTGGAGGAGTTTCTTCAAAAGAAATTGCACAAGAACTAGAAAAAGAATATAAAATTGTTGTTGATAAGAAAAAAATAGATTTAAAAGAAACAATCAAAACTTTAGGAATTAGAACAGTAGAAATAAAACTATTCGAAGGCGTAGTTGGAAAATTAAAGATAGACGTAATCTCAGAATAATGATTTAGGGGAAGGAATTAAAATTTATGCTTTTTAGGACTTTGAGGTCCGTCCCCAAATCCCTAAAAGCAGGGATTTTAAGGACCGTCCCTAAATCCCTGTAAGGAAGGACTGAAAAGAAATGGAATTAGGAAAAGTACCACCACATGATATAGAAGCAGAACAAGCAGTTATAGGAAGTATGCTAACAGATAAAGATGCAGTAGTATCTGCAATTGAAGTTTTGAAAGAAGATGACTTTTATCGTGAAGATAATAAAGCCATCTATTCAGCAATTTTAAATTTATACAACCGAGCAGAGCCAATCGATATTATTACAGTTAAAGCAGAACTAGAAACAATGGGGAAATTTGAGCAAGTTGGTGGATTAGAATATTTAGCAGAACTTCCAGAAAAAGTTCCTACAACTGCAAATAGCATGAAATACATAAAAATAGTTGAAGAGAAATCAACATTAAGGAATTTGATTAAAACAGCAAATGAAATTATAGAATTAGGATATGACCCTACAGAAGATGTTGACGATATAATGGAAGGAGCAGAAAAAAAGATTTTTAATATAATGCAAAATAAAAATCAAAAAGGTTATGCTGCTATGAAAGATATATTAGTTGATAGTTTTACACAATTAGAAGAACTATATAACAGAAAACAACATATAACAGGAGTGCCTTCAGGATTTACTGATTTGGATTATAGAACAGCAGGATTTCATGGCTCAGATTTAATATTAATAGCTGCAAGACCTGCAATGGGAAAATCAGCTTTTGCGTTAAATATTGCAACAAATGCAGCTGTAAAAGCGAAAGTGCCAGTAGCAATATTTAGCTTGGAAATGTCAAAGGAGCAGATGGTTAATAGAATTTTGTGTAGTGAAGCAATGGTTGATAGTAATAAAGTTAGAACAGGAAAACTTGAAGAGGATGACTGGACTAAACTTGCTGAAGCAATAGGACCTTTATCAGAAGCGGAAATATATATAGATGATACTCCAGGTATTTCAGTTATGGAAATAAGAGCAAAATGTAGAAAACTTAAACTTGAAAAAAATATTGGAATGGTAGTAATAGATTATTTGCAATTAGTACAAGGTAGTAATAAAAGAAACGGAAGCCGAGAACAAGAGATTTCAGAAATTAGCCGTTCTTTAAAAATTCTTGCAAAAGAGTTGAATGTTCCAGTTATAGCTTTATCACAGTTATCAAGAGCAGTTGAACAAAGACCAGACCACAGACCAATGTTGTCAGACTTACGTGAATCTGGAGCAATTGAGCAAGATGCCGATATAGTAATGTTTTTATACAGAGATGATTACTATAATGAAGATAGTGATAAAAAAGGAATTGCTGAAGTTATTATTGCAAAACACAGAGGTGGTTCAACAGGTACAGTTGATTTAGTATGGCTAGGAAGTTATACAAAGTTTGTGGATTTGGAAAGAAGATTTGATGATTAAAAGTTTTATAGAAAGAAAGCATCTGAATAAGGTGCTTTTTTCCTTTGCTCTAAAAAATATATACCATAAAAAATAAATTTAAAAAAGATGATTAAAATTTTAGAAAAAATCCTCAAAAACCTTGACAGCCGTAAGAAAAATATGGTATTATATAAAAAGCAATTTTGTTGCCGTTATCAGAAGAAAAAATTTAAATCAAAAAATTTAAAAAACAAATCAAAATAGTTTAAATTTAAAAGAAGAGGAATTAAATCCAACGAGCCCTAAGGAATTTTAATTTGTAAAAGCAGACAAATTAAAAACTTAGACAAGCAAATTGAATTTAAGAAGGACTTCTTTTAATCAAATAAATTTTATCTGCTTAATATTTTTTTAAGGAGTGATTTTTTTTGAAAATCAAAGAAGTAAACTACGAGAAAGCATCACGTAAAGACTTTGCGAAAGTCGGAGATTACATCGAAATGCCAAACCTAATCAAAGTACAAAGAGACTCATATGACTGGTTCGTAGAAGAAGGACTAGGAGAAGTATTAAAAGACATTTCACCAATCGAAGACTATTCAGGAAATTTAGTTCTAGAATTTTTCGACTATTACATGGAGGACAAAACTAAATACACAGTTGAAGAAGCAAAAGAAAGAGACGCTACATATTCAACAAGACTACACGTAAAAGTAAGACTAATCAACCGTGAAACAGGAGAAATCAAAGAACAAGAAATCTATTTAGGAGATTTCCCACTAATGACAGATAGTGGAACATTTGTAATTAATGGAGCTGAAAGAGTTGTAGTAAGCCAGTTAGTACGTTCACCAGGATGTTACTATGACGAAATATTTGACACAAAAACAGGAAAGAAAACATACACATCAACAGTAATGCCACTAAGAGGAGCATGGCTTGAATACGAAACAGACGGAAATGATATTTTCTGGGTTCGTGTTGATAGAACAAGAAAAGTTCCAGTAACTACACTTTTAAGAGCAATTGGAGTTGTATCAGACAGCCAAATATTAGAACTATTTGGTGATGAAGAAATGTTAAAAGCAACAATTAACAAAGATACAATCAAAGATCAAGATGAAGCATTAATCGAAATCTACAAAAAATTAAGACCAGGAGAACTTCCAACAGCAGATGCAGCAAGAAACTTATTTAATGGATTATTCTATGACAACAGACGTTATGACTTAGCAAAAGTTGGACGTTATAAATTCAACCAAAAACTAGGACTTGCAGGAAGAATTAAAGAAAAAATAGCAGCTGAAGATATAGTAGATTCAGAAACTGGAGAAGTTTTTGTTAGTGCAGGAGAAATGATTTCTGAAGAAGTAGCAGAAAACATTCAAAATGCAGGAATTAATAGTGTAGACATCATGGTAGGAGAAAGAAAAGTAAGAATCATAGGAAATGCTACATGTAATATTCATGCAGTATTACCAACAGTTGATTTAAGCAAATTACATTTCAAAGAAAACGTAAATTACAATGTATTAAAAAATATTATTGACAACACTGACGAAAAAGATTTAGTAAAAACAATTGAAGAAAGATATGATGAATTAGTACCAAAACATATCACAACAGAAGATATGATTGCATCAATCAACTATTTACTAAACCTTTCACATGGATTAGGAAAAGCAGATGATATTGACCACTTAGCAAACCGTAGAATTAGATGTGTTGGAGAATTACTACAAAACCAATTCAGAATTGGTTTAACAAGACTTGAAAGAGTTGTTCGTGAAAGAATGACAATCCAAGACTTAGATGTTGTAACACCACAAACATTAATAAACACAAAACCAATAACATCAGCAATTCGTGAATTCTTTGGAAGTTCACAATTATCACAATTCATGGACCAAACAAACCCACTTTCAGAATTAACACATAAAAGAAGAATATCAGCATTAGGACCTGGAGGATTAACAAGAGAAAGAGCAGGATTTGAGGTTCGTGACGTTCACTATACACACTATGGTAGACTATGTCCAATAGAATCACCAGAAGGACCAAACATTGGGCTTATATCAGCACTTTCATCATTTGCACAAATAAATGAATATGGATTTATAGAAACACCATATAGAAAAGTAGATCCAGAAACACATAAATTAACTGACATAGTTGAATATATGAGTGCAGATGTAGAAGATAACTATATAATAGCTCAAGCAGCAGAGCCAGTTGACAAAGATGGAAAATTTGTAAATAAAAGAATTAGAGTTCGTTTCAAAAACGAAGTAATAGAAGTTGATAGCGACAAAGTTCAATATGTTGACGTATCACCAAAACAATTAGTTTCTATTGCAGCAGCAATGATTCCATTCTTAGAGCATGACGACGCAAAAAGAGCATTGATGGGTGCAAACATGCAACGTCAAGCAGTACCTTTAATGATTACTGAAAGCCCAATAGTTGGAACAGGAATTGAATACAGAGCAGCAAAGGACTCTGGAATCTTAGTATTAGCAGAAGATGATGGAGTGATTGAAAAAGTAACAGGAGACGCAATCACTGTTAAATATAACAATGGAAAAACAGTTGTACATAAACTTCGTAAGTTCAAAAGAACAAATGGTGGAACATGTATAAACCAAAAACCAATAGTTAAAAAAGGTGAAATAGTTAAAAAAGGTGACGCGATAGCAGATGGTCCATCAACAAAAAACGGAGAAATGGCACTTGGTAAAAACGTATTAGTAGCTTTCTCAACATGGGAAGGATACAACTACGAGGACGCTATATTATTAAATGAAAGACTAGTTAAAGAAGATGTATTTACATCAATTCATATTGAAGAATATGACTGTGAATGTCGTGATACAAAACTAGGAGCAGAAGAAATCACAAGAGATATCCCAAATGTTGGAGATGACTCATTAAAAGACCTAGATGAAAACGGAATTATAAGAATTGGTGCAGAAGTTAGACCAGGAGACATCTTAGTTGGTAAAGTTACTCCAAAAGGAGAAACAGAACTAACAGCTGAAGAAAGATTGTTAAGAGCTATCTTTGGTGAAAAAGCAAGAGAAGTAAGAGATACTTCACTTAGAGTACCACATGGAGAAGCAGGAACAATCGTAGATGTTAAAATCTTCACAAGAGATAATTCTGATGAATTAGGACCTGGAGTAAATCAAATAATTAGATGTTATATTGCAACAAAAAGAAAAATCTCAGTTGGAGATAAAATGGCAGGACGTCATGGTAACAAAGGTGTTATCTCAAGAGTATTACCAGAAGAAGATATGCCATTTATGCCAGACGGTACACCAATAGACATCCTATTAAACCCACTTGGAGTTCCATCTCGTATGAACTTAGGTCAAGTTTTAGAAGTTCACTTAGGAGGAGCTGCAAAAGCATTAGGATGGCATGTATCAACACCAGTATTTGATGGTGCAACAGAACAAGATGTTAGAGAATTACTAGCACAAGCAGGAATGAGCGAAGATGGAAAAACAACTTTATATGATGGTAGAACAGGAGAACCATTTGCAAGTCCAATCACAGTTGGAGTAATGTACATGTTGAAACTACATCACTTAGTAGATGATAAAATCCATGCTCGTTCAACAGGACCATACTCATTAGTTACTCAACAACCACTTGGAGGTAAAGCTCAATTTGGTGGACAACGTTTTGGAGAGATGGAAGTTTGGGCATTAGAGGCTTATGGCGCAGCATACACACTACAAGAAATGCTAACTGTAAAATCTGACGACGTTGTAGGAAGAGTTAAAACTTATGAAGCTATCGTTAAAGGTGAAAACGTACCAGAACCAGGAGTTCCAGAAAGCTTCAAAGTTTTAGTAAAAGAACTTCAATCTCTAGGATTAGATGTTCGTCTATATTCTGAAGATAATCAAGAACTAGAATTAAAAGAAAATATTGATGAAGGTATTGAATATGATCCAGAAAAAGAGAAACCAGTTTTGACTGAGGAAGAAGCTATTGATGACGGAGATTTAGATGGATACGGAGAAGAGACTTCTGATGATATTTTACTAGAAGATGATGAGGATAATTCTTTGGATGATGATAGTGATGATTTGTTTGAAGAGATAGGCGATGAGGATGATGAGTTGCTTTATGGTAATGATTTAGCTAATGATAATCTTGATGATGAGAATGATATAATTGAATAAATTTCAAAAAGGAAAGAGGCGACCTGAGGGAATTGCAAGAGCGGTGGCTAGCCCTCTTAACCTGTTTTGAAATTACCCAATCAGGGACACGCCAAATTGAGCAATTTTTGCTCAAAAGGGACACTCTATATGAGTGTAAAAGTGTCCAAGTAATTTAAAATAAATAGGGTCTGTCCCTTTTGAGCAAAAATTGCTCAATTTGGCATGTCCCTAAAGGGGGAAAGATAGTGGACGAATTAGATATTTTTAATAAGTTAAAAATAGGTATCGCATCAGATGAAAAAGTAAGAGAGTGGTCAAAAGGTGAAGTTAAAAAACCAGAGACTATAAATTATAGAACACTAAAACCAGAAAAAGATGGTTTGTTCTGTGAAAGAATATTTGGACCAACAAAAGACTGGGAATGTCACTGTGGTAAATATAAGAGAGTAAGATATAAAGGTATAGTATGTGACAGATGTGGTGTTGAAGTAACAAAATCAAAAGTAAGACGTGAAAGAATGGGACATATTGAACTTGCAGCACCAGTAGCACATATTTGGTATTTTAAAGGTATACCAAGCAGAATTGCCTTAATGCTTGATATTTCACCAAGAAACTTAGAGAGAATTATATATTTTGCTTCTTATGTTGTTATAGACAAAGGTTCAACAAACCTTGAAAAATGCCAAGTTTTAAATGAAAAAGAATACCATGAAGTTGAAGAACAATATGGTAAGGGTTCATTTAAAGCAAAAATGGGAGCAGAAGCTCTAAGAGAATTATTACAAGAAATAGACTTAGACAAATTATCTGCTGAAATTAGAAAAGAATTAGAAACAGCAAGTGAACAAAAAAAGAGTAAACTTGTAAAAAGATTAGATACAGTAGAAGCATTTAGAATTTCAGGAAATAGACCTGAATGGATGATTATGCAAGTTGTACCAGTTATTCCACCAGAATTAAGACCAATGGTACAATTAGATGGTGGTAGATTTGCAACATCAGACCTAAATGACTTATATAGAAGAGTTATAAACAGAAATAACAGATTAAAAAGACTATTAGAATTAGGAGCACCAGAAATAATTGTAAGAAACGAAAAACGTATGTTACAAGAATCAGTAGATGCCCTAATAGACAATGGAAGAAGAGGAAGACCAGTAACAGGAGCAGGAAACAGACCTTTAAAATCTCTATCAGATTTATTAAAAGGAAAACAAGGACGTTTCCGTCAAAACTTACTTGGAAAACGTGTTGACTATTCAGGACGTTCAGTTATCGTAGTAGGACCTGAACTAAAAATATATCAATGTGGACTTCCAAAAGAAATGGCAGTTGAATTATTCAAACCATTTGTAATGAGAGAATTAGTAGGAAGAGGAATTGCTCAAAACATTAAAAATGCTAAAAGAATGGTAGAAAGATTAAGACCAGAAGTATGGGGAATATTAGAAGATGTTATAAAAGACCATCCAGTAATGTTAAACCGTGCTCCTACACTACACAGACTAGGTATTCAAAGTTTCGAACCAGTATTAGTTGAAGGTAGAGCAATTAAACTTCACCCATTAGTTTGTGAAGCATTCAACGCCGACTTCGACGGTGACCAAATGGCTGTACATTTACCATTATCACCAGAAGCACAAGCAGAATCAAGATATTTAATGTTATCAACAAATAACTTACTTAAACCACAAGATGGTAAACCAGTTGCAACACCTAGACTAGACATGATTTTAGGAAGTTATTATTTAACAATGACATTAGATGGAGAAAAAGGTGAAGGAAAATACTTCAAAGATCCAGAAGAAGCATTAATGGCATTTGCAAATAATGATGTAGGAATACATGCAAAAATCTTTGTTAGAGTTTCAAAAGAAATAGATGGAGAAATGAAAACAAAGAAAATAGAAACAAGTGTTGGAAGAATCATATTCAATCAAGGAATACCACAAGATTTAGGATTCATAGATAGAGAAAAAGATCCATTCCAATATGAAATAGATTTTCCAGTTATGAAAAAATCAATGGGACAAATAATTGAAAGAGTAATAAGAACACATGGACTTACAGAATCTGCAGAAGTAATAGATTATATAAAAGAGCTAGGATTTAAATATTCAACATTAGCAGGTATAACATTCTCAATGGATGATGTTAAAGTACCAGATGCTAAAAAAGAATTATTAAAAGAAGCAGACGAAAAAGTAGAGCATATTAGAAAACAATATGCAAGAGGACTTATTACTAATGATGAAAGATACAATGCAGTAATCAATGTTTGGGAAGACACAACAAATAAAGTAAGTAATGCAATGGAAGAAAACTTTGATGACTTAAACCCAATATATATGATGGTTAAATCAGGAGCCAGAGGAAATATGAGCCAGTTAAGACAAATTGCAGGTATGCGTGGACTTATGGCAAGTACAACTGGTAAAGCAGTAGAAATTCCAATCAAATCATCATTTGCAGAAGGATTAGACGCATTAGAGTACTTCATTTCAGCACATGGTGCTAGAAAAGGACTTTCAGATACAGCGTTAAGAACAGCAGACTCTGGATACTTAACAAGAAGATTAGTTGACGTTTCACAAGATATCATAGTTAGAGAACATGATTGTGGAACAGATGAAGGAATTATAGTATATGACATTAAAGACGGACAACAAATAATCGAAAAAATGGAAGAAAGACTAGTTGGAAGATACGTTGTTGAAGATGTATACAATCCAGAAACTAAAGAATTAATAGTTGACACAAGTACAATGATTACAGAAAAAATAGCAGAAGAAATAGTAGCAGCTGGAATAGAAAAACTAAAAGTACGTTCTGTACTTGGATGTCATTCAAAACATGGTGTATGTCAAAAATGTTATGGAATGGGATTAGCAAGAAGAGACTTAGTATCAATAGGAGAAGCAATAGGAATAATTGCTGCACAATCAATTGGAGAGCCTGGTACACAGTTAACAATGAGAACTATCCACTCTGGTGGTGTTGCAGGTGTAGCAGATATCACACAAGGTCTTCCAAGGGTTGAAGAGCTATTCGAAGCTAGAAAACCAAAGGGATTAGCTATAATAACAGAAATTGATGGTAAAGTAAAGATTAAAGAAACTAAGAAGAAAAAAGAAGTAATAGTTACAAGCAAAGACAATTCAAAATCATACACAATACCATTTGGATCTAAGATGAAAGTAAAAGATGGAGACATGGTAGAAGCTGGACAGCCACTAATTGAAGGTTCAATAAACCCAAGCGAAATCTTAGCAATCAAAGGACCAGAAGGAGTATATGAATACCTAATTTCAGAAGTACAAAAAGTATATAGAAACCAAGGTGTTGATATTAATGACAAACACATTGAAGTTATTGGTAGACAAATGCTTAAGAAAGTTAGAGTTGAAGATAATGGAGATACAGATATGTTCCCAGGTTCATTAATAGATATGTATGAATTTGAAGACAAAAACAATGAAGCAATAGCAGAAGGAAAACGTCCTGCAACAGGAAAACGAGTATTACTAGGAATCACAAAAGCATCACTTGCAACAGATAGCTTCCTATCAGCAGCATCATTCCAAGAAACAACAAGAGTTCTAACAGATGCAGCAGTTAAAGGAAAAGTTGATGACTTAGTAGGACTAAAAGAAAATGTTATCATAGGAAAACTAATTCCTGCAGGTACAGGTATGGCAAAATATCAAAATATTCATATAAGCACAGAAAAAACTGAGAAAACAGAACCTGAAGAAAACGGGGATTTAGGGGACGGTCCTAAAAATCCCTAAAAGCAGGGATTTAGGGGTGGACCTAGAAAAAAACATTAAAAAATAGAAATTAAAAGTAGTAAATAGCTTAAGTAACGCTAATTTACTACTTTTTCGCATTATAGAAAGTGTGAAAATATAACATTGTACAACAATAGAGTTTATGGAAACCGAACCAAAATCCTTGACAAAAAGCATAAACCCTAGTAAAATAGATAAGAGTAGATAAAAGGAGAAAATATATGCAAAATACAAATAGAAAGGTTCTAGACACTATAACATCTAGAACAAAAATATATTTAGTATTAATATTTATTTTACTAATAGTTATTTGTTGGCAAGTGCCATCAATGACAATCTATGCAGTAATTGGATATTTATTACTATTAGCATATACATATTATACAGACCAAAAAAGGAAAAGTGAATTATCAGAAACTTTGCAAGACCTAACATTAACAGTAGACACAGCAGCAAAAACAAGTTTAATAAATTCACCATTCCCATTAATAATCATGGAAAATGACGGAAATGTAATATGGAAAAGTTCAAAATTTACAACCGAATTTGCAAACATAGATATAAACACATATATAGATGATATAAGTCTTGATATAAAAGATGCAATACAAAAAGATACAGAGAAAGATAGTAAAAAAGAAATTGTTAAGCAAGTAAGGATAGGTGAAAAAGACTATAAAGTAATTGCAAAATATGTAAAATATAATAAAAACAAAAATAAAGAAAAAAAATCTAAAAAAGAATATATGATAATTTTATACTTCATAGATGACTCAGAAAATATCAAATTACAAAAAGAATACAAAGACTCAAAATCATGTATAGCAATAATAATGATAGACAACTATGAAGAAGCAATACAAAGACTTGAAAGCGAAGAAAAACCACAAGCAACAGCAGAAATAGATAAATGCATATATGAATGGACAAATGAAACAAATGGAGTATTGTTAAAAATAGAAAAAGATAGATATGTATATTTCTTTGAGCAAAGATATTTAGAAAAAGTAAAAGAAGACAAATTTAGTATATTAGATAAAATAAAAGAAATAAATATAAATGATAAAACACAATTTACATTAAGTATAGCAGTGTCAAATGAAGGCTCAACAGACAAAGAAAAATATAAATCAGCACAAACTGCAATGGACATAGTATTAGGAAGAGGAGGAGATCAAGCAGTAATCCGCGAGAATGAGATATACAAATTCTTTGGAGGAAGAGCACAAGAAGTAGAAAAAAGAACAAAAGTAAAAGCAAGAGTAGTTGCACATGCTTTAGAAAACTTAATACAAAATTCACAAAAAGTAATGGTAATTGGACATACAAACCCAGATATGGATGCAATAGGGTCTTGTATGGGAATATATAGACTAGCAAAATCATTGAACAAAGATGCATATATCGTATATGATAAGAATGTCACACAAATAGAAAATTTCTTGAAATCAATTGAAAAAGATAGTGAATATGAAGACATAATGATAAATAAAGAAGTAGCAATAGAAAATATAAATGAAGAAACATTGTTAGTCATTGTAGACACAAACAAAGAAAACTATGTAGAAGCCCCGGAATTATTAGACAAAACAGAAAAAATAGTAGTAATTGACCATCATAGAAGAAGTACAGACTATATAGAAAAAGCAACATTAATATTCCAAGAAGTATATGCATCATCAACTGCGGAATTAGTAACAGAATTATTGCAATATGTAGATGTAAAAGTAGACTTAAGAGAAAGAGAAGCAGAAAGCCTATATGCAGGAATAATGATGGATACCAAAAACTTTACATTTAAAACAGGAGTCAGAACATTTGAAGCAGCAGCATATTTACGTAGATGTGGAGTAGATATAATAAGAGTAAAAAAATGGTTCCAAAGTGACTTAAAAAGCTTTAATAAAATAGCAGATGTAGTAAAAAAAGCAGAAATAGTAAATGACACAATAGCAATATCAGTATATGATAAAAAGACAAAAGATGTAAGTTTAATTTGTGCAAAAGCAGCAGATGAATTATTAACAATAAGTGATATTACAGCATCATTTGTAATAGGAAACCTAGGAGACAAAGTATGTATAAGTGGACGTTCAATAGGAGACATCAATGTACAAATTATATTAGAAAAGCTAGGTGGTGGAGGCCACATAACACTTGCTGGAGCACAAGTAGAAGGAATGACAATCGAGGAAACAAAACAAGAATTAATAAACAGAATAAATGAATATTTCTCAGAGAGGGATTAGGGGACGGAGCTCTAAATCCCTCTTTTTAGGGATTTAGGGACGGACCTTGTAAAATAACATTGACAAACACAAACAAACATTCTATAATTAATCTGCAAGCAAATGTAAAATAATATAATAGACTGGAAAGAAGGTGAAAGTTATGGAAAAACAAATATTGCATGTAGATGTAAACAATGCATTCTTAAGTTGGACAGCAGTAGAAATGCTAAAACAAGGAAGCAAAATAGATATAAGGCAGATACCTGCAATAATCGGAGGAGACGAAAGCAAAAGGTCAGGAATAGTTTTAGCAAAAAGTATGAAAGCAAAAGAATGTGGAGTAAAAACAGCAGACACAATATATCAAGCAAGAATTAAATGTCCAAACCTTAAAATATTTCCATCAAACTTTCCAATATACCGCAAATATTCAAACCAGTTATATCAATTACTACTTGAATATACAGACAAAATAGAAAGATTTAGTATAGACGAATGTTTCTTAGACATGACAAACTATTTAAGAAATGATACATTACTAAATAAAGGATATGAAATAAATAGAAGAGTCAAAGAAGAACTAGGATTTACAGTAAATGTAGGAGTTGCAAACAACAAGCTACTTGCAAAAATGGCATCAGACTTTACAAAACCAGATAGAGTCCACACATTGTGGAAAGAAGAAATACCAGAAAAAATGTGGACATTACCAGTATCAGAACTATTCATGTTAGGAAAGAAAACAGTGCCAAAACTATATAACATGCAAATAAAAACAATAGGAGATTTGGCAAAAACAGACAAAGCAAAATTGGAAAAGAAATTCGGAAAACATGGAACTTTAATGTGGGAATATGCAAATGGAATAGACAATTCAGAAGTAAAATATTTGCCAGAAAAACCTAAATGCATAGGAAATTCAGTAACTTTACCTAAAAATATTTCAGATATAGATAAATTAGAAGAAATTGTCTTAACAATATCAGAACAGGTTGCATATAGGCTAAGAAAAGAAAAACTATATGCAAATACAGTAAATGTTCAATTAAGAACCAAAAATTTTGAAGATACATCACATCAAAAAAAGCTACCTGAAGCAACAGATACAACAAAACAGATCTATACAACTGCAAAAGAATTATTACTCGAAATGTATCATAAAGGACAAGAAATAAGGCTTGTGGGAGTTAGAGTTGACAATTTAACAGATAAAAAAGATGAGCAAATTTCGCTATTTAATGAAAATAAAAATGAAAAACAAGAAAAACTAGATAAAGTAATAGATCAATTAAAAAATAAATATGGATATAATTCAGTTACAAGAGCAACTAAGATTGATGTGGATGACTTGGTAAAATTTAAAAAGGAAGAGTAGAAATGAATGAGATAGAATATAATGGAGAAAAAATACCATATACAATGCAAAAATCAAAAATAAAAAACATGTATATACATATTAAAGAAGGAAAAGTAATAGTTAAAGCACCAATAAGACTAAAAGACAAATACATACAAGAATTTATAAATAAAAAATCAAAATGGATTTATGAAAATGTCAAAAGATATGAACAAAAACCTAAGCAAGAAGAAAAAATAGAACCAGAAGATGTAGAAAGACTTAAAAGAGTAATACAAAGAAGCATAGAAAAATATTCAAAAACATTAAAAGTAATGCCAAATAAAGTCAGAATAAAAGACATAAAATATGCATGGGGAAGTTGTTCTAGTAAAAGAAATATTACAATAAATTTAAAATTAGCAACTAAAGAAGAAAAAGTTATTGAATATGTGGTATTACATGAAATGTGTCACATAAAAGAAATGAACCATTCAAAAAAATTCTGGGATTTAGTTGAAGAAAATATGAATGATTATAAAGTATATAAGAAAAAACTAAAAGACAACTAAAAACAATACAATATGACATTCAAAGACACGATATATTATGTATAAGAGCTTTAAATATTTTAAATAATTTTGTAGAAAAAAATAAGAAATACAAAAATATAATCAAAATATGTAATTTTAAACAATAATATAGCAAAACTTGCGATGAAAAATTCTTGCAACCCTTAGAAAATCATAGTATTATTAAAAGGCAGGCATAATAACCTACAAAACAAAAGAGAAAGGGGAAAGCAATTGAAAATTTTTTATACAAGCACTTTTATAAAAAAAGAAGAATTAAAGGAGGCTGGAATAAACCATCCAATTAAATTAGAATATTATAAGGTAATTAATGAAGATGAAATAATGAAAGGTGAAAAAGCAAGGTTTGGAATTAAAGTTATAAAAACAGAATACATTAGCAATAATGCGATAACAGAAGAAAAAGAAATTACATATTTATCAAATGACGAAAAAAAGATTGAAGAAATTTTAAATGTATTTAAAAAAAATGAAGTTACACCAATAAGTGTTGAAGATATTATATATGATTTGTGGAAAAAAGCTATTCAAATATAATAAAATTACCTCGAATACTTGCAAAATGTGTAGATATAGTCTAGAATACTATAAGTAAGATGTTGAAAAATAGTGGAAAAAGCATAAAGGAGGATTTTATGGCGGATAAATTAGTAATAGTGGAATCACCAGCAAAAGCCAATACAATAAAAAGATTTTTAGGAGGAAGTACCAAAGTACTAGCCTCAATGGGGCATATAAGAGATTTACCAAAATCAAAAATGGGAATAGATATAGAACATGACTTTGAACCAGAATATATAAATATAAGAGGAAAAGGAGATTTAATAAAATCATTAAAACAAGAAGCAAAAAAAGCAAAAAAAGTATATCTTGCAACTGACCCCGACCGTGAGGGAGAAGCAATTGCATGGCATTTAGCATATATTTTATCAGAAGATAAAAATAAGATGTCAAGAGTTACATTTAATGAAATAACAAAAACAGCAGTGCAAAATGCAATAAAAAATCCAAGAGAAATAGACATAAACTTAGTAGATGCACAACAAGCAAGAAGAGTATTAGATAGAATTGTTGGATATAAAATGAGTCCTGTTTTATGGAAAAAAGTAAAAAGAGGGTTATCTGCAGGAAGAGTACAATCAGTAGCAGTAAAATTGATTGTTGACAGAGAAGAAGAAATCGAAAAATTCATACCAGAAGAATATTGGAATATATATGTAGATTTATTAGATGAAGAAAGTAAAAAAGACTTTGAAGCAAGATTTTATGGAAAAAATGGCAAAAAATTAGAGATACATTCAAAAGAAGAAGCAGATAAAATTTTAAAAGATATTGAAAAAGCAAAATATATAATAAAAGAAGTAAAAAAAGGAGAAAGAAAAAGAACACCAGCACCACCATTTACAACAAGTACAATGCAACAAGAAGCATCAAGAAAATTAGGATTTACATTAAAAAAGACAATGTCAATTGCACAAGGGCTATATGAAGGAGTAAAAATACCAGAAAAAGGCACAGTCGGTCTAATCACATACATGAGAACAGACTCAACAAGAATTTCAGAAGAAGCAAGAAAAGCAGCAAAAGAACACATAGTAGGAACATATGGAGAAAAATACTATGAAAATAGATATTATAAAACTGGAAAGGACTCACAAGATGCACATGAAGGTATAAGACCAACATATAGTGATTTAGAACCAGATGCAATAAAAGAATCATTAACAAAAGACCAATATAAATTATATAAATTAATATATAATCGTTTTATGGCAAGCCAAATGGCAGCAGCAGTATATGATACAATGGCAGTAACAATTGATGCAAATGAATACACATTTAAAGCAAATGGACAAAGAATAAAATTTGAAGGATTTATGAAACTTTATGTTGAAGGAACAGACAAAAAAGAGCAAGAAATAGAAGGAATGTTACCAGATTTAAAAGAAAAACAAGAAGTTAAGTTAGAAAAAATAAACCCAAAACAAAGCTTTACTGAACCACCACCAAGATATACAGAAGCAAGTCTAGTTAAAGCATTAGAAGAAAAAGGAATAGGTAGACCAAGTACATATTCTCCAACAATCACTACAATATTAGAAAGGAGATATATAGAAAAAGAACAAAAACAATTAATCCCTACGGAATTAGGAAAAATAGTAAATAAATTGCTAACAGAAAATTTTGGTGATGTAATAAATGTAGAATTTACAGCAAAAATAGAAAATGAATTTGATGAGATTGCAGAAGGAAAAGAATCATGGAAAAAAATGATTAGAGAATTCTATGGACCTTTTGAAAAAGAAATAGAAAAAGTAGAAAAAGAATTAGAACATGTTGAATTAGTAGATGAAGTATCTGATATACCATGTGAAAAATGTGGAAGAATGATGGTATATAAATATGGAAGATATGGAAAATTCTTAGCATGTCCAGGCTATCCAGAATGTAAAAATACAAAGCCAATCGTAGAAACAATAGATGTGCCATGTCCTAAATGTGGCGGAAAAGTACAAGTTAGAAAAACAAAAAGAAAAAGAAATTACTATATTTGTGAAAATAATCCTAAATCTTGTGATTATATTTCATGGAACAAACCTAAAAGAGGCGAAAAGTGGAAGCCAGAAGAAACACAAGAATTTACTGGATCAAAAGAAACAAAGAAAAAAACTACCCCAAAAACGTCAAGCAAGAAGGAAACAAGTAAAAAAAGCTCTACTAAAAAGAAGTCAGCAAAAAAATAAATATTAAATTTTTATCTCATTTCAATTGTAAAAAAAATAAAATATAAATGTAATAAAAGAAGAAATATCAAAAACCGTAAGGACTAAAAAGAGTAATAATATATAGGAAAAATTTAAACATAGACATGAATATTTCCAAATGATATAATACTAATGAAATATTATATATTAGAGGGGAATACAAACATGAAAAATTTAAAAACAAAAATTATTATAGTTTTAAATTTAATAATAGCAACTATTTTAGGACTAAATACACTTTCATTAGCAACAGATGCAAACAATAATCCTAAATACATAGGAATTACAGAACTAAAACTTGAGAGTGGATTTGGATATGCAATAGGAGATCCAAACTCTGGAGGAGCTAAAATCTGGAATTTAATTCAATATCAAAGCGAAACATCTAGCTCATACTCTGAAAATAATATATACTGTTTAAAAGCTGGGGTTGGATTCGAAAATGTAGATAAAAAAGCAACATACAATGTCTTTTATGATATGAAAACTGAAAAAACAAGTATAGGAAGAGAAAATGATATACTAAAAAATTTAGTTGAAGGAAAGATAACTCTTGACGGAGGAACAACTATAAACCAATATAGTGCTATATTAGCAGCATTAGACTTGTTCTATTTTGATGGAGTATCAGATATATCGTACAAACAAAACTTATTAAGTGCAGCAACAGCTAATATATATAACTATCAATTAACTAATGATGATATAGAATCTGTACAACAAGCAGCGTTATGGTATTTTACAAACTATGGAGAAGCAGCAATATATGACCAATACAATAAATCTGGATGGCTTGATTATACAACCAATGGAACATCATATACTAGTTTGTCAGATTATAACATAGGAACTAATGAAGGAAGAATGAGACAAACTCAAGCAGAAAACTTATATAATTATTTAATAAGAACTGCCATAGCAAATGCTCCAGAATATGATAATTTAGCAAATCAAACAAAAGCACCTATACAATTAGACACAAAGTCACTAAATTATGAAATTCAAGGCTCAAGAACAATAATAGGACCAATTCATATAACAGAAAACAATATAAAAGCATATAAATTAGAATTTATAACAAAAATAGATAATGTAGCGACTAATAACTATATCTTACTAAATAAAGATAAGAGTCCAGTATCAACAGGAACAACAATTGCAGATTTAATAGGACAAGATTTCTATATCTCACTACCACTAGAATCAACATTGAAAAAGACAGTAAGTGTAGAAATCAATATAAGCTATGATGAAATGAATTTTACATTATGGACTAATAGCTCAAAAAAAGATGAACAACCAATAGCAATACCAGAAAAAGAAGAAATCTCATTACCAGGAAAATTAGAAATTGAAATACCAGATTTAGAAGGAGAATATGAATTAGAAATAGTAAAACAAGATGAAAATTCAGGAGCAAAATTAGCTGGAGCAATATTTAATGTAAATGGAGAAGACAAAACAGCAACAAATACAAGTGGAGTAGTAAATATAGGAACAATCCAAATAAAAAATACTTCAACACCAGACACATATACAATCAAAGAAACAACTTCGCCAGAAGGATATAACAAATTTACAGGAAGTATAGAGTTAAATGTAGCAAAGAAAATAGAAAATGCAAGATATGTAGTAGACACTGAAAACACAACAATGGTAGTAAAAGACAGCACAGGGGCAACAATAACTGAAAATATTCCAGTAACAATAAATAAAACAACAGGAAAAATAACAATAACAGTAGATAATGAAAAAATAACGGGAAATTATGAACTAGAAATAGTAAAAGTAGATGGAGAAACGAATTTACCACTAACAGGAGCAGTATTTAATGTAAATGGAGAAGACAAAACACCAACAAATACAGATGGAATATTAAACTTAGGAACAACTGAGATAACGGGAACAGCAACAAAAGATAGTTATGTAATAAAAGAAACAACAGGTCCAGACACATATAACAAATTTGATGGAACAATAGAATTAGAGGTAGCAAAAAAAGTAGAAAATGGAAAATATGTAATAGATACTGAAAACACAACAATGGTAGTAAAAGACAGCACAGGAGCAACAATAACACAAGACATACCAGTAACAATAGATAAAACAACAGGAAAAATAACAATAACAGTAGAAAACGTAAAAAAAGAATTTGACTTAGCATTAAGAAAATTCATTGTAGCAGTAAGTAGAGATGAAAACATAGAAGAAGATGAATACTTAAGAAATGAAGATGGCTCATATTCAAGAGCCCCAGTAGTAGATGCAAGTCAGCTAAATACAGTAGGTACAGATGGAAACAAAGCCACTACAGCAACATACAATCATACAAAAGAGCCAGTAGAAGTAAGAAAAGGTGATACAGTAATCTACACAATAAGAGTATATAACGAATCAGAACTTTCAGGATATGCTGAGGAGATAACAGACTACTTACCAGACGAACTAGAATTTTTACCAAACCATCCAATTAATGAACAATATGAATGGACAATAGAAGGAAATAGAGTAACAACAGATTACTTATCAAAAGAAAAAGAAACACAAGAAAGACAAAACCTAATAGAAGCATTTGACGAAACAAGAGTAAATGAAGAAGAACCATTATACTATAAAGAAGTACAAATAGCATGTAAAGTAAAAGACACAGCAAAAAGAGATTGGAAAATAACAAACCTAGCACAAATAACAGAAGATGCAGACAAAAATGGAGACGAAACAGATGACAGAGATTCAACACCAGATGGAGGATTTGAAGAGCCAATAGGAGAAGAAAGACCAATATATAAAGATGATGAAATAGAAAATGGCGATGAATATATACCAGGACAAGAAGATGATGACGACTTCGAAAAAGTAATAGTAAAAGAATTTGACTTAGCACTAAGAAAATTCATCATAGCAGTAAGTAATGACCAAACAATAGAAGAAGATGAATATCTAAGAAATGAAGATGGCTCATATACAAGAGAACCAGTAGTAGACACATCATTACTAAATACAGAAGATGAAGAAGGAAATCTAATTACAACAGCAATATATAACCATACAAAAGAACCAGTATTAGTACAAAAAAATGACATAGTAATATATATGCTAAGAGTATATAATGAAGGTGATATTGATGGTTATGCAGCTGAAATAAAAGACCATTTACCACCATACTTAGAATATGTAGATGGAGAATTCAATGATCAATATGGATGGGAAGTTCTTGACGACGGAAGAACATTAACAACAAGATACTTAGAAAATAGTTTAATAAATAAACCAGTATTAAATGAAGAAGGAGAATATGAACTATCATATCAAGAAGTACCTGTAATGTGTAGAGTAATAGAAAGTGCACCAACAAATGAAAACATAACAAATATAGCAGACATTACAGAAAACCAAGATGACGAAAAAGAAGAAGCAATAGATAGAGATTCAGAAATTGATAATGTAGAACTTCCAAATGATGAAGACTTACCAGGATATAAAGGTGATGAAACAGGAGAATACATACCAGGACAACAAGATGATGACGATTTTGAAAAAGTAATAGTAAAAGAATTTGATTTAGCATTAAGAAAATGGGTAACAGAAGCAATAGTAATAGAAAACGGAAAAGAAACAGTAACAGCAACAGGACACGGACCATATGATGATCCAGAAGAAATAGTAAAAGTAGAGTTATACAGAAAAAATATCAATGATGTAATAGTAAAATTCAGATACAAAATCAGAGTAACAAACGAAGGTGACATACCTGGATATGTAAAAGAAATAACAGACTATGTGCCAGAAGGATTAAGATTTGATCCAGCAGATAACCCAGGATGGACAGATGAAGGAAATAATGTAATATCAACAACATTAACAGAAGACATCTTATTACAGCCGGGAGAGTACACAGAAGTAGAAGTAGTCTTAACATGGATAAATGATCAAAACAACATGGGAGTAATGACAAATATAGCAGAAATATCAGAAGATGACAACGAATATGATATCCCAGATAGAGACTCAACACCAGATAACCAAAAAGAAGGAGAAGATGACATAGATGACGCGCCAGTAATGATATCAATAAGCACAGGAGCAGCAAGAACATATTTCATGTTAGGTGGAATAGTCTTAATCACACTTGCAGGAGGAATAATCTTAATTAAGAAATTCGTCATTTAGGGACGTGCCAAATCGTTTTAAAAATTGAGAAAGTATTAATTAAAATACATTCTCAATTTTAAATTGTATGCAAATTTGTTTAGTTGCAAATTAAAAATATATAGAAATAAAGAAAATTAAATATATTAAAGAACTCAATTTCTTGAAAAAACAGAGAAACTGTTGTAAAATAATAAGCAGGACAAAAATAGAATAAAATGAAGTGGCGTCCCCAAAGTAACCAAAAATGGTCAGTCCGAACCTGTCCCCAAACTGACCAAAGGAAGGAATGAGATTTATAATGAAACAAAACTTACAAGAACTAAAAGAAAAAGTAGAAATAGAAATAGAGCCAATAGTAAAAGAAATAAACAAAATATGTGAAATAAACAGTAAAAAAGTATTAGAGGCATTCCAAGAATGCCATTTACAAGAACAACATCTAAATTCATATACAGGATATGGAATAGATGAGCCAGGAAGAGACAAAATAGAAGAAATATATAGTCACATATTCAAAACAGAAGACAGTCTAGTTAGAGCACAACTAATTTCAGGAACACATGCATTAGCAGTAACATTATCAGCACTATTACGTCCAAATGACACAATGCTAAGCATTTCAGGAGAACCATATGACACATTACAAACAGTAATAGGAATAGGAAAAGAGAAAAGCGATAGTTCATTAAAAGCATATGGCATAAACTATGAACAAATAGATTTAATAAACAATGACTTTGACTATGAAAAAATAAAAGAAAGATTATCCACAAATAATGTAAAACTTGTGGAAATCCAAAGATCAAGAGGGTATTCAACGAGAAAAAGTATAAATATTGATAAAATAGAAAAAATAATAAAAGAAATTAGAAAAGTAAATACAGATGTAATAATAATGATAGATAACTGTTATGGAGAATTTGTAGAAGAAAAAGAACCAACTGAAGTAGGAGCAGACATTATAGTAGGGTCTCTAATGAAAAATTTAGGAGCAGGAATAGCAACATCTGGTGCATACATTTCTGGAAAGAAAAAATTAATCGAGCTATGTGCAGAAAGATTAACAGCACCAGGAATTGGAAAAGAAATAGGGCCATCATTAAACCAAAATCCGTTATTTATAAAAGGAATATTTTTTGCACCAAGTGTTGTTGCAAGTAGTTTAAAAACAGCAGTCTTTGCAAGTTGTATGTTAGAAAAACTAGGATACAATGTAGAACCAAAATATAATGAGAAAAGGGCAGATATAGTTCAAACTATACATTTAGGAGAAGAAGATAAACTAATTAAATTTTGTCAAGGAATTCAAAGCGGTTCTCCAATCGATTCAGATATAGTTCCATACCCAGGAGATATGGGAGGATATGAAGATAAAGTAATTATGGCTGCTGGAACATTTACACAAGGATCAACAATAGAACTTAGTTGTGATGGACCAATAAGAGAACCATACATTGCATACATGCAAGGTGGATTAACATATGAATATGGAAAATTAGGAATAATGAAAGCAGTTGAATTTATGGAAAATACATAGTCTAATTCGAATTAATTAAAATATAATTAAAAAAAATATTGCATAAAGATAGAAAAATATATAAATTTGATATATAATAATAAAAAATTGAAACGGAGGATAAAAAATGGGTGTAGTAATTGTTTTATTAGTTTTAATCATTTTAATAATTGCAATATTAGTATTTAGTGGTAGTAGTCAAAGAGCAGAAGAAAGAAGAATTGAAAAAGAAAGAAAAGAAGTATCTAAAGCAGCAATGCAAGAAATGAAGAACAAAAACAAACAAATCAAAAAAGAAAAAGACGAATATGTAGACATCTTTAAACAAGAACAAAAAGATTCAGAGGATAGTATCATCTTGCCACTTGATTCTGAAGAAGAAAAAGAGAATGAAGAAGATATTGATGCAGAAAATGAAAAAATAGAAGATGATAACATTAAAAATGATAAACAAGAAGAAGAAACTAACAAAAACGAAAGCGAAGATGATATAGAGTTTTTCTTTGATGAACCAGAAGAAAGTGAAAAAGAAAACAAAGAAGAACAAATAGTAGAAAAAGCAACAGTAAAAGACAAAGAAGAAAAAATTGAAAATAATCAGATGAATGGAGCACAAGAAAACGAAGCAAGAAAAGAAAAAGAAGATGAAAATGATCCAGGAATAGAATTCTTCTTTGAAGATAATTTAGATCAATATATAAAAGAAGCACAAGCAAATAATATAGGTTATCTAAATGGAGACGGACCAGAAGATAAAAAAGACGAAATTAAAAAAGAAAAAGAAGAAGAAAATAAAGAACCAGAAAACAAAAAAACAACAACGAATAAGACAGGTACAAAAAAGACAGCAACAAAGTCAGCAACAAAAAAAGCAACAACAAAGAAAACAGATAGTAAAGAATAGCAAGAATGTGAGAAAAAAATGAAAGTAATAGTAATAGGCGGAGGGCCAGCAGGAATGATGGCGGCAATAAGTGCAAGTCAAAAAGGACATCAAGTAACACTAATTGAAAAAATGTCATCATTAGGAAGAAAATTATTAATAACGGGAAAAGGAAGATGTAATATTACATCTTCTTTAGGTATGTCCAAATTTATTGAAAACACACCAACAAATGGAAAATTTTTATATAGTTGTTTTCAAAATTTTACAAATCAAGATATAATAAAATTTTTAAAAGAACAAGGCTTAGAAGTAAAAGAAGAAAGAGGAAACAGAATATTTCCAGTTACAGACAAATCATTAGATGTCTTAAAATGCTTTACTAAAAAATTAAAAGAGCAAAAAATAAAAATTGAATACAATACAAAAGTAACAGAGCTAATAGTTAGCGAAATTCAATCTGCAGAAATAGCAGAAGTAAAAAAAGGAAAAAATTTAAAAATTGTAGGTGTAAAAACTACAAATGGTGTTTCAGAGAAAATTGAAAAAGCAGATAGAGTAATTCTAGCAACAGGAGGAAAAAGTTATCCACTAACAGGATCAACAGGAGATGGATATATATTAGCAAAAAAAGTAGGACATACAATTACAGAACTTAGGCCATCATTAATACCTATAGAAACGTATGATTTAGCAACATGTAAACAATTACAAGGCTTAACACTAAAAAATGTCTCAATAACCATAACAGATATCGAAAAAAATAAAAAAATATATGAAGATTTCGGAGAAATGATATTTACACACTTTGGAGTCTCAGGACCAATAATATTAAGTGCATCAGCACATCTAACAAGATACAAAAACAACCAAGAAAAGATGAAGAGCAGAAAAATAATCTTAAAAATAGATTTAAAACCAGCATTAACTGAAGAGAAATTAGAAGAAAGAATATTAAGAGATTTTAATGAACTAAAAAACAAACAATTTAAAAATAGCTTAGACAAATTATTACCTCAAAAGTTAATTCAAGTAATAATAAAAAAGAGTAAGATACAAGAAAATAAAAAAGTAAATGAAATAACCAGAGAAGAAAGAAAAAAATTAGTTCATTTACTAAAAGATTTCCAAATCGAAGTAAAAGGTTTTAGACCAATAGAAGAAGCAATAATAACAAGTGGAGGAGTTTCAACAAAAGAAATAAATCCAAAGACAATGGAATCAAAAATAGTTAAAGGTCTATATTTTGCAGGAGAAATTATAGATGTAGATAGCTATACAGGAGGATTTAATTTGCAAATTGCATATTCAACCGGATATACAGCGGGTAATAACTAAACAATAATAATAAATAATTAAAGATAAAAAAATAATGAGGTAAAAAGATAAATGGAAGAGTTTATTACAATTGAAGAAAATGTGCAAGCAGAGATAACAGAAAAAAAGTCAAAATTCATAGCAAACCTATTTTATATAGAAAATGTTGAAGAAGCAGAAAATATCATAAAACAGACAAAGAAAAAATATTTTGATGCAAAACATAACTGCATAGCATATAGAGTAATAGAAAAAGGTCAAATTATAGAAAAATCAAGTGATGACGGAGAACCATCAGGAACAGCAGGACAACCAATGTTAGCCATTTTGCAAAAAAACAATTTAGCAAATGTACTAATAATTGTCACAAGATACTTCGGAGGAATATTATTAGGTACAGGTGGATTAGTCAGAGCATATTCTGGTAGTTTATTAAAGTCAATTGAAGAAACTAAAAAAGTAACAAAATGTTTAGGGCAAGAATTACAAGTAGAATTAGAATATAATGAATTTGAAAATTTTAAATATTACTGTAAAAAAAATAAAATTAACATCATAAAAGTAGAATATCAAGAATATATTGAATGTACAATTTCATTAGAATTTAATATAAAAGAAAAATTAATGAAAGATTATGAAGGAAAAAAGATTAGTTTAAAGAATATACAAGAATTATCTATAAAATATATCACAAAAAGCATAGAATAAAATATCTTTCATAAACTTTTGGAAGAAATTACCAAAAAATTATTGCTTTTCCTCGAACTAAAGAATATAATTGCATTGTAAGGAAACTAGGGTGAAAATAGGAGGGATGAGTTCACCAACGAGGGAAAGGAATGAAAAAAGATGAAAGAAAAAACAAGAGTCTTAATCGCAGACGATAATCAGGATTTTAGCAGAACGTTATCTTCATACATCAATAACCAAGATGATATGGAAGTCATTGCTATGGCAAAAGACGGCAATGAAGCAGTAGATATGATAGCAAAAAATAATCCAGACATAGTATTATTAGATGTAATAATGCCACATCTAGATGGATTAGGGGTATTGGAAGAAGTCAATGAGATGGAAACATCAAAAAAACCAGTATGTATCATGCTATCAGCAGTTGGACAAGATAAAATTACACAAAAAGCAATATCTTTAGGAGCAGAATACTATGTTGTAAAACCATTTGACATAGAACTATTAATAAAAAGAATAAAAGAAATAAAATACCATCAACCAAACCAAACATCAAATTATTTTATCACAAGAGAAATAAAACCACAGTACATAGAATTATCAATGGATGAAAGTAAAAAAGAAGAAAATCTTGAAGCACTTGTTACAAATATCATCCATGAAGTCGGAGTTCCAGCACATATTAAAGGATATCAATACTTAAGAGAAGCAATAATGATGGTTGTAAATGACATAGACGTAATCAATCAAATTACAAAGAGCCTATATCCTAAAATAGCTGCTAAATACAATACAACTCCATCAAGAGTAGAACGTGCAATTCGACATGCGATAGAAGTAGCATGGGGAAGAGGCCAACAAGAAGCAGTTGAAAGTATCTTTGGATACACAATATCTGCAAGTAAAGGAAAACCAACCAACAGTGAGTTTATAGCAATGATAGCTGATAAGCTACGCTTAGAATTAAAATCGGCATAGGGATTTAGGGACGGTCCTAAAAATCCCTAAAAACAGGGATTAGGGGACGAACCTTGAGAAAATACTTTTGAATTAACAAGGCTATAAACTCTATGAAAATAGGCATAGAAAAAAGTGGAAAATCAGCAACCAAGGAAATAAATCAAAAATTCATAGGATAATAAACTTCCAAGATTTATTGGTTAATATTTAAAATGTTAATCAGTAAAAATTGGAGTTTTTTTGTAAAAATTTGTTTTGTTCGCTAGACAAATGAGTAAAAATATACTATACTAATTAACATAGGAAATGAGAATAAGCGGAGTGTGTTGCCACCTTTAACTCTTTGATGTGTACATATTATTCCACAGCTTTTAGCTTGTGAGATTGACAACTGGGGGTGGTGCTATGGTGGAATCAGTTTTATTAGTAATCATCAAACTACTTTTCTTTGGATTAGTAGGTGTAACTATCATAAATTTTGCCTTAGTAATCATCATCTTGTACTTAATACATAGGCAATAAAAAATAACCATTCTGCTTTGACGGGTTGAATGGTTATTTTATTCTTCACGGCAACCACAAAGTGGTTTCTCATTTTCTATAATTATTATACATACTTTTTCAATTTTTGTCAAATGTATTTTTTCTATAATATTTTAATCAAGTGAATTATATAAAAAAGTTTTTATTCTTCCAAATTAGATAAACCATATTCAATAATCTGATTTATAACATTATTAAAACTCAATTTATTTTCTTTTGCCAATTCACTTATTTTATCAAAAGTTTCTCCATTCATACGAATCGTTCTTGTTACAGTATCATTCGCTTTGGAAGATTTTTGAATTTTTAATTTTTTCATATACATCACATACTATAAAATTATATCAAAAAATAAATATTGTATAAACCTCAAAAAAATGGAAAAACTATTAAAAACAGAAAAATAATGAGGAGGATACAATGGAAGAAAGCAAATTAAAAAACATGGTAGTATTAAAAAACCTACCATCAAACCTAATAGAAGAAGCGATAGTAATCTTAAAATCAAATAAAAAAGTAAAGAAATTAGAAAAAATAGATAAAGAAAAAATAAATAAAAAAGAAGAAACAAAAACAAACAACACAAAAAAAGAATTTGTAGTAAAAGAAGCGGAAATGATAATATCATCATATATCAATAAAATAGAAGAAAAGAACCAAAAAAATCAAAGAAGCAAAATAGAACAAACAAAAAAAGTCCGCAGATTAAAAAACTATGCATATATATCAAGCATAATAATATTTTTACAAGCATTACTATTAATGGTAAAATAACAAAATATAATTAAATACATTCATAAAACACCTCTTTCCATCATATAGATTAAAAGAAAAAACAAAGGAAGAGGTGTTTTTTTATGGAAAGAGCAATAAGTGTAGAAGAAAGAATAAGACGAGCCGAAGAAATATATGAAAAAAGAAGGCAAGGAGAAAATAGACCAATTACAAAAGTAAATGTAAACAATACTCAGAAAAAAGATATAAAATTATTAAAAAAGATGATTATACAGATATTAGTTTGCATATCTATATATCTTGTAATATACGCAATCTATAACAACAAATATGTATTTTCAGAAGACTTTATAAAAAAAGCAAATGAAATATTATCATATGATACAAACTTTGGAGAGCTATATCAAAATGCAAAAAATCAAATTCAAACATGGTTACAAGCAATAACAACACAAGAAGAAGGACAAGAACAAACAGAAAACACACAAGTAGAAAATCAAGCTGAAAATGAAGAAAATGGAATAGGTGGAGCAACAACAGAAGAAACAGAACAAGATGCAGTAATCAGTAATCAGGAGCAAAATGCACAATTATCACAAGAAGAACAAGATATACAAAATGTAAAAAATACAACAACATTTATAAAACCAGTAGAAGGCACAATTAGCTCATCATATGGAAGAAGAGATACAGCAACAGGAAATGTGCCAAAAGACCATACAGGAACAGACATAGCAGCACCAATGGGAACAAAAATAAAATCAGCAACAGAAGGAGAAGTTGTTTTAGTATCAGAAGAAGGTGACTATGGAAAACATATAAAAGTGCAAATAGGAGAAGTAAGTATAATTTATGCCCATTGTAACCAACTATATGTGAACCAAGGGGATAAAGTAACTCAAGGACAAGAAATTGCAGAAGTAGGATCTACTGGAAATTCAACAGGACCTCATTTACATTTTGAAATTAGATATTTTGAAAGAACAGTTGATCCGCAATCAATCCTAGAATTATAGATAAATTGAAAATTACGATTAATAAAATAAATAAACATTATGACTTAAAAATCAGGTGTTAGCAAAATCAAGAAATGAAGGATTGATATTATGAGATTTAAAATAGATTTAAAAATTTTTCTGTTTGTAATAATATTTTACTTTACAAAACAGATACATATATATGCATTAATAATGATATTTGCATTAATACATGAATTAGGACATCTACTTGCTGGACTTTTATGTGGTATGAGACCAGAAAAACTAGAAATTAAACCATATGGAGTAAGTGTTTCATTTAAACTATTTCCCAAAGATTACAATATCAAAATAGGGAAAGGAAATAAACTAGAGATAAAAAAGATATTTGTTGCATTAGCAGGACCAATAACTAATTTGTTAATTATTCTGATGACGATAAACTTGCCAATAGAAATTTTTACAAAGCTAATGATAATTTATTCAAATATATTAATAATAATATTTAATTTAATACCAATTTATCCATTAGATGGTGGAAGAGTGGTAAAAAGTATTTTACATATTACATATGGGAAAAGAAAATCAGAAAAGTATATAAACAATATATCATTTGTTACTTTAATATTTATAACATTTGTGTCTAGTATTTTAATATATATACTAGAAAATATAGCAATATTCTTAATTGTAATAGTTTTGTGGAGCATGTATATTATAGAAGATATCAAATACAAAAGAAAACTTGAAATTTATAAATTACTAGAAAAAAGTATTGAAAATAATTGAAATAAATAGTAAACTATACTAAAGAAAAGAGTAAGGAGAGACGCGAATGAAGAAGAAAATAATGAGTAAGAATAATGGAATAACAATGGTTTCACTTGCAATTGTGGTAACTGTTATATTAATATTAACAGGGCTAACGATATATAATGTAAGAGACAGCTTAGGAGTAAGTAACTTAAAAGCAATGCAGAACGATATACAAAACCTAAGAGATATGGTAAGCAACTATTATTCCATAAATGGAAAAATACCAGCGAAAATAAAATATACAAATACAGAGAACATAGAAAGAATAAGAAATGCAGGAGTAATAAGTGAAAAAGTTGATATAGGAGACTTTTATATAATAGATTTGAAAGAATTAGAAAATTTAACATTAAATTATGGAGAGGACTACAAACATATAACAGACACAACAACAGAAGAAGAAGCAAGTCAATATGAGGATATATATATAATAAATGAAACAAGCCAAAATATATTTTATGTAGGAGGAATAAAGGTAGATGAAGATTGGTTTTACACAGATTATACTTCAGAAGATGTAGATACAGTAGCAGTTAATTTAAGATATTTTGACGGTGTAAAGATACCAGATGGATTTTACTATGTTGGAGGAACAAAAGAAGAAGGTCTAGTAATATCAGATGTACAAGGAGATGACCTAGAAAACTCTAAGCAAGGAAATCAATTCGTATGGATACAAGTAAATGAAAAATTTGAAGCAGACGAAGATACATATGCCACAGATGAAGAAGAGTTTGTGAATAGTGTAAATCAATACAAAGGTTTTTATATAGGTAGATTTGAAGCGGGAATAGAAGGGTCAACATCATTAGATATAAGTGAACTAGGAGGAAGCCACTTTGCTAATACAGATAACTGGACTGGATGGACAGGAGGAAAAGTGGTAAGTAAAAAAGATGTTACACCATGGAACTATGTAACAATGAAATATGCAATGAACATTGCTGAAAGTATGTATGGAGATAAAGAAACAAATTTTAAAACAAGAATATATAGCAAAAATGCATATGATGCAGTTTTGAAATTTTTAGAAAAAGAAGATTCAATAGATTATACGGATTGGGGAAACTGTTATGAAAGTGAATTTACGATTGATTCAAATAAAGCAAAAAGTTTTGATCTTACAAATATAACTTGGACAAATATTTCACAAGCAAAACCCAAAAATAAAACTTTGCTTTTAACAACGGGGGCATCAGAAAGAAATAAAGTAAAAAATATATATGATTTAGCTGGAAATGTACAAGAGTATACAACATATAAAAATAAAGAAAATTCTATAAATTATTATGGAAGTAGTGCTCCACTAAGTGGCAAACAAATATCAGCAAGCAATAGGTTAGAAACTGCAAATTTCGATATGGGATTTAGAATAGTGTTGTATATAGAGTCTGAAGAAAACTGGTCACAAACATATGACGAAGAAGGAACATATAAAGACAAAAATGGAGACACAGCATATATACCAAAAGGATTCCAAGTAAGCCAAGTAAATGGAGAAAATACAATAGATGAAGGACTAGTAATAAGAAATGCAACAACAGATGATAGATACGTATGGATAGAAGTACCAAAAAGCATATATACAACAGCGACATCAGAAACAGATTATGCGAATATAGAAAAAGACATGCAGAACTATACAGCAGAATATAAAGAGGGATATGAAGGATATAGTGACACATGGTATT
>CALXCG010000004.1 GCA_944386745.1 uncultured Clostridia bacterium | reverse complement strand
TTAGCTTGATTAATTAAACCATTATCTCCTGTTAAAGCTGCAATTGATATACTTGCTAATATTATCAAAACTATAATAGTTATTACAAGTGCTATTAGTGTTATACCATTGTTTTTTCTTGCATTTTTTTCTTTTTTCACTTTAATCATAATACACAAATCCCCTTCTTTTGTAACTTTTCCCAAATTCTTATTTTTTATGTATATATTATATATAATTTAATTTGTTAAGTCAATATTTTATTCTCATTTTTAATATTTTTATAAAATAAAAAAACCTCCAAACTTTTTAGTTTAAAAGGTTTTAATTTAATTTCTTATTTTGTTCTTCTTTCTTTTTCTCTATTTCTTTTACGTCACCGCCCATAGTAGTTTTTTTTTATTATTCTTAGCATAGTATTCTGCTATAAGCTCGTCCAACTCTATGCTCAATTGATAAATCACACTATAATCTTCTCCATTCTCTATACTTTTATTCAATTTATCTCTTAATTTACAAATTTCATCATCTAACATACATCATCTCTCCTTTTCTTTAATTTATCTTCCGTATATTTATAAATTACCACATTATTTGTCTCAAGTCAAGTATTTTCAATGGTTTTTGGCAACTTTCGTACGACGATTTTTTATAATTTTCGACATTTTACAACATATAAAAACGGTAAAAATCCTATTTAGAATTTACTACCGTTTTTTCAACATTTTTTTCTTAGATATTTTTTGAAAATATTTAACCTTTATTTTCATTTTTTGCAATAATTGAAAGAACCATTCTATCCTCTCTAAAAACTTGTCTCAAAACTTGTTCAGTATACTCTTTTGAAACACCATCAATTTCATCTAAATAATCAAAACTATTAATACCTTTAAAGAAATCTGCTAAAAAAATTCTAGAAATGTCAGTCACATCATTATATTCCTTAACATATCCACCATAAATCATTTTTCTAGTTCTCTCAAAATCCTGTTCATTTATTCCATTTTCTCTTAAATTTTTAACTTCTTTCTTAAACTCATCATAAACCATTTCTGGATTACTTGATTGCCCATCAATTAAGACATGTGCATAAATATTTGTAAATTCATAACTTAATCCCGGTTGAGCATAGATAATTCCGTCTTTATATAATTTTTGGAATAATCTCGAACTTCTTCCCATTATTAAATTCAACAATATTTCAATTGCTATATGTTTTTTAACTAAATCTGATTTATTTTGATTACAATTATTTTGAACTGTATCTTTTATTCCTATCGTATAAAGTGGTTGACTTACTTCTAGTTTTTGCTCTATTTTTTCTTGCACTATTGTTTCTGGCTCTTCTGGATATATTCTTTTTATCTCTCCATTTGCTTTTTTATCAATTAATCTCTTTTTTACTTCTTCTAGCATTTCTTCTGGTTTAAAATCTCCACATATAACCATTACCATGTTTGATGGGTTATAAAATGTGTTATAGCATTTATATAAAATATCTTTATCTATTTTGCTTATTGTTTCAATTGTTCCAACTATATCTATCTTTACTGGGCACTCATGGTACATTGCATTCATCGCATTTAAATAAACTTTCCATTCAGGAGAATCATCATACATTCCAATTTCTTGTCCAATTATCCCTTTTTCCTTTTCTACGTTTTCGTCTGTAAAATATGGATGTTGAACATAATCCATTAATTCATCCATTGCTTCATAGAAATTATCTGTACATTCAAATAAATATGCTGTATGGTCATTTGTTGTATATGCATTAGCATCAACTCCTAAAGCTGTTAATACATCCAAGCTATTTGTACCATTTTCTTGTTCAAACATCTTATGTTCTAAAAAATGTGCTACTCCATTTGGTACAACTGTTGGTTTTTCTTCTCCAGGAACTACAAATTCATTTTCTAATGAGCCATAATGTGTTCCCCATATCATGTATTTCTTTTTCATACCTGGTTTTGGTATTATCATAACTGTTAATCCGTTTTCTAATTTTTCTTTATATACTCTTTCTTTAACTTTCAAATTTTCTATAAGTTGCATATTTTCCCCTCCTATTTTAGTCTTTTAAAAAGTAAATTGTATTTATACTTACTGAGTTTGCTATTTTAACAATATCATCTTTTTGAACTTTTTGTACAATTTCTTTATACTCTTCTGGACTTATTTTATTATTTGATAATTCTTGTCCGAAATAATATGTGATTCCTGTATCTTGTTCGTCATCTATTAAATCTATTGTTGATATTATTCCCTTTTTAGCATTTTCTATATCTTCTTCTGTAAAGTCTCCCTTTTTCATATCTTCAATTTGTTTTTTTACAATTTCTAATGCTTTTTCATAGTTGCTTATTTCTATTCCACAATTTATAAATATATTGCTTTTTTGTCTTATATAACTAGAACTTGCAGCATATGCTAAATGCGCTTTTTCTCTTACATTTTGGAACATCTTAGAATTTGGTGTTCCACCTAAAATACTGTTATATAACAAAGCATCATATTTTTGTTTATCATCTTCCAACTTGATATCCAATCCTAAAACTAATTTTCCTTGTGTTACCTCCATTGATTCTGTAACTACATTTTCTTTTTCTGCATTTTTAGTTGTCAATTTTGGCATTACGTATTTTGGTTCTCTTTCTTGCAAATTTTTGATATTTTCGTTTTCTTTGATTATCTCTTCAATATCATCTGGCAATATTCCAGAAACAAGAATATCAATTTTACAATTCTTAATTAACTCTTGATAGTATTCATATAGATTTTTGCCATCAATTGCATCTAAATCTTCAACATATCCAAACTTATATAACCCATATGGCTCATCTTTATACATTTCTTCAATACATCTATTTAAAGCATATCTTGCTTTATTATCTATCTTTCCTTCAATTCTTTGCTTTATAGTATTTTTCTCTTGCTCTACATATTCTTTTTTGAACTCTCCATTTTCGATATACGGATTAAATACTATTTCAAGTATCTTTTCAAGTGTAGTTTTCAACATTTTTTCCTTTTGTTGTGGAATAAAATCATCATTTATTGTTTCCATATAAAATTTTAAAACTTGATTATCTCCAATTTTATCTAATCCGCAATCAAAACTTGCTCCATACATTTCTTCCAGTTGCTTACTTATTTCTTCTTGTGATGGCATATTTTTAGAACCTCTTCTTAAAATAGTTGATATTAATGCATTTTTTGTTACATTTTCTCTTGTTAACTCTGTTGTTAAAAATACTGCCACTAAGTTTGTTTTAAATTTATTTGTATTAAGCTCATGGAATTCTATTCCTTTTTTTATTTCTTTTTCTTTATATTGCATAAATTTTCCTCCTTTTTATTGACTTTCAATTTTTCACTTCAACATTATTATTATACACTTATTTACTTAATTTTATATATTAAATTTATAAATTTTATTTATCAACTAGAATATTATATTAAATGATTTTGCAGTACCGCGTAGCGACCAAACGAGCAAACGCGAGTGCGATTGAAGCAACCTTCTTATCATAAAAAGAAAAATTTTATTTTTCTTTTTAAATCATAGGTTGCGACAACAAGGTACAAAAAATATTTAATGTAATATTCTAGCAATTGTTAATTATAACAAAAAAATTGGAAGTTTCCGCATTATATGTACATCCTTAACTTCCAATCCAATCCTTTTATTTTCATACTAAAATTTTCTTTTTCTTGCTGCTTCTGATTTTTTCTTTCTCTTTACACTAGGTTTTTCATAGTGCTCTCTTTTACGTACTTCCTGAAGTACTCCATTTCTTGCACATTGTCTTTTAAATCTTCTTAGTGCATCTTCTATATTTCCATTATTAACTTTTATTTCTGACATTTTTTATTCCCCTCCTTCCGGTCCATACGAAAAGTGTATGTGGGATAACCCTTCTTAACGCTACTATTATACATTAATGAATTGTTGTTGTCAATAGCCCAGATTCAATAAATCAACCTATTTTTATTTAAACAATCCTGCTATTGCATTAAAAAGTGAATTTTCAAATAATAATTGTCTTATCCATCCATTTGTAAATGGTATATACCATAAGGCTACAAGTATCAATATTACAACTATTATTGTTAATATTAACGCTATAACATCTTTTTTAGTTACCTCTTTTATTTCATCTCTTTTAGGCTTGTTTTTATATAATTCCTTACATAATTCAACTATTCCCCCAAATGAACCTACTTTGTGTTTTTTCATTCTTTCATTAAAGTCTTCTACTTCTTTTTTCTTGCTTTTTCCGTGATTTGTGTGATTTATTTTCTCTATGAATATTATTAGTACTATTCTCATTGTTAATATTTCTTTTTGTATTCTCATTTTGCTTTTGATTATATTTTTTGTATAAGTCTTCCTGTTCTTGTTTTTCTAATTCAGCATCATATTGCTCTTTCATAAATTCATCTGTTAAAACACTATACGCTTCATTTATTTCTTTTATTTTTTCTTCGGCATAATTTTTCTTTTGCCCCGTATATAGGTCTGGATGATATTTTTTTACTAATACTTTATATGCTTTTTCTATTACTTCTTTCGAGGCTTTTTTATTAACCTCTAATATTTCATAGTAATTTTTCATTGCTATTCCCTACTTTTCTTTTTTCTCTTTGGTGTTTTAATTTTATCGCAAAAAAAAGAAAATAGCAATATATTTTTGCTACTTTCTAATTTATTCTCTATACTGCTCTTTTATATTTAATATAAAATACTACCGCAGATATTATTGATATAACTATTGCAATTGCAATTATGCTTGTAAATCCTGCATATGGTAATGTTCTATTTGCTGTTGTACTTTGGTCTACATTTGAACCATTAACTCTTGTATTATTTCTTATTGCTGTATTACCATTAGAACTTATTCCTCCTGTTGAACTATTATTTCCTGATACATCATTTCCACCTATGGTATTATTATCTCCTGGTGTGTTATTTCCTCCTGTTGTATTATTATCTCCTGATGTATTGTTTCCTCCTGTTGTATTATTGTCATTATTATTTTCTTCTTCTATGTTAATTGTAGTTGATATTCCTGTTCCATCTATAGTTGTATAGCCTGATGAACCTTTTATAGTATCTAAAGAAACAGTTGTATCTCCAATTTCTACATCATCTTTTACTTTAAAATTTATTGTAGCTGTATTTGTTCTTTCTTTCACAACTTCTCCTGTTTTTGTATTAGCCAGCATGTTTCCTTCATTCTCAGAAGTTTCCCATTCAGTAGCAGCAACAACACTAACTAATTCTAATACATTTGTATCATATATAATTTTTGTTGAATATGCTCCTATTCCTTGCTCTCCAGTCGTTACATTAATATTATCTAATACTATATCTACTGAAAAAGTGTCTCCTGGATTTACTTCATTTGATGATGGATCTAATTGTAATTCAAAGCTTTCTCCTTCTGCATATGAAGTTGTTGAAAATATGGTAAATAGCGTACACAAAATACTTATAATAGATAATAATTTTATTCGTCTCATTTGTACTCCCCCATTATTAAAATCTCACAATTATATTTTGACATATTTTTATTTTTTTTCAAGCTTTTTCTTATTATTTTAATTATACTTATAATTAAAAATGCTCATCTTCTTACAGTAAATTAGATTTAGAAGTTTTATTACATTTTTATTTAATTATAATTATTTTTTAATCCTTTAATATTATTATAGGCAAAAAAATAGACGTACCTCGTACGTCCGTAGTTTTTTGTTTTAAAATCACATTGTTCTTAAGGTCCGTCCCTAAATCCCTGTTTTTAGGGATTTTTAGGACCGTCCCCTAATCCCTATTCTCCAAAGATTGCTTCGAATTCTTCTGCATTGATTTTTTCTTTTTCTAGTAGTATTCCTGCAACTTTGTGTAATTTGTCTATATTGTCTGATAGTATTTGTTTTGCTCTGTTATATCCAGTGTCTACTATTTTCTTTGTTTCTTCATCTATTACTGCTGCTGTTTCTTCTGAATATTCCTTTGTATGACCAAAGTCTCTTCCTAAGAATACTTCATCTTGACTAGAACCTAGCATCAATGCTCCAATTCTTTCACTCATTCCGTATTTTGTAACCATGCTTCTTGCAATTTTTGTTGCTCTTTCTATGTCATTACTTGCTCCAGTTGATATGTCATTTAATATAAGGGCCTCTGCAACTCTACCACCTAATAGTGATACAATATTTTCTTCCATTTCTGTTTTTGACATGAATGATTTATCTTCTGTTGGTCTATACATTGTATATCCACCAGCCATTCCTCTTGGCACTATTGATATTTCATGTACTGGATCTTGTGTTTCTAAGTAATGACTTACTACAGCATGACCTGCTTCATGATATGCAACTAATTTATTTTCTTTTTCGCTTCTTACTTTTGTTTTCTTTTCAGGTCCCATTGTTACTTTTATCATTGCATCTTCTATTTCTCTCATTCCAATTTCATTTAGGTTTCTTCTTGCTGCTAAAAGTGCTGCTTCATTTAATACATTTTCTAAGTCTGCTCCTGCAAATCCTGATGTGTTTTTAGCAATAACTTTTAAGTCTACATCATCTGCTAATCTTTTCTTTCTTGAATGTACTTCTAATATTTGTTCTCTTGCTTTTACATCTGGTAATCCTACTACTATTTGTCTATCAAATCTTCCTGCTCTAAGTAATGCTTTATCTAATACATCTGGTCTATTTGTTGCAGCTAATACTATAACTCCATCATTTGCTGCAAATCCATCCATTTCAACTAATAATTGGTTTAATGTTTGTTCTCTTTCATCATGTCCTCCACCAAGTCCTGCTCCTCTTTGACGTCCTACTGCATCAATTTCATCTATGAATATGATACATGGTGCATTTTTCTTAGCTTGGTCAAATAAGTCTCTTACTCTTGATGCTCCAACACCAACAAACATTTCAACAAAGTCTGAACCACTTATTATGAAGAATGGTACTCCTGCTTCTCCTGCTACTGCTTTTGCTAAAAGAGTTTTACCTGTTCCTGGTTGACCTACTAATAAAACTCCTTTTGGAATTCTAGCTCCCATGTCTGTAAATTTCTTTGGATTTTTTAAGAATTGTACTATTTCTTCTAATTCTTCTTTTTCTTCATCTACTCCTGCTACATCATCAAATGTAATTTTGTTTTTGTCAGCAGGTGTCATCATTCTAGCTTTACTTTTTCCAAATGTCATTGTTTTGCTTCCTGGGTTTGAGTTTCCTCCTACTCCACCCATCATGAAGAACCAGAATATTAAGAATATTATTAATAATCCAAATGGTGTTAATAGGCTAAGTACTGTTATGAATATTGATTGAGATTCTTCTTCTAAAGAAAATGCTCCATCTTTTAAGAATTCTTCTACATAAGTCATAAAGCTTCCCATATCTGGAATATTAACTTCTTTTTTTATTCTATCATCTTTTAATTCAACTGTAGCTGTTGTTCCATCCGCTTCTATTTGTATTGCTTCTACATTTCCTTCATTAATATTTGTAATTAATTCAGAATATTGTAGTTTTGATTCACTATTTTCTACAATTGAAGTTAAAACTACTATAAAAATTACCCCTATTATTAACCACATTGCTAATGTTTTAATACTGTTTTTCAAATTAATTCCTCCTTATGTTTTGTTTTCATATTGCTTTTATAACATATCACTTTTATTTTTTCAATACTTTTTTTATGACTTTTTTGTGACATTTCAATGGTTGTAGCGTTTTTCATTACGGATTTCTACAATTGACTCATGAAGTAAATCTTATGATTTTTTATCAATATTTTTATATTTTTATTTGGAGTCAAATACTTATTACCTATATTATTACTACATAGTTTTATTATATCTTCTATATGTATTTTTTCAATTCCTTGTGAATTTCCAAAAAGTCTTGTTATAGTATATAATATAATCCTTGATTTTATTACTTTTTCTTGGATATTAAATCTTTTTAAATCTAATTGTATTTCTTTTTCTTTTTCGCTAATTAACATCTCTTTATATGCTGTTTCTACTTGCTTGTCCATGTAATTTTCTTCTTCTGCCACTAAATTTGATAATCTGTCAATTGTGTTAATTAAATTTGGATTAAATTCCTTTTGAATATACGGAATTAAAAGATTTCTCACTTTATTTCTCGTATATTCATTTTCAAAGTTTGTTTTATCAATTCTAGGTTGCAATTTTTTGTTGTCACAATATTCTTCAATCTCGTTTCTTTCACATTCAATTAATGGTCTTATATATTTTTCTCTTTTTGCTTCAATCCCTTTTAAACCATTTATTCCGCTACCTCTTAAGATATGCATTAAAACTGTTTCAACTTTGTCATTTTTGTTATGCGCAATTGCTATTTTTTGTGCATTTGTTCTTTCTAAAATTTCATCGAAAAAGTCATATCTTGCTTTTCTTCCAGCTTCTTCTACTCCTATTTTATTATTATTAGCCATTTTTTGAACATCTATACTTTTTGAATAAAATTCTATTTGTTTTTCTTCACAATATTTTTTTACATATTTCTCGTCTTCTTCCGCTTCTTTTCTAATCATATGATTAACATGTGCAACTACAATTTCAAAGTTTATATCTATAGTTTCGTCATTTTTGATATCATTTAATATATCTAACATACAAATAGAATCTGGTCCTCCAGATACTGCTAGAACTACTTTTTCTCCGTTTTCTATCATGTTATATTTTTTTATTGTTTCAAGTACTTTTTCTCTCATAAATTTTTATTTCTTTCCTTTCCACACTATGGTTGAAAAATAAATTTCTATCTATTTTTATACTTTTTATTAGCAAATGATATATTTATATATTTTAAAGTATATTGGGGGGACTTTTCTAGAAAATGTTTGAACGTAGTGAATTACATTTTCTTGAATGGGGATTACGTAAAAATATATAAATATATCATTTGCTATACAGATTATTAAAACAACTTTCAATATATTTATTTTTCAACTAGCCCTTTCTCTCTTTTTTTGACTGCTAACCTATAACTCACAAAATCATCTACCAAAATACGTATAACCGCAACAACTGGAACAGCTAAAAACATACCTAATATTCCAAAATATGCTCCACCAACAGTTACTGCAAATAAAACTAATAATGGGCTAATCTTCAATGATTGACCTACAATTTTAGGATTTATTATATTTGCATCAATTTGTTGCAACACAATAGTTACAATAAGCATCCATATAGCTTGACTAAGTCCTCCTGTAATTAATGTAATCAACGCTGAAATTACAGTAGCAATTATTGCTCCAACAAAAGGAATCATATTAAATAATCCTATAAAGAATCCAAGTAATGGAGCATATCTAACTCCCATGATTGTTAATGCAATTGTAATTAAAGTTCCAACTACTACTGCATCTAAAAATTGACTAGCAATAAATTTAAAAAATATTTCATTTGAATTATTAAAATACTTATTTACATTTTTGTATGTTCTTTCTTTAAACATAGCAGAAGCAACTCTTTTCAAAAATGCTATGATTTTTGTTCTTTCTGCTAATATGTATATAGAAACAATTAATGTAACAAATATATCAACAATGCCAGTAACCGCTTGAACAGCTGTCATCACATAGCCTATTATTTTATCCATTTGGAAATATTGTTTAATATCTAGATGTTGTATACTCTGAATTACATCATTAACCATATCACTTTTTAATATTGAATCTTCTGGTAAAGCGTTATATCTATCAATTGCTGTTTCATAATAATTTTGAATATTGTTTAAAAAGTCTGTTACACTTTCTATAACAACTGGTAATATGACTCCTATCAAAACTACAATTATTAATAAAACTATTAAATACACAGCTATTATACTTAAAACTCTTGCTCGTTTCTTTATAAATTTTGACTTAGATTTTGAGAAAAATCTTTCTATTTTTCTACATGGCATATATAACAAATATGCTATAAAGATACCAGCTATAAATGGAGCTATTATATCAAAAAATCTTCCTAATACTCCCATTACTTCATCAAAATTATTAAAGATGTTATATACTACAATTATTGCAAAGCCTAGCAAAAACCAGTATAACCACTTTTTCCAATCACTTTTAATTTTTTCCATAAGATTTTCAATCCTTTCCTTTTCGTAGTGTGAACCAATTCCCCAACTTATTATGCCTTGCAATTTCAGTTGAACAATAAAACAAATATTTTTGTGCTTATTAGTACTATTAGGACACCTACATAACTTATATCAAATATTAATTAGTCTATAATTACAAAAGTGGCGTCCCCAAACTATCCAAAAATGGTCAGTCCGAACCTGTCCCCAAACTGACCACAAGTCCTACTGGACAATGGTCGCTTCCCATAACTTCTGGATAAATTGTTGCTTCTTTTATTTTGTCTTTTATATCTTTTGATACTATAAAATAGTCAATTCTCCAGCCTACATTCTTTTCTCTTGCTTTTCCCATATATGACCACCAACTATATTGTCCTTCTTTATCCGGATATAGGTAACGGAAACTATCTACAAATCCCGCATTTAATAGTTCTGTCATTTTTGCTCTTTCTTCATCTGTAAATCCTGCATTTCCTCTATTTGTTTTTGGATTTTTTAAGTCTATTTCTTCATGTGCCACATTTAAGTCTCCACACATTATTACTGGTTTTGTTTCGTTTAATTTTAATAGATATTTCCTTATTTCGTCTTCCCATATTTGTCTATAATCTAATCTCTCTAATTCTCTTTTTGAGTTTGGTGTATAGATATTTACCATATAGAAATCCTCGAATTCTAGTGTTATAACTCTTCCTTCTTTATCATGTTCTTCTATTCCAATTCCATATCTAACTGATAATGGATTTATTTTTGTGAATATTGCTGTTCCTGAATAGCCTTTTCTTTCAGCACTATTCCAAAAACTTTTATATCCTTCAAATTCTAATTCTATTTGCCCTTCTTGACATTTTGTTTCTTGTATGCAAAATATGTCTGCGTCTATTTCTTTAAAGAATTCTTTGAATCCTTTATTTACACATGCTCTTATTCCATTTACATTCCATGATATTAGTTTCATTTTTAATTCCTTTCTATTTTTAATTTCTAATATTTTATACAGTAAATTATTTAAAAATTTGACTTTATTTACATAATATGATACAATAGATTTAGAAATTTTAAGAATTCCTATTGAATTCTAAAATTTTTTATGATATATAATAATAAATAGTATTAAATTAAATTTATTGAACATATTATTATTATAAATAATATATATTATTTTTCCAATTACCATTTGGGTAATTAGGACGCACGGCGTCGCAAGCGACAGCCGTTATTTTATTTTTATAGAACTTTTAGAATTATATTCTTTGTCCAAATCATTTTTTTCTCTTTGTTCAAATACCAGATAAGCAGTTATAAAAAAGTATTCGCTTTCCTTTTCATTCAAAATTATTAAATAATCAATATCGTCTTTTTTGTATCGTATTTTTAAATTTATTTCTTTAGTTCTTCTTGCAGAATAATTTTCAACTTGCCAAATACTAATTCCATCATCCATTGTATTCGCTTTATCAATAACATTTCTAAATAAATCTATTGAAGACATTCTATATATACATTTATCCCTATATTTATTTCTAACATTAATAGAAAATTTATGATCAGTACAATTTGAACATTTATTACTATAATTTGTATTATTACATGGTTTAATGTTATAATAATGGTCACTATTATAAGTTCTTTTTAAATCTTTATTTTCTAAACTTCCCATATGCCAAAAATCCATACTATAATTTTCTATTATATTTTTAGAAAAATAAATAGGCTTATCAAATAGAATTGCTGTTATACAATTATTTTTAAAAATATTATTACTTAATTTAGCAATTTCATTTATATCTTGCAAATTTATTGCTTCTCCCTTTATTTCATAATTCTTGAATTTCATTATTTTTTAACCTCTGTTGGTTTCCATTTAAAAATATTAAATTTGGCTTCATAAGGAGAAGTTGATATAGAAATATTTCGGGAGAATTTTTTTTCAATATATCTAACAATTTCTTTTTTTGCTTCACCTTTTTCTTTTTCTAAATATCCTCTATTCTTATATCCTACAGCCCCCATTATAACATCAAGTAATTGCATTAATTCTGATTCTTTAGAATTAATTTGTTTTATTTTAAAATCAAAATGGTCTCTGCTATCAAATTTCTTTCTTGTTTTTATTATATCCCTAACTTTATTCATTCTATATGTTGTATATTTATCCTTTTCATCATATAACATATAATAATCGTAATTTAAATCAATAAATCTATCTAATAACAAATAGTACATTCTATAATACCATTCTTGGTAATCACCAGCATAATATTTTTTATTATCCAACTTTTCTTTTTCAGTAGCAACTACTATTCTAACTCGAATATCTTTATTATAATAAAAGTAATCTATTAATTCTTTATAATATTGCACTTTTGCTTTTGAAACTTTAACCCATTTTGTTTCATATCGAGAATTAGTAAAATATTTATTTTTTAAATTTCTTAAATCTTTTACAATCTTATCTTTATTTTCATAACTACATCCTATTGCACCAAATAATGATATGGGCTCATATTCTAATGGGCAACTTTCATCACAATAAATTAAATAATCCGATTTTACTCTCAAAGTAATCCCCCCTTTGCTTAGGCTAATCGTGAATAACATTATAGCATATCATCATTAAAAACGCAATTCCTAAATCACTCAAAAAATGCCCATATTTCAAGATAAAACTTGAAATGTGAGCATTTTATTCTCGATATTTTAGTTAACTACACTTACTGTCATATATCTAACTCCCCATTGAAGAGCTTCTGAGTGTGTATTAACAAATATGTCTATTTTGTTACCATTTACTGCGCCACCTCTATCTTCAACAGTATAGATGTGACCACCTATATTTAATTTTGTTCCAAATGAAAATTTACTTGATGCTGCAACAGTTCTTCCTGCTGTTGCTTTTGTTCCTGAAGCTGTTCTTCCAGTTGCTTTTCCACAACATTTGCTACATGGACAATATGCTGTAATTTTATAAGTTGTTCCTCCAGTAGTAGAACTTGAAGATGTTCTTGGTAATGTTGATGATCTTGATGTTTGAACTTTTTGAACTTGAACTATCTTATCAACTGGTTCTGTTATAACTACTTCAGATATTACTGTTTTTTCAATTTCTACTTCGTTTTGATATTTAACTTTGTAAGTTACTTCTTTTAAACCATCTTTTCCTTGTTGTAAAACTTTATTTGTTGTTCCTGTAGTTGCATTTGTTGTGTTTTTTGTAACTGTTTCATAAGGTATTGTTACTTGTTCTACAACTATTTTTTCAGTTATTGGTGCATAGTTTTCCAATAATTGGTCTAATGATGTTTCTACACCATCTTCTGAAATTTTTGCTATTTGTACTTCGTTATATGATTTATCTGTAATTTTTATTGTTTCTCCTGCTGTAATTTCACTATCTAAGTCTGGTATTGTTTTTTGATTATCCTCTAAAATTATATTATTTTCTTCTAATATGTCTGATACTTTTGTTTTTGATGTTAATGCTGTCATTTCATATCCATTTTGAAGTACTATCTTAACATCACTTAATTGTGTATTTACTGCCATAACTCCTATCCCTGATATTAGGATTAGAATTATACTTATACAGATGATTTTCATTATAGAAATTGAAGCTTTTTCTTCTTTTTTCATATAAATTAATTACCTCCTTTTTGGCAACAAGTATATTATACTATTTTTTTCTTTTTTTGTCAAATTTTGAGATTTTTTCGTCGCAAAATGCTTTGTCCCTAAACAAAGATGTATTTTTTGCTTTATACTATTTTATGCATTTGGTTTCTTTTTTATTACAAAATTTATAGTTTTACATTAAGATTATAATTATTTTTTATAATTTATTTCTTTATTATAATTTTAATTAAGAATTACAGAATTTTCACCAAATTTTCACATAATTATTGTATAAAAAAAATTAATATGTTATTATGATTTTGTATATAATAATAAATATAGAATAGATTGGAGGAAAAAACATGATTGGTTGGATAATATTAGCCATTGTAGTTATTCTAGTTATCGCAGTAATTGGAATGTACAACAGTTTAGTTCAAGCAAGAATAAAAGTAGACAATGCTTGGAGTCAAATCGATGTACAATTACAAAGAAGATTTGATTTAATACCAAATTTTGTTGAAACAGTAAAAGGCTATATGACACATGAAAAAGAAACATTTGAAAAAATCACTAGTCTAAGAAGTTCTTGGTCAGAAACACAAACTGTAGCTGAAAAAGCAAATTTAGATAGTGAATTGTCAACTGCTTTAAAAACAATTATGGCTGTTGCAGAAAACTATCCAGATTTAAAAGCTAATCAAAACTTCTCAGAACTATCAGAAGAATTAAGAAATACAGAAAATAAAATATCTTTTTCTAGACAATTTTACAACGACACTGTAACAATGTATAACACAAAATTAGAAGTTTTCCCTTCTAATATAATCGCAAACATATTCAAATTCAAAGCTCGTGAATTATTCACTGCTGAAAGCGATGAAGCTAGAAAAAATGTAAAAGTTAGCTTTTAGAAAAAGGGATTAGGGGGACGGTCCTTAAAATCCCTGTTATTAGGGATTTAGGGACGGACCTTCAAACAAAAGAGGGACATTCTTTATTTATTAAAGGTGTCTCTTATTTAATAAAATGAAAGGAGAAATTCGTATAATAAATTTATCATATATTATTAATATTTAACCTTAAAAACTATTTATTATACGAAAAAATTAATTGTCAAATGTTTAAAAGTATAAAAAAGAATAAAATTGAATCAGGAATAATCGTATCAATTTTCATAATTGTAATAACATTAATTGTATATTACATTTGCCATGCATTAAGACTAGGAAGTTTATCAATTGTAATTGCTTTAGTATTCTCAATTGCAACAGCTTGGGGCTCATATTATTATAGTGATAAAATTGTACTTTCAATTAACAGAGCTAGACCAGCAACTAAAGAAGAAGATTTAAAATTGGTAAATATTCTTGATTCTTTAATGGTCGCATCTGGTTTAGAATACAAACCTAGATTATACGTAGTTGATGATCCTCAACCAAATGCCTTTGCGACTGGTAGAAATCCTAAAAATGCAGTAGTTTGTGTCACAACTGGTTTATTAGAAAAATTAGATTACTATGAACTAGAAGGTGTTATTGCTCATGAATTGAGTCATATTAAAAATTATGATATTCTTCTAAGTTGCGTAGTTTCTGTTATGGTAGGATTTATTGTAATGCTAGCAGATTTATTCTCTAGATTTTTATTCTGGGGAGGAATGGGAGATAGAGACAGTGATAATAAAGGAAATGGTATTTTGATGTTAATTGGACTTATTTTCTTGATTTTATCACCTATATTTGGTTCTCTGATGCAACTTGCATTGTCTAGAAAAAGAGAATTTCTGGCTGATAGCACAGCAGTCGAATTTACTAGAAATCCAGAAGGATTAATTTCTGCTCTGCAAAAACTTGACGCAGATGAAAATCAATTACAAACTGCAAATAGTGCAACTGCTAATATGTATATAGTAAATCCATTTAAGAAAAATACTAAAGAAGGCAAGAAAAAATCTTCTAGCATTTGGTCTACTCACCCAAGCATAGAAGATAGAATTGAAGCCTTAAGAAATTTGAATTAATTAGGGACGTGCCAAATCGTTTCAAAATGATACCAAAAGGGACAGACCTTTTAAATGTTAATTTCTATTAACACTTAGGTCTGTCCCTTTTATGCATTTTTTGCTCATTTTGGCATGTCCCCAAACAACGAAATTGCATTTTCAAATGTTACTATTGCCACTTCTTCTAGTGGCATTTTTTTAACTTCTGCTATTTTTTGTGCCATAAATTTTACGTTTCTAGAATCATTTCTTTTTCCTCTTAATGGTTCTGGTGAAAGATATGGACTATCTGTTTCTATTAGCATTTTATCATTTGGTACCATTTCTATTATTTCAGATGCATTTTTTGAATTTTTAAAAGTTATTGGTCCTGCAAATGATATATAAAATCCCAATTTCAACGCTTCCTTTACAAGTTCTCTATTCAATGGGCAACAATGAAATACTCCTTTTTTTAATACTTCATTTTCTTTCAATATTTGAAGTGTATCCATTACCGCTTCTCTTGTATGAATTACTATTGGCAATTGTAGTTCATTCGCCAATTCAATTTGTTTAACAAATGCTTTTTGTTGTAATTTTCTTCTTTCAATATCTTTTTCCCAATAATAATCTAAACCTATTTCACCAATTGCAACAACTTTTGAATTATTTGTTGTAATTTGCTTTATTTCGCTTATATTTTTCCACAATTCTTCTTCAGTTTGTGGAATATCATTTGGCGAAATACCACATGTTGCATAAATAAAATCATATTTTTTTGATAATTCTACTGCTTTTTTTGAGCCCTCTAAACTATATCCTGCACTAATTAATCTTGTAACTCCACTTATTTTTATTTTTTCTATGATTTCTTCTCTATCTTCATCAAATCTTTCATCATCTAAATGTGCATGACTATCAAAAAACTCCATATTAACCTTCTTTCCTTCAATTGTAATTATTTTTCAACAAGCATTACTACCATTGCTACAGCATAATCTTTACAATGCGAAATGCTGATATCTATATTTTCTCTTTGCATTTCCTTTATTCTAACTTGTGGTCTACCCTGCTCATCATTTAAAATCTCCATGTCTTTCCAACCTATTTCATATTTATCTTTTATGTCCTTTGAAATTGCTTTAAATATTGCTTCTTTTGCAGCAAATCTAGCAGCATAATGCTGATATTTTTGACCTTTCTTGCTTTCACAATATTCAATTTCTGTTTGTGTATAAATTCTATTTAGAAACTTTTCACCTAAATCTTCTATACTTTCTTTAATTCTTCTTATTTCAATTATATCTGTTCCACAAGTTATCTGCATTTTATTATTTTTCAACCTTTCTCTTCTTTTAGAAAAAGTTTCATTATAATGAAACTTTTCTTTTGTTTTATATTAAAATTTGTTATTTTTAATTGCTATTACTTATTATTTGTTAAAGCAATAAAGTTTAAAATGTTAAGTATTAATGAAATCACTAATATTACTGAAATTATTATTAATGAATTTCTATTTCTTTCAATATTTAACTCTTTATATAACACATCATATTTGTTTTTCACTTCTGCATATAATTTTTCTAGCTCAAATACTTCTTGTAATTTATGATTTAATAATGTGCCTGTCTCATCATCTGTTATTTCTTGAATCCACATCTTTTTAGTAAACTCTATAAATTTTTTTCTTGTTTCTTTTATGTTCTTTCCATTTTTAAAATCATTTTCAAGTTTTCTTAAATATATTTTCTTATACAAATTAATAATATATGTATAAAAATATTGATTTTCATATTCCTCTGGAAGAATTGTATAATTATTCATATCACTTGTTGAAGAAAACAGAGTCATTCCTAACTTAGTTAATCCCAATTTCGCATATTTCCACTTTGAAAATGTCTCTACTTTGTCACTATCTAGTTCTCTACTATTATCTGCTGGTAATATATTTGCATATTTATCAAAAGAATATTGAATGTCCTCAAATTGCGTAGTTGGATTCCATGATTCTTGATCTACGCAAACATAAGAATATGTTAAAAATCTCTCCGTATCTATATTCAATTTTAATGCTTCAGATTTTCCTCCTGTAATCTTTCTAACAAAATCTCTAAAACTTTGTGCAGTTGCAAAACTATCTGTTTGTATTGAGATATTATCATAATTCTCCAAATCAGATAATTCGTTGTTAATATTTCTAAATTTGTAATTAAAATTTAATACATTTGAAAATTTTTCATATTCATCTAAGGTAGTTTTTATTACTAAAAATGCTATTCCAGTTTGAAAACATATAACTTCTATTTTTTGTATTTTGAAAAATATTCCTGATTTATCTTGCACCTTGGCCTGAATATCTTTTTTTAAGTGATATTCAAATATATTACATTGATATTTTGCTAAAAGTGCTGCTCTTGTTTCAATTGGTAATTCTTCTAGTTGTTTCACTTTTTCATTGCCCATACTGAAACTTGAAAATAGGAATTCTCTCGTCTTAGGTAAAAAGTATTTATACATCTTAAAATCTTTTTCTTTTTGAAAGATTTTTAATTTACAATTTTCGTCTTTTAGCATTTTTAAAATGTATTTTTGATATTGACCATTTTTTATTATAAATGGATGAATAAAATATGTGTATTGGTAGTTCGTCTTTAGTTCCATAATTATCACCTTCTCTTTTGAATTTACTATTGTAATTATTATCCATAATTTACTAAGTTGGAAAAGAATTAAATTTTGGCAAGGAAAACGAGTTTGAAATTTATGAGGCGTACTATTTGTACGTTGATTAAATTTCAAATGAAGTTTGACGTAGCCAAAATTGTAATTATTTTTCAACTATAATTGGTTGTAGTAATTCATATTAAGATCTTTTCCATAATGCCATCTTCCTATAAAATCAATTGTCAAATAATCATCTAAATTATAAGTAGGCTCTTGAATTACTGTACCCCTATCATCAATACTGCCCCATTTTCCATCTTTCTTTACTGCTGCATATCCAAAATTATTTTGTGAAGTTGCATCATCATAAATATAATCTACAACCACATTTCCATCTTTATCAACAAAACCATATTTTCCATCTTTTTTACTTACAAATAATGTACGAGTTTTAAATATATCTGACTCTTTTTTCTCATTAAATGAAAAATCATAATATTTGTTTTCATCATCTTGTCTTAATTCAAAATAGCCTTCTTCTTCATCAACATCAATTAAAATACCTGTTTGTTTTACTTCAAAATTCCCATTAATTATTGAATTATTAAAGTTTTCATCTTCTCCTACATATAAATCTGCTTTTTCATAATAATTTAGACTTTGATATGTAAATCCTAATTTTTCAGCTCCTGTCAAATCAATTATACCATATTTCCCATCTTGTGCCGCTATAAAAATTCCTGTTTTAGCTTCTCTTAAATCATCATATGTTGGATTTAGTGTAACTTCTCCTGACATATTCATAATTCCATATTTTTCATCTTGCTTAAATATTACTCCATTTTCTTCATTTTTTAATATTCCTGTAATTTCATCAAATCCGGTTGTTAAAACATCTGTGCCATCTTTCCTAATTAATTTTTCTGCTTCACCTTGTTGTACAACATAATAATTACTTGTATAAACATCTTTTATTTCATCATAATTTGGTTCTAAAACTACTTGATTACTATTGCTAACAATTCCATATTTTCCTTCGTCATTTTGAACTAAATAGTTTGTTGTGTCATCAGCCTTTAATGTTCTTATATCAGCATATTGCGCTGATATTATTTCTTTTCCTTTGACATCTAAAAGACCATATTTTCCATCTTTCTGTACCTTTATTACATCTTGTTTTCCTTCTAAAGTAGAAATTAAATCATATTGACAAGGTTGCAACTCATTTCCGTCTAAATCAATAAGCCCATATTTTCCATCTTTTTGAACTTTTAGAGCATTACTGATATAACTTACTTGTCCATTTCTATCAACTACTTGTAATGGCTCTATTTGATTATATTGTGTAAATATCTCTTCATTCTTACCATTTAAAGCCTTTGTTCTGTATTCTCCTGTTTCATAATTCACATCAAAAGTACATAAAAATACATCTTTTTTGCTATTTGGAACTACCATCATTTCTTCATATGATGGGTCTATTACTACTGCTCCTGTTGAATCAATAATCCCCCACTTATTATTTTGAAATGCTGCAAAGTAATCCTTGCTTGTTATTCTTGTTTGTTCTCCATCTCTTGCAAATAGTCCTCTTATCATGAATATGAACATTATTAATACTACAAATGCTATTATTACTGCAAAAACTTTTTTTAAATTTAGTTTTGGTTCTTCATATCTCTTCCCTCTACTCAAATTATTTGCCTCCTTTTCTAGCAATTAAAATATATCATAAAATCGTGTTCAATACAATAGAAAATATTAGAAAAAAGGGATTTTACATCCCCTTAAGTTCTAAAAATTTTCATCTAATAAAAAATCTATTAAATTAACATGTTTTATACCATTATATTCATATGTTAATTTATCTAGTGTAATTACATATTTAGGATAATTATCATTTATAACATCATAAGCTCCAAATTCTCTTTTCTTAGTATCTTCATTAGGTATACTATATGCAACTTGTACATAAATTTTTTTATTTGGTTTTGTTGCAACAAAGTCTATTTCACCCTTTTTAGTTTTTCCTATATAAACATCATATCCTTTAATTATTAATTCATTATATACAATATTTTCAATAGCATATGATTTATCAATTTCAGTATTAGTATTTTTTATTTGTGCTATTCCCAAATCTGTAACATAATATTTATTTAACGTTTTTAAAACCGCTCTACCATGTACATCATACCTATATACTTTCCTAATTAATAAAGATTTACAAAGTGCATCCAAATACGAATATATAGTCAATGTAGAAACATCTCTTCCTTCATTTTTTAAAAAATTAATAATATTTTCAGCTGAAAATTCTCTTCCTATTGTATCTATCACATATTGCAAGATTAAATTAAATAAAGATGTATCCCTGATTTTCAATCTTTCAACAACATCCCTTAATATTATTGAATCAAATACTCCATATAAATAATTTTTTATTGCTTCTTCTCTTTTAAAATCAAATCTATTTGGAAGACTCCCCCACTTCATATAATCTTCAAAGATTTCATCTGTTGACTTACTTTTACCTAATAATTCCAATACCTCTTTATATGATAATGGATTTATTCTGAAACTTACATACCTTCCAGAAAGAACTGTTGATAATTCTTCTGATAAAAGTCTACTATTTGATCCAGTAATAAATATACTAACATTTTGTGAAGCCCTTAACGAATTTATAACCTTTTCAAAATTATCAACATTTTGTATTTCATCAAAAAATAAATAGTATAATTCATCATCTTTTATTCTACTTTTTACATATTTATTTAACTCCTTATAGTCAATTAAGTTCTCAAACTCAATAAATTCGAAATTTATATAAATTATATGTTCATTATCTATGCCTTTTTCTCTTAGTTCCTGCATAATTTGCTCTAATATAATAGATTTTCCACATCTACGAATTCCAACTAAAATTTTTATTAAGTTACTATTATAAAAATCTCTTATTTTTTTTAAATATATCTCTCTTTTTAACATTTTAATCACCTATAAATATTATAATATCAGGTTATAATTTTGTCAAGTTATTTTTATATACAAAAATAACTTTTAATTTTGTATTTTTATTTTTCTATATGAAAATGATATCGTCCATTAAGTAGGATAAGAATTTCAAGGTCCGTCCCTAAATCCCTAAAAAGAGGGATTTTTAGGACCGTCCCCTAATCCCTCTTTTTAAATTTACATACTATTATGCTCATGTCATCTTTTATTACTCCAAAGTTATTGTCTATTGCTTCATTTAATATTAAGTCTGCTATTTTTCCTGTATTGGTTGTTTCTATGTCTTCTAATAGGTATTTTAACCATAAGTCTTTATTTTTGTATTCTATGTTTGCGTCTAATACTCCGTCTGTACACATTAATAGAATATCACCTGAGTTTATGTCATAGTCAAATGTTTGTATGTTTCCTTTTTCTATTATTCCTGTTGGCAATGAGTTTGCTTTTATTATTTGTACTCTTTTATTGTTTTTTATGTATGTTGGACATGCTCCACTTTTGATAAGTTCTATGTTTCCTTTATATAAGTCTACGATTGCTATGTCTAGTGTTGCAAATACTTCATTGTCTTGATTTATTAATGATGAGTTTATTAGGTCTAATGATGTTTTTTTATCAAATCCTGATAATAGCAAGTTTTCTAGCATTTTTAATGCTTGTGTACTGCTTTTCTTAGCTTGATTTCCTGTTCCCATTCCATCACTTATTGCAACTAGGTATTTTCCGTCTTTTAGCCTTATACTTAATGTACTATCTCCTGATACTTCACTTTTTGATTTTGTTGCCATACTATTTCCTATTGCCATTTCAAATTTGTCATCTGATAAAAATGTGTATTTTGTTCCAACACTTGTTTCATCATTTAATACTATTTTTTCATTTAAACTCTTTGTCAATAGCTTTTCAATTAATTCTAGTTTAGCCGTTTCTAGTATTTCTTTTGCATATATTGTAACAAAAAATCTATCTTGTTTTTGTATTGATATTTCTTCTACTTGTATATCTTTTTGTTTTAAAAGTTCTGTGATTTCTATTATTTCTTTTTGATAATTTTCATTTTTTCCGCTTGCTTCTTCTTGTATTTCTTGCTTCATTCCTTTTGCCATTTTTTCAATTGCTTTTGACATCGCTGTTAATTGGTTTCCTATATTTTTTTGACTTTGTTCTATCTTTTTTCTCCATATAAAGTCATTTTTACTAACTTTATATGAAATGTTTATTAATGTAATCATTTGAGAGATATTATCTTCTAAATATTGACTAACTTCTTTATCATCAAATCCTACAACATAACTATTACAATCTGCAAATATTTGTAACAATGCTTTTCTGTCTATTTCTTGTTTATCTAATAAATATTCAAATATTTTTTGTGTGATTTCACTTTCTGGATTTGCTATGTCATCATATAGCATGTTATCTTTATATGGCTCTAAATTATTTAATAATTCTGTCATAAATATTTCTTTATTTTTTTCTTTTATTTCTACATCATTTGCATCTTTGATATTTCCTCTATATGATGTTGCCATTTCTTTTATTGCATCTGATACATGTGTTAGGTTTTCTGCAACTTCTTTACTTTTATTTAATGCTCCATTTGGTGTAACTGGTAAAAATTTTGAATTTCCTATAAACTCTTCTAAATCTATTTGGAAATTTTTTGGTAATAATAGTAATCCTATTGATGCTACTAATATTTCTTTAAAATATATTAGTTCTACAGTATATCCATTTGAAACATATGCAAGTAATACGTTCCCTAGTGCAAATCCTATTATTACTCCAATTTTTCCTAGTTTATTGAATATTCCTGCAAGCATACCTGATATTGCATATGCTGCTATCATAATTGGCTCAGAACCTGTTATTACTCCTAAAGTAACTCCTATTGTTACTCCAGAGGTTGTCCCAACTAATATTCCATTTTTCCATCCTAATGCCATTACTATAAATATGCTTAATATGTTTCTAATGTTAAATCCTACTATGTTAAAATCTCCAAATGCTCCTACGGAAATCGCAAGTAACAGACTTGCCCCCATTAATTCTTCAATTGAAAATGCCTTTTTTTCTCTGAAGTCTTGTAATACGACAATAGAATTTACAAATATTTTATAAAATACCATTGCAATTATTGATACTGTAATTCCTGATAATATATCATAAAGTGTAAATCCTGAAATTGCATATTTTGCTATTTGTATTATGATTGTTGCTAAAAAGATATTTTTTCCTATTCTTATTTTTTCATTTCTTTCATTTTCGTTATATCTTGGCTTAAATATGAAAAGAGATACTACTAACACTAATGTCGTTAAAAAGTATTCTAATGCTCCTCCTACTCCAAATTTAATACCATTTCCTACTAATGATATTAGTACAATTCCAAGTACAGGGACAGATGAACCTAAACAAGCTCCTAATAAACTGATACTAAATACTGAAAAGTCCCATCCTATACTTACTAATGATACTAATAATGATACTATGTATATTAATATATTTTTCTTTGTAAATACGTTTAAAAAGATATTTACTCCGCTTTTTACTTCTTTTTTTCCTTCATTTACATTTATTGCATTTCCATCCATATTTTGAAACATCCTTACCACCTCTTTGTTTTTGATAAGCTTATTTTACTACTTGTCCTTTGTGGTTTTTGTCTTTTTTGGTAGTCTAATTCAAAAAAGTTTTTTACATTTTTTTATGTTTTTTTTAGAGGTTTTTCTTTATTCTTTTTATTTTATCTTTTTATGTTTTTTATTTTATTACATCTTGTCGAAAAAAGCAATAGATTTTTATCTATTGCTTCTTCTTCCTATAACGAATTTCTTAATTAAGATTATTCCTGATACTAGAATTCCTAATGAACTTATTGTTAATAGAATATATGCGATATAGTTAGTATTTAATCCTGTTGGTGGTATTATTAATACACTTTGTGAGATTGCATCATCTGGTTCTGATGTACTCAAGTCATTTGGATTATAGTTTCCTGGTGTTGTTACTAAAATTGCTCCTCCTTTATCCTTAATTACTTTTATAATTTCTGCATTATTTTCTGTATATGTCTCTTCCCCATTTCCTGATAACAATCTATATGCTTTTAAATCTACTATAGCACTTGATTTTCTAGTTCCATCCGATGTTTCTAATCCTACAGGTACTAATGCTTCTCCTTGTAATTCATCTGTTGTCTCTACTCTTTCAGTATCTAGCAATACATCCTCTAAGTCACCTGATAATAATCCTGAATTTATTAATTGTTCTTTTCTTTCTTCTTTACCTATTGCATCCCATATATCGTCATAATTCATATCTAGAGCTAAGTTTTCATTTAGATAATCTATTATTAATGTAGGTCGCAATGTTACTGTCTCACTTGCAACTTCTCCATGTCCCACTCCATAATTATAGAATTCTTCTGTTTGATACTCTAGCTCACTAGTATTTATTACTTTTAATTCATAATCTATCTCTACTGTCGCACTTTGTAAAAGTTCCTCATCTACTTGGACATTTATTTGTCCATTAGCTGCTGGTGATTTAGGTATTACAGTTACATATTGAGCAAAATCTACTAGTTCTCCATTTTCATTTAAGTTAGCATTAACTAATATATTTCCATTTGCTAATGTTATTTTTACTGATTTAATATTTTTTTCTAATTCTAGAATTTGTCTTGCTCTTTCTATTATTCCCAAGTCAATACTATTGATTCTGTTTACTGTATCTTTACTATAGTTTGTTGTATTACCTCCTGCATTTGTTATTCCACTTGCTGTATCTCCATTTTCTATATATACTGCAAACTCGTGTGTTTTAGAATTCATTTGTATGTTTGTATATTTTTCTTCTGTTGAAGTAGAATCATACGTATTTTCGAATTTTTGTTTTTCACTATATGTCATTTCTTTTGCTTCTGAGTCTATCGCAAGTCTTGTATCATAATCATCTACTGCATCTGATGTCCTAATTTCTCTATTAGATGAACTATTCCATTCTAATCCTAGATAATTTCTCTTAAAGTCATCACTATACCATTTCTCATTTGTTCCTTTTGCATTCCATACATTTTCATTCACTATTGTACTCTTGTAATTTTGTACATTTACTATTTCTTCTTCTCCACTATCCAGAGTATATATTGAATTTAGTCCAGCTCCATCAACATTTCCTCCCCAAGTATATTGTACTACATATTTTCCTGGTATAAATCCTCCTAATGTATATTCTCCATTTTCATTCGTATATGTTACTGCATCTTCATATTGTCTACTTGAATCATTATATACTTGAACTATATTTCCATCTTCATCTATTAATGATACTTTTACATTTTCTATTCCTTTTTCGTCATTATCATAGTATCCATTTCCTTGTCTTGCAATTGCAGTATGTAATTGTTGTCCATCACCGACTGAGTTTTCATCTATATCTAAGAATACTTTTCCATTTACTTGTCTTTGTTGTTGTAATACTAGTAACATTCCTGGAGCCTTGTCTGTATCATCTTCCCATGTTGCCCTATTATTAATATCTGTATTTCCTGGTTGTGAATCTTTATCAATTCCAGCATATATTTCCTTTACTCCATTAGAATTTGTTTTTGTTATTCCGTATTTTTTTATCTCTGTAATATTATCTAATTTAGAATTCTCACTATTACTATTTTCTACAATTTGAATAATATCACTTCTATTTATTTGTAATTGTACATAAACGTATTTTTCTTCTAATGGTCCTAATTCAAGTATTACTCTGTTATTTCCTCCTATTGTTATTTTCTTGTACTCACTATTTACATTTGTTGGTGATGTATAGTTAGTAATTTGTGTTCCAGATTTTATGCTTCCATCTGCATTTATATCTGTTCCTATTGCAATTAAATTATATTTTGAATCAAAGTAATCATCTAATTCATAAATATTTGCATTTAATCCTGTTGAATTATTTCTTACTCCTATTTTATATGTTAATTGTATTGATAATGGATCTCCTTGGTCTCCTGTATAGTATACATCTGATGCATATAGTGGTCTTGAATATGTCATTTCTGCATATTTTTCTTCAAATTTCACTCTTGGATCTAATTCATGTCCACTTACTCCATTGCTATTTTCCGCCCATAAATCTGGATTAAATCTATCACCATATTTGTATACGTGTTGTGTTCCAACTATACTTACAGTCGCACTCTCTACATCTTTTACTACTGATAAGTCTGGTCTTTCTCTTTTCTTTAATCCTAAATTAATTCCTGATGTGAAAGTTGTTCCTATTTCTGTTGTTCCACTTTGCCTTATACTATTTGCATTTATTATATCTGATAAATATCCACTTCTTCCTACAGATCTATATGCATTATATGTTGAGGATGTTATTAAGTATTTACTTGCTACTCCATTTACTGGATAATATGTTCTATATTCATCAGCTGTCATATATTTTACTTGTGATGCATCATATCCATATTGATATGTTCCTTCATAATTAATTGTACTTGTATAATTTCCAGTATTGTATCTTATATCATTTGTCTTAGTACCATTACTATTATTTGATTGCCCTGTTGTTATTTGTGCAAAGTTTGCATTAAATGTTGTTCTATTGCTTCCTTCTATTGCTTTTGTTCCTCTATTGTTTGATATATTTATAATATCTACTGATTCATATGCCATACCATTATATGAAAATTCTATATAATATCTACTCAAGTTATCAATAATAACATTATTAAATGTATATTTTCCACTTGAATTTGTTCTAACTTCTTGTATAGTAGAGCCATTACTATCTTTTAGTCTTACCACTATATTGTTTAATAATTTATCATTTCTATCATCATTTACAGCTTGATATAATTGGTTTGAATCTTGATTTTTTCCATCATCCCAAGCTACATCTTCCCATACATATCCTGAAATTTTAACATATTTTCTTCTATTTTTTACTGTTAATACATCATATCTTCCTGAAGCACTTTCACTTGTATCACTTGATGTTTGTCTATTTACATATATACTAGATGTCGCTCCTGTTCCACTTCCCATATTGCTTGACCATGATATATATGCTTCATCTAATTCATATCCATAATAATTATTTCCTATTGATGTTTCTAATACTTGATATGTATCAGCTTTTAAATTATATATGTCTACTACTCCACTATTAGATGTAACAAACTCTGTTGCACTATTAACATTTGTTGTTGTTTGCATATTTCCTAAGTGTATTGTTCCTGTTACAGTTGATTGTACTCTTCCGCTATTATCTACTGCTACTATATATTCTCCAGCAGTATTTCTAATTTTAAATCTTATTCCTGACATTGCAGAAGAATTTGTTGCATCTGTTTTTTGAATTCTCATATTTCCTGTTTGTTTTGCATTTGATATAGTTACCTGTGTTAGTGAACTTGTGTCTTTGCTATTAAGTTTAAATTTCTGTGAATTTCTTTCATTTCCATTATAAACTTGGATATTTGTGCCATTAGCTGTATTTCCACCGTAAACATCTAAATACTTCCATCCAGCTTGGTTAATAATATAGTAATATCCTCCTCCTGCATCACTTATAAACCATCTTTGAGCAATTGAATCATTACTAGTATATATCTGAACATTTGCTCCAGAATCTGCTGAACCACCTTCTACATCTAGTACCTTATTATTTGCCCCAGCAGATCTAATTATATAATATCCATTTCCTACATATTCAACATAAAATTGCTGTGCAGCAGAATTGTTTCTATTATATAATTGGACATTTGTTGAATCTAGACTTTTTCCTCCTTGTACTTCTACAACCATATTAGAAGCCAAGGCTGATTCTAGTTCATAATATCCATCTGCTATTGTTCTCTGACCATCATTAACACCTCTAGAAAATTCAGTTCCTGGGTCTATTGTTACTGTTGCCACTAGTTTGTCACTTGTAATCTCTTCATATCCATAATTTGGATTTTTAGTTTCATATATCTCATAATTTCCTGGTAGTAATCCTATAACTGTAATTTGACCGTAGTTACCATCTACTCCTGTAATAAATTCTTTTGCCTGACTTCTATCACTTGTATATGTTGCTATTCCATTTGAGCTTGATGACGCTACATATTGTCCTAATTCTTTATTATATAATACAAACCCAACATTATTTAATGTTCCTGTCGTATCATAATCTTGCTTTGTAATTTCTAGTTCTCCTGTTAAAGGAATGTTATTCATTTCACAAGTTTGATTTACTGTTGTTTCATCATATTTAGCCGTTAAATGAATTACATTTTGCCAAGATTTATTAAGTTCTTCATTTATTCCATCACCTTGCAAAATAGATACTGTTCCACTATAATTCCATATAAGATCTGTAAGATTTACTTGCAAATTAAGATATGTTGCATTTGAATTTGTATTTACTAATAAATAAAAATCCTTGCCTGAATAATCTTCTGCTTGAAATCCTGATGATATTTCAAGTGTTGAACCATTATATACACCATATAAAACTGAAAGTCCAGTCCAATTTTGATTAGTAATATTAAAAGTTACATCTGGATTGCTACCTGTATATGTAAAATTAAAAGGTCCTACTTTTATATATGATTGTCCATTATAATTATATATTTCTTTTTTTAAGCTACTAGGTGTTTTATTATTTTTTATACTTGCACTATTAGCTTTTTGCCATCCTCTAAATTTCTCTTTTGCTGTATTTACCCAGTCATAATCTTTATGCTCATCAGGACAATGATAACTATACCCTAACCCATGCTTTCTTGCCCATGTAGAATAATATGCATATACTGATTTTTGTTTCTTCGAATAATTAGGCTCTGATGAACTTTCCGGTGTACTATCTGTGTTTCCTTGGGTAGCTATCCAACACATAACATAGTCAGTCTCATTATCCCCAGTAATATTTATCTCTTCTTTTACTCTATATAATGTATCATGATTCAACGGCTGTCCTTGTTGAATACAAAAATAATTTGAAGTTCCGGCTAGCAAGGTTGTTTCCATTTAAAGTATATTTAGAATTAGATGTTAAATGTACTGTAGAATCTACAGGTAAAGCCATTGACTTTTGACAAAAAGCACCTAAAAGTATAAATGTTACAACACCTATTAATATAATAGCTGATTTTTTCAATCTCTCTATCATAGCTTACCTCCTTTCCTCATTTTTCACATCTAAAACTTTTACTTTTATTAAATATACCCCTATTGCTAAAATACCAATAATTGATAATGTTAATATTGTATATAGAACTATAGCTCCTGTACCTATGCTTATAATTAATTGTGCTGTATCTGTATCATTTCCATTCTTAGCATTTATATCAGATACTCCTAATTCATTATAGCTTTCTTCTATTTCAACATTATTTGTATAAGTTCCTGTTGCATTCTCTGATAAGTCTTTTGTCAATGTTAAAGTTAAAGTTTTTGAGTCACCAGCCGCAATTTTATCATTTGCTAATATAACACTATAAATATTATCTCCTGAAGTATACCAGTCTTTATTTTCAGCAGGATCAAATGAAAATCCTTCTGGAATATGGTCAACAATTCTTCTTGCATATCCTTCTATTTGTCCTACATTTGTTACTCTTATAGCATACTCAACTGTTATCTCTGCATTATTGATTTTTTTAGCATTTACTTCTATTTTAGCTAAATTCACATTATTATAACTATATACGTTTGTTTCACTTTGAGTTTTTACAATAATTCTAGTTATATATTTATCTATTTGTAAATCAAAGTCATCTAATTCGGTTAATCCCATACTAATATTACCTATGCTACCTCCGTTAATAGTGATAGTATCTGTAACGCCGTATGTTTTTTCTGTTCCAAATATGTCTATTTGTTTTGATAAAGCTTTTGAATTTCTATTATCTTCTACTCCAGATGCTTGATATTTAGTTAATCCATATTGTGTTGAAGAATAATCAAAAACTACTATATATTCTCCATTTGGTATATTAGACAATGTATAAAATCCTTCTGAATTTGTAGAAGCTGAAATATCTGTTATTCGATTTGTTTGTGCATTCATCAAATATACATTTATTCCATTAATTCCATTTTCATTGTCATCTCTTCTACCTTCAAGTGAACTATCTAACCACACTGTACCACTTATTTTATATGTCTCGGAAGGTTCAGATGGATTATTTGGATTGTCTGGATTGTCTGGATTATCTGGATTGTCTGGGTTATCTGGATTGCCTGGATTCTCCGGTTCGTCTGTATTCTGACTTTGTCTATCTATCATATGCGTTACTGCATTTGATGTTAACTCAATATCAGTTCCAGTTAATACAGTAAATTGATTTGTTATAATCTCATCTTCTTCCATTTCTTTATAGTCCACTGTAGTTTTTATTATGATAGTTGACGTTTGATTAGGTTCTAATTGTATATTTGAAACAACTATATAATTTCCAGTTTTTTCTATCGTTCCATTATCTGTATTAATCTCTAATATAGTTAATTGTTCTGGAATTTCATCCATAATTAAAGCATTTACATCTATTAAATTATTATTTGTTATTGTTAATCTATAATTTATTTCATCATTTGCTTTTACATAATCGTCTTCCTCATTTGCAGACAAATTTATATCAATAAATTTTGGAGCATTATAAACAATTCTATCAACTGTTTTTCCTAATCTATACATTTCTCCTGATTGTTCAATACTAGCTATGGCATATATTTTCTCTGTATCTGTATCAAAATCTCCTAGATACACTGATACAGAAATTTCAATATTCTCTCTAGGTTGTAATTCCTTTAAAGTTAAATCACTTGTATTTTCTAACTCTACTCTATTTTGATTATTATTATCAATTATTTGTTCTTGGGCTATTATTTCACAATATTCTGGCAAATCCCAGTGTAGAATCAAGTCTCTTTGTATCTCATCTGTATTATTTGTTATTGATGCAATAAAAGAAATTATATCTCCTTGAGTAAATACTTTTTCTATAACATTACCATTTTCATCATAATCATTTTCTACTGTATCCCATCTTACACTACCAACAATTTTTGCTGGTTCTGCATTTAACACCATTTGATTAGTATCTTTTTGCTCATCTTCATAAGAAACCTTAGCATTAGCTGTTAAAGAAATTTCAGTGCTTAAATCTGCTGGAATTTCTTTTTCATGAGCAACTATTTTAGTTTCATTTGGTGCAATGCTGTCTACTTTTAAATTTACTACTTCATTATTTCCAGAATCATTTGATTGTGAAATAGTTAAATCAACTGATATATTACTTGCATCTGCTGTTCCTGTATTTTTCAAGTTAACTTCATAACTTATTTTTTCTCCAGCTTTTACAGTATCTCCTGTATTAATTGCTTCACCATTAACTTTAGCCACTAATTCTGCTTCAACAATAGGTCCATCTCCAGTTGTCATTAAAACATTAGTTGCTTCTGCTTTATTACTAATATTTGATTGTGCATCAGTATAATATACTGTATAACCTTCAGTTGCTTTTTGGTTATATTCTAAATCTGCAGGAATAAATGCAGAATATGTGAATTTTGCACTATTTTCTGGATTCATTTCATCAATAGTAATTAAATATTTTTTTGCATTAGATATAGAATTAGTATCACTAACCCATCCATTTGCATTGTTTTCAATATCTTCTGTTGCATTTTCATTTGTAGTATAATAAACTGTGGCATTTACACCTTCTACTTGAACAGGTGTATTTATAGTTGCTCCCAAATTATTTTGCCTATCATTTGTTGGAAATTCTCCTAATATTTTCATAGATGTTGCATTATCTGTATTATTAATAACTTCAGATTCAACTTGCATAGTTTTTTCATTTGCATTTTTTGCTATTTCAGCTGTTAATTGTTTTTCCTCTCCATAGCTTTCAACTCCTAATTCTTGTATATTATTAACTGTAATTATTTCTCTTGGAGATGTTATACTTACTTGTTTTCTATTTTCTACTTCTTCTGTTCTATTTTTCATTTTTGTCACTATTTCAGAAGTTCTATTTGTCAATGTTTTATCAAATTCCATATTTACTTTTAAATTGATTTGTGTACCAACTTCTTTGTAATTTGTTTGAACTCCATTTAATAATATATGAACAACATTTCCTTCTACATAGCTTTCTCTTATACTTAATTCTGAATCATATAATATATTAATTTGGTCTTGTATTTCTAAATTTTGAACTTCTTCTGGAAATACAATTTCTATTTCTGGATTTTCATATAAGCTCATATTATATGAATTATTTTTTAATGTAAGAGTAATTTCTATATCTTTATTTGTATTCATTGTTGAATAATCAGTTTTATTTAAAGTCATATCAAATTGTGTTGTTGGTTCTATTAATTTCATATTCATTACTGCTGTTTCTTCATTTGCTTGAATAGTTTCTCTTAAATAATCAAATCTCTCAATATCTGGTCTTAAAAATCCTGTGGTTGCTTTTATAGCTTTTTCATGGTAAATTTCAATTCTTCCTTCTTGTACAGGTTTAGTTGTAACTATTTTTAGTTTAGTTACTTCTTCTGCATTATATTGAACTACTAAATTTCCGTCCTCATCTGCTTGTGTATCTTTATTTAATTGTGCTATTATTTCATCATTTTGATTATATAATGTAACTACCCCTTCTTCACCTAATATTCTAAGCATATCTTCTTTACTAATTTTTGTTAATGTATAATATACTAATTGATCTATATTTCTCTCATTCTCAATTGTTGTTTCCTCATTTGTTCTTGAATCTACAACTTTTTCTTCCTCTACAAAATCTTCAGATACATTATTTATTGTTACTGCATCTAAATTATCTATATTTGAAATTTCTACTCTATTTGTTACTGCATATGATGTAGGAAATTGTGTTCCTTGATATAAATATCCTTTATATACTTCATTAGTTATATTGCCCATAAGAGATATAATTGTTCCTTTTTCTTCTAATTCTATCTCTTGTGAATCTTCTGAATCTGTTGATTCTTCACCTTCTATGTCAACTGATACAATTGTATCTAAAACAGTTTTATTTGAAATTGTATCATCTTTACTTATATCTGTATAAGTATAAATAACTTGATATGTACATTGGTCATCTGTTAATCCGTTGTCTTTATTTACTGATATATCTATCTTTTTATTTTGAACATCATAAAAATATGTATTATCTGGAAGTTTTACCCCATTTAATAATACAATTGCTGTATCTGGTACTTTATCTTCTATAACAGGCACATTAACTGTTAAGTTTTCTGATGTTTTCACCTTATCATCTTTGTTTAGTGTTGTCTCTATTCTCTGTTGCAATAATGTTTGATTTTCAGAAAGCTCAAAATATTTTTCTACGCCCTGTGTAATCCTTACTTCTGTTTTTTCTTGTTCAGTTTGTTCTTCTCCAACTGCTTGAACTATTTGTTTGCTAACTATAAAGATGTCGAACATTGTAATTATACAAATAAAAGTTAGCATGATTACTTTTTTTGCTATTTTTCCCCTCATAATGACCTCCAAAGTAAAATATTTCTTAATTATATGTTACAAGCTATTTTTCTCAAATTCAAGTGAAGTTTTTTCCATTTTTCAACGACCTTTTTCTAATCGACTAGGGAAGCTACTTTTATGGAATCTAGTGCCTTTTTGTTATATTTGCTTTACATTTTTGTTACAATTTGTAACTTTTTCTACTAGTTTTCCCCAAACCACCAATTTGCGTAAGAACATTCAATTTAACCTCCTTATTTTAAAGCCAAGCTATTATATAAAATTTTATGCAATTACGAATGCGAATGAAATCATTCTAGAAAGTATTAAATTACCCAATAGGAGAATCTCAAACTAGCTTTGAGAGGTTGCCTATTGGGTAATTTTAAATTTTCTTAATGATGTAATGTTAGCCGAGTAATAAATAAAATTTTATATAATAGCTTGGCTATGTATTCTACTTCTTCAAAGTCCTTTTAATTAGGACAATACCTATGCTAAATATTACAATAACAACAAATCCGATAATTCCATAAACTATATAATTTTGATTAGCACCTGTAGGTCCAGTAATTATAATCTCAACTGTTGACTCATCAGGTTCACTTGGATTTCCACCATTTGGACTTTCACTAGGTACATAATTTCCTGGTATACTTCCATCTGGTACTCTACCAGTTGTCTCATTTACCTCTATATCATTATCAAAAGTGAAATCCATTTCATTATTTGATAATAATCTTGAAAGATTTAATTTAGCTGTTCTTATTCTATCATTTGCATTTGGTGTCATATCAGCAAAGTATTCTGTATGTAATATTTTATTATATCTTGTCAAAGATTCTAATGCTTCCGCTGAAAGGTTACCACTTTCTATTTGATCTGTTGTAATAGATATCCATCCATAATCAGGATTATTTGCTTCATCATAATTCAAATCATTTGGAACATAATCATACAAATCTGTTACGGTTGCCATTCTCCATACTCCTCGTTGTCTATAATTATTTGGTACTATGTTGTAATAATAATAATCCTTGCTGTTATAATCTACTTCACATCCTGTTAAGTCTACTGTTATTTCATATTCTACTTTTAAGGTAGCTCCTTGTATGATTTCGTTATCAACTTCAATATAGACTGTTTGACCTTCTTGCGTATTTGCTGATTGTGGTATTAATCTTAAATTTTGTATTTCTTCTGTTCTTGGATCACCTTTTATAAGTATCTGACCATTTGCAAGAGTAACTTCTATGTATGAAATTTCCTTTTTAATTCTCATTTCTTGTAATGGTCTTCTAATAATACCAAAATCTATATTATCAAAATTAAATTTCAATTGTGCACCATATTGGCTTATATTATCTAGATTTACATCATAATCTAATTTAATATCAAATTGTTTAGATTCGGCTGTGATTTCCTCTAGTTTAGCATCCTCAACTGCATATTCATAATTTACTGTATCTACAGTTGTTCTTCTTTCTACTATGTCTACATTGTTTTTGTTTTCTATACTTGAGTCATCACTATATTTTCCTGAGACATCTCTTGCATCTGATAATCTCGTTGCATTTCCTGTTTCATTTCTATACCAATATAAGTTACTATCTTCTGCTTCTTGTTTATTTCCATCCCTATATTTTGTTGATTTATATTTTTCTGCTTGTATTCTTGTTTCATTTCCACTATCTATATCAACAATATAACTATTATCACCATAAGTATATTTAAGCACATATTGTCCTGGTATTACCCCTTCAAATATATATTTACCATCACTTTGAGTTATATATAGAGCTGGAACTGCATCTTGCTCGTCTCGTTGGTACAAGTCTGCTGTTGAATAAGCACCACTACTATTTACTGTTAATAACTCAACTTGCACATTTCTTATTACATTTTCATTTGAAGCATCATACCTGCCGTCTCCTTCTCTACGTTTATCATATCCAGTACCATTTAGTAATGCTTGAATTGCATTATCTTCCCAAATAGTTCCTTGTATTATTCTTGTATTAGTTGCTTTTAATACTAATGTAGGAGCTGAATCTGTATCATCTTCATAAGTTGTTCTATTATTTAGTGTAATAGAATCTGGTCTAGAATCTTTATCTACTGCACTATATACAGTGCTAAATCCATTTTCAAATGATGAATATGAACTTACTTCTGTAATTGATGCTAATGTTACATCTTCATTTAATACTGCATTTAAAGCATCATTATTTAATTTATATTGTACATATAATTCTATTGTATTGCTTTGGTCAGCACCAACTGGTGGTAGTTCTTCTCCTGTTCCCGCATAAATGATTGATTTTTTATATCCACTTTGGCTATATCCATCAACTACTCTATTTGGAATATTATTTACAACATCTCCTGCATCATTTATGCTATATCCTGTTGCAACTAGTTCAAAATCATCATCATAGTAATTTGCTAGTTCATTTATTCTAGTGTATACAGATGTTGCTTCATTTCTAATTGCTATTTTGTATGTAATATATACTTCTAGTTTCCCGTTTCCTTCTTCTGATTGATTGTATATAATGTCTGATGAATAGATTTCTCTTGTATAACTATTATCTAAGTATTTTTCTCCAAATTTAACTGCTACATTAAATCCATCTTCTCCATTTTCTCTAAATTCTCCATTAGTGTCAAATCTTTGTGAGTATTGATATATATGCTCATATCCATTTAATGTTACCTTAGCATTTTGTATGTCTTGCATAACCGCTAAATCTGGCATTTCTCTTACCATTATACCTAAATTAATATTTGGTATTTCTTCCATACTATTCATATAAATCTCATTAGCTGTTAAGTTTTTACCCATAATTCCATTATTTGCATCCTTAGTATTTGCAAATGTTTTATATTTATTATCTATACCATCAATTGGGTAGCTTTGTCCATCATATCCATATATATAATTTGATGTGTTGCTAGAATATTTCAATGTGCTTCTATTATTAGCATAATCATATTCTAGGCTTGTTACTCGTCCTTCTGTGTCTGTTGCTTCATTACTTGTTACTGTTGCATATCTTGTACTATAAAAATATGGATTATTTTCTCCTGATTGACTTCTATTTGCTTCATCTGTTGCCTTACTTCCGTTATCTGCACTTGGATTTAATGGTATTGATTTATAACACATTCCGTTATATTCGAATTGAATGTATGCTCCATTTATAATATCTTCTATTAAGACTTTTTCATTTTCATATCCTTGTGCTAAATAATTTCCAAACATATAACTACCATCAGAATTCGTTTTTCTTGGTTGTATTTCATGTCCATCTTCTGCTCTTAGTAAGTTACCATTTGCATCTCTTAGGCTTACTGTCATATTAGCAATTAATTGATCAAAATCATCATTTTCATCTTGCCTATATAAATAATTTCTAATTGATTGCTTTTGACTAATTATATCTTCCCAAACGTAACCACTTAATCTAATATATTTTCTCTTATTATTAATTGTTAAATTAATAGTTTGTCCAACAGCTGAGATATTTGCTTCTGAAATTTGGAATAAGTTATCTAAACTTCCATATTGATATCCGAAATTTGGATTAACTACTTCATAAATCACATAATTTCCGCTTTTACTTAAGTTTCTTATATCAACTTCTCCTCTTGAATTTGATATATATACTGTTGCATCTTGTATATTATCAACATATGTAGCTGGAACTCCATCTCTTACCCATTTTCCTTCTGCTTGATTATACACAATAAATCCTACACCTTGTAATGCATTTTGTGTATCCTGGTCTTGTTTTTTAATTTTTATGAAACTAAATGGTACATCTGGTAATTCTATTTCATATTCTACAGTGGCATCTTTCTTTCCACCATATATCATAATATTTTGTCCACCATCAGAAGCACAATATACCATTCTTCCTTGCAAAACATTATCTACTTTTTTATAGACTTTTACTTCTTTCGCACTATCTGGCTTTTGTTCATTAAATACTAAATAAAATTCTTCATTATTTGGCAAATCTTTATTCCAATTGACATTATTTGAATTAGTACTTGTAGACCATCCATCGGCATGGCATATACTACCATTTGCTGTTCTTACTGTAATATCTGAAATATATCCTGCGCCTGAATTTAAAATTTTGTATGGACCTATGAATATTAGGTTATCTTGTTCTACAATTGTTTGAACATCTTCTTTACTCTTATCCTCAAAATTAAATGAAGATGTTGAAGATACATAGTCTCTTGCTTCTTGAGTTAATTCTTCTGATTTTCCTGCCACAAATCTATCTAATGCTATATCATAATCTACAACTGGAAGAGAACTATCAAATAAACCTGCATCTTGTAATGTTGCTGAATAATATCCCGCCTTATATAACATCATCATTCTGTATGGACTAGATTGTGTTCTTCCCCATGGTTCATCATTAACATATGAACTAATAGCATAATATCCAAGTTCCATACCTCTTTGAGCACCAACAGAATCTTTAGTACTTAATCCATTTACATTATTTATAGAATTATTCGCTATATCTATAGTCATTATTTTCATCCAACTTCCATTTCCACCATCATGCCCTGGCATTGTTCCATCAATATGATCTAAGCAATATGCAGCTCTACTTCCAGTAATTTCTGCATCTGTACTACCATTTGCATATTCCCCAAAATCTGTACTTAGGAATTCATCAAGATTCTCTTCTGCCATCCTTCTTATTTCCCCAATTGTATATGCATTTGAACTTTTTGTTATTCCCAACATTACAATAAATGCAATTACCATTCCTAATATTTTTTTATGCATCTATTTTTACCTCCTTTCTTCTAAATTTCATCTTCTTCATCTGGATTTAATACTTTTTTGTTTATAAAATATGTTCCTATAGCTATTATTGCTATAATAGTAAGTGTTAAAGCCGTATATCCTATGACCTCACCTGTTCTTATTGATACTAATACTTCTGCTGTACTCTTATCATCTTCATTATTTGTTTGATTTCCTGGTGTTGAATCTATATCACTTAATGAAAAATTATTACTTGCTCTATTTATTTCTGCTGAATTTATTATATTTCCAGTATTATTTTGATTTATTGTCTTTGTTAATGTCAGAGTAACAGTTTTAGTTTCTCCAGGGTTGATAATCTGGTCTGATAATTCTTTAGTATATAAGTTTCCATCTACTCCTTGATACCAATTTTGGTTCATTTCTGAACTGAAATTCAAATCTTTTGGTGCATAATCTACAATTTCATTAACATATCCTGGTACTTCACCTTGATTTTCAACTTCTATTTGATATTCTATAATTACAGTACTATTTGAAATAGATTTTGCATCTATTTCAACTTTAGCAAGTTTTTCTTTTTGATAAGTAGTTACTTTAGTTCCTTGCCTATTTTGTACAATTACTTTACTTACATATTTATCAAGTTTTAAGTCAAACTTATCACTTTCCATTAGGCCTGCATCTATATCTTCTAAATCACTGTTTCCTAATGTTAAACTTCCTGTTATTGCTACTTCTTGTTCTTGATTGTCTAAAATTATTGTTTTGCTTATAACATCTGAATTCCTATTTTCACTGATACCATTTTTTTGGTATTCAGTAACTAGATATTTTGATGTATCATATTTGAATACTACAAGATATTTGCCTTGTGCAAGGTTTTCAAATTCATATCCTCCTTGACTTCCTGTTACTGTTATACATTCTTCTCCATTTTCATTTGTTGCAACTTCTCCTGTTTCTTCATTTATTAATATTACGCCTATATTATCAAGTAATTCTTCGGTATCTTCTCTCATTCCGTTTTTATTTTCATCTAACCATACTGTTCCTTTTATTCCACGAACTTGATTTTGGTCATCATTATTATTGTCATCATCATCTACTCCAATTACTGTATATGTAACTTCATTACAGATCACTTTTTGTCCTGGAACAGTAATATCTACTTTATTTGTTAACTTGCTCTCAGATATTTGGTTTACATCTATTGTTGTATCAATTATTAAATTCAAACGTTGATTTTCCTCTAACTTAGTTTCGTAACTTACTAAATTATATTGATTAGCTTCTATTTCTTTTTCATCTATTATTTTTCCTGTTGTAATATCATATATTTCTGCTTTAACGCTATTAATAACTACTCCATTAGGAACCATATCTGAAATTGATACATCTTTTTTAAGTGAGCTTCTATTTTCTACTCTAACTGTATATATTAAATTATCTCCATCCGCTACTTCTTCTCCTTCTATGCTTCCAGTTTGAACAGCTGTTATACGTGCCTCACCTTGATATATAGTTCTTGACATTTCATTTGATATATATTCTGTATCACCGATGTTTGCTGTATAGTAGAAATCAAAATCTTTTTTGTCTAAACTCAAGTCTATTCCATCAATGTGAAATCCTAGTCTTATATTAATAGTTTCGTCTACATTTAATGTTGGTATTTCTAATGTTATTACATTATCTTTGTATTCTATAAATTCATATCCACCTGTTTGGAATAGCAATTCTGTATCAAATGTAAATCCTTCTGGCACTGGTACATTTAAAATAATATTATTTTGTACCTCATCTGAAATGTTTGTAACATCTAGGAAGAATGGTAAGTCATTAGTTGTTGCTATTGGATATTCCTCATTATATTTATTTCTCATTTGTAATTTAATTTCTGCTTGCTCTATTGGGTTTTCAATTGTTTGTATAGTTTTGTCTTCTTGTCCATCTGCTTGTACTAGTATTTGTCCTGAAGTCTTTTCAAGTTCACCAATTACTTCTTTTACAGAAAATTGATAATTTAATTCTATACTTTCACCTGGTGCTAAAGCTTCAATTTCAAAAACTTTTTCTTTTAAATCTTCATTTTCTTCTATTCTTGTATATTCTTGATTTTCTTCATATGTAACTGAATCCCATCCGTCATTATATGTAATTACATCATAAAATATTGCATTTGTATGATTAGCAGTTACTTTTATGTTTGTCATGTCTTCTTCAGTATTATTTGTTAATTTTAATAAATATTTAATCCCTTGACCTTCTTTTACACTTTCTCCATCTTCTAAATATTCTCCACCTGTTCTTGCTTGAACTTCAACACTTAGAGATTCTTGTTCTTCTGTATTTTCAGATGGTTGTTCTTCATTTTGTTGTTCTTCTGTTTCTTTTCCATTTGCTGTTTTTAATATCATTGTTGAACTTGTTTCTAAATTATCACCTAAATAGTTATAACTTAAATCTAATTCAATAGGAATGCTTTGATTATAATCTAGGTTTTCAGGTATTTCTATTTCTGATAAAATATTTGATACTTCACCTGCCTCAAGTGTATTATCTTCTAATTCTAATTGGAATGATTTAATATTAGATAAATCTTCTCCTTCTGGCATTTTTGCTATTAATTCTATATCAGTAATTTCACTTTCATAATTATTTAATATTGTAATTTCTTGATTTGCAATTTTTCCTTCTGCACCTGTATCAAGAGTTCCTTCTTTTACTTTGTCATCTGTACTTTCTAATATATCTCCGTCTGAATTATAGTTTGATAATTCATTTACTAATAATACTCCATATTTAGAGTTTATTGTTATTGGCACTTGAGAAGTAAATGTCTCTCCTTCTCTATTTTCATTTGTATAATTCATTACTATTTGTGAAGCCATACTTGGTACTGTATTTTCAATTGAAATATCTGCTATAATTGAAATTTGTATACCTTCATTAATATTATTTTCAAAACTTGTTTGTTCACCTTGTAATTGCATTTGAATTATTGTTTCTCCAGCTTCGTTTTTATGCATTGTTGGATGAACTACTGTCAATTCATCTTGTTTATTTAGTTGAGTAATATTTTTTACATTAACAGATAATTCTTTTGGTAATATTATTTCAACATATGGATTTTTGTATAAATCATATTGCTCATTATTACTTGTTAGAGTTATTAACATTTGTACATTTTCATTTGTTTGTAATGTTGATAAATTTGCATTACTTAATGTGATTTTAGCATCTGTTTTTGTATCTTGTAATAATATATTTGCTTCTCCTATTTCTTCACCTAATCCTGCAATAACTTTACTTCTTGCAACAAGTGCTGTAAAAGATTTTAACTCTTCTTTTGTATATGCATTTTCACCTTTAAGTGATTTTAGATGTCTTAAAGTTAATGTTCCTTCTGTAATTGGTTTTGAAATTATTATTTTTAAATTACTTAAATCTTCGCTATATGTAATATTTATATTGCCATTTTCATCAGTTTCTGTTGCTGCATTAATTACTGCAATTACTGTATTGTTTTCGTCTTGAATTGTAATATTTCCGTCTTCCCCTAGCATTTCTATCATGTTTGCTTTATTAACAACTAGTCCTTTATAACTTATACTGTTACCTGCTAAAAATTCTACACCATCAGCATTTACAAATTGATTTTCTAAAGTGTTTAATTCTATATTCTCTAATGATTCTGTATAAGATATATTCAATTTTTCATCTTCTGCAAATGCAACTTGATTTTGTGTATTTGCATATAAATATCCTTTATATATTTGTTCTAAATTGATATCTTTTTCTATGTTTACTATACTTCCTGTTTTACTCACTTCTAGTTCTTGTGTATCTTGTTTTTGTATTTCATCTTTTGTAAATAATTTTGTACTCATCATTGTATTTAATTGTATTACTGTGCTTTCTTCTCCAATTTCAGATGGATAAATATAAATTATTTGATATTTATTTTCTGAATTTCCCCAAACTGTTTGGTTATTAGTAGTTACTAAATCTTCGTTTTGTACTTTTAACAAATTTGTATTTTCATCATAATTAATGTTTGCATTTTCTACTTTTTCTCCATTTAATAAAACATATATCTCTTTTGGTTTTTGTTCTTCAATTACTGGTACATTTATTTCTAATGTTTCTTGTTCTCTTGGCAATTTATTATCTACAACACTTGTTATTACATCTTGTTGTAATAAAAGTCCATTATCTCCTAGCCCTATGAATTTTTCTATGCCTTGATTTAAATTAACATCTGTTTCTGCACTCCAATTTATTTTTAAAGTTCTTTCACTTGTCACACTTTGCTCTGTTTCGTCTTTATATATTCCTGAAATTGTTATTACATTTTCTTGTTCAAAATAATTTGCGTTGAAACTATTTTGTTTTTTAAATTTGATTGGAATTTCTATTTCTAAACTATTCCCTGATGCTATTGGATTTAATGTTATTTCATTTGTTTCTTCACTTATTTCTTTTATATTTGGATTTTGTACTTTTTCTTTTACAATTTCAAAGTTAGCTTCATTCATTTGTATCTTGGCATCATTTAATATTCCCTTATCTTTTACACTTATGTATAAAATAAGAGTATCTTCTACATCAATATTCAATTGTTTTTCATATATTTTTGAATTGTCTTGCTTAAAATAGGCATTAAATTCAACATTCTGAATATTGCTTGTGATGTTTTGTTCTTCTAGGTTTTCTGATACTGCTAATACAAGATTGTATCCTACAAGTATAAAGTCTGCCATTGTTAATAGCATTATTAGCATGGATACAAGTATTAGTTTTAAAATTTTTCTTTTCATAGCTAACTTCTCCCTTTCTCAAAGTACAATTCTCACCTTGATTTTAGATATATTATTCCTTAAATATATAGTAACTATTATTTAAATTTAAATCAATATCAGTTTTTTCCAAGAGTAATTAAAAAACCTCCCGCTTACTACGGAAGGTCATTTCACGTTTTTTGGTTTTCTTTTTTTAAGTTTATTTTACATTTTTGTAACATTTGTAATATTAATTATAACTTCCCTTAATTGCACAATTTCATAAAGGCTAATTGAATTCCAATACTCATATATTATCATCTCCCAGCTTGATTTTTACCATTTCTTCTGATATACTTCAGTTGAATTTATTTTTTAATACAAATGAGGAGGTGTCCAATGAATAAGAAAACTAAAATTGTTCTTATTTCTATAATATTAATTGTAATATTGGCGGTTATCATCTTTTTTGTCGTTAAGTATGTTAATGATTCAAAAAATTCTACACAACCAATACAAGACAATACAACAAATTCTAGTGACATAGTTACTTCAAAAGTAGTAAATATCCAAAGCACAGCAGAAAATCCAATACAAATGAATGATATTGAAGCTACAAATATTGAAGTGGTATACAACTTCGGAGAGTTGCAAATTTCTACTACACTAAAAAATAATTCTACTGAAACACTTAATGGCTTTTTTATTGAAATTGCTTTACTAGATGAAAACTCTGATACTGTTTCTACTATAGCTCAAAATTCAGAGGAAACTATTGAACCAAATCAAGAAATTACTATAATTAATAATGTTGCCGGATTTGATAACCAAATTAATATTGTGAATGCTAAGGTAGTTTCAATTGAAAAAAATACAACTCAAAGTAACATTGAGGATTCACTTGAAGAAATGGAACAATCTATACAAAGCAATGTTGAATAATTTATACATACATAAAATTATACTAATAATAGGGTGCCTAGCAATGAGGTTACCCTATTATTAGTATTTTAAATAACTTTTAATACCCTATTCTTGAATAATATCCTGTAAACTGGATAGTAGTATATGCATTATATGCAGTCAAATAATTTAAATTAATTGGTCCTGCGGTATCAGTTGAAGCAGCATTTGTTAATACTTGTCCTCCTACATAAAACATATATCGATCTCCTCCAGAAGCAAATTGTGATTTAGTTAAAATTAGATTTGCGGAATTATTTCCTGAATATACAACATAATTTCCTGGTGTTCTAAAATTTCCTGTCCCATTAAAATTTATTGTAACTCCACTAGTATTTAAGTAGAAGCATGAACCAAGAGTAGTCTGATTAGTGTTATATACTGTACCAGAACCAGTACAATTTATTGTTTTCCTTCCTTCTATCCATATAGTATGATGAGCATAAGGTCCAGCCATTATACATGTACTATCAGCAATATTTATTGTACCTGTCCCCCAGTCTTTTATCGTTGAAAAAGCATCCGTATTCCCAGTTCCGATATCATTACTACTTCCATTTCCCATACGTGTTGATCCTGTTAGATTTAGATTTTTAGTTGAGCCTGATGCAACATATATGCAAGGTTTATTACGACAAGGGACATAAACCCATGAATTATATGTTGTTAATGTTCCACTTCCGGCAAGCTCAATACATGTTCCTTTCAAACTATATATATATGATGTATTAATATTTATATTTCCTGCACTAGCCGATGTTTCTATTACGTTTGCATATCCTTTTAATAAAACTTGTCCTGCTGTTGATAAATTTCCTCCATTACACTGTATTGTTGCTACATTAATATTATTACAATAAATACTTCCATTTCCTTTTATTGTTAATGTTCCACCTGTTGTTATAATAGATGCATTTCTTGTAACTGTCTTACCATTTGTGTTTATCGCTATCGTTTTATTTGTACTAGCTGTCGAGTTATCTGTTAAACTATTTAATACTTTTATCGTTCCACCACCACTATCTCCTCCTCCTGATGTTGCTCCATTTATTGCAGAGTTTAATGTATTGTAATATGTGGTTGTTCCTGATTTCAGTGTGCTGTAATTTGCTGCTTGCACTGTTAATTTTACAGCACTACTCTTTACTGTTTTTGTAACTCCTCCTACTGTACATGTTACTGTGCAATAATAATATCTATTATTCATTCCACTTGATGATGTGAATGAATATGTGCTACCTGTTGCTCCGCTGACTGCCGTTCCTGATGAATTTCCTCCTGTTGTGTTGTAATACCATTGATATTTTATTGTTCCATTTCCTGAAACTGTTACACTAAATGAACCTTTATTTCCTGCAACTACTGTTAGTGCTGATGGTTGCTTTGTTATTGATAGCGTTGGATTTCCTTTCCATATTGCATATATTGTAGTATTTCCACTAATCTTTATTGTTCCTCCTGATGAATATGCCGTTCCTGTTCCCCCTGATGCTGTATTCCAATTTTGGAATGTATAATTAGCTCTTGTCGGTTTTGTACTACTTATCTTTAAACTTGCTGATGTTGTTGTACCTGCATAGTTTAAATATGCTGTTCCATTTTGTGCTGATGGAGCTCCACTTCCACTATTAGCATTATATGTTAATTTTACTGTTTTACTCCATGAATAATAATATGTTGCATTTGATGTTATCGTTCCTGGTGTTGTTACTGTTCCTGTTGCACTATTACTTGTTGACCATCCTCTTGCTGTCCATCCACTTGGATTCTTTACTGTTGGTGTTGTTGGTTTTGCTCCTATTTTTGTTCCTGTATAATTCATATATCCTGTTGCCGTTGGTCTACTTGATGTATAGCTACTTCCATTATAGTAATAATATGTTGCTGTTATTGTATATGAATATGATGCATAATATGTTCTGCTTTCACTTAGTGTTACATTTGTGTTTGCATTTAAATTTATAGTTGCATTCCCTACATTTGATGTTGACCAGCCTCTTGCTGTGTATGTTGTTCCACTAATTGTTGTATTTGCAATTGTTGGTGATTTTATTGTTACACTTGTTGTATTATTAAATACTGTATTACTTATTGTACTTGTTTGATTATTATAATATTTAAATGTTGCTACTATTACCTTTTTATATATTGCATATAATGTTACATTTTCTGTTCCCATTGTTAAGTCAGTTATTCCTACTGTTGCATCTTTATTTGTGTTCCATCCTACAAATGTATACCCACTCTTTGTTGCTGTTGGTGTTAAATCTATTTTTGCTTGATAATTTACTGTTGCTGTTGTTTTTGTACTACTTGTTCCTCCATTTGTCTTATAATCATATGTCACAGTATAACTATTTATCTGCCAATTTGCTATATATTTTCTATCTCCTCTACTCCATTTTTCTATTGTTACTTCTTTTTGTGGTGTATCTCCATTACTTCCTGTCCATCCTATAAATGTATATCCTTCTTTTGTTGGATTTTTTAATGTAAAGTCTTGTGTTAAATTTGTATACACATTTGGATTTCCTTCTACTGTTCCTCCATTTAATTCATATTCTATTTTATATTCTCTTTCTTCACTATCAAATGCATATTTTCCAAATCTATGATATTTCTCTCCATCTACTATTACTTCTTTTCCTCCTATACTTTTTAGCCCTTTCTCATCATATATCTCTTTTATATACAAATAGTAGTCTCCTGTTAGCCCATCTCCTATATTCTTTTTATCTCCTGATGTGTATTTTATCCATTTACCTTTCACAAAGTCATCATTACTTGCTGATAAATAATACTCATATTCATTATCACTTGATAATTCATTAGTTCCTTTTTTTATTTCTATTTCTACATCTAATGGTTTTAACTCTTCTGATTTACTTGGTGTTACTATTATTTGTGGTCCTTCATAGTCTATTCCTGTTTCACTATTATATATATATTGCCCTTCTCCATCTCTAATCCAATACTTTCCGCCTTTTATATAATATATATCATTTGTTCCAAAATCTATTGCAAATACATCATTCAAATCTGTTAATTTTTCTACTTCATCAACATTTATATTTACTGCATTATTTCCTAAGTTTGAACTTTCTCCTAATTTATCTAGATATATTATTCCTATTGTCATATTCTCTTCTTTTACTACTACTTTTTTTACTATTCCATTATTTATTAAGTCATCATTACTCATTTCCCCAGAATAGTCTCCTCTTCCTGTTCTTTCTCCTTCATTTTTCAACTTATATCTATTCAACTTTTCCTGCAACTGACTTAATTCTGTCTCTACTTGACTATCTATTGCTTGTCCTAATATACCATTATCTCCATTTAGAGCTACTATGGTTATTCCTGCCAATATTAATAACACTACTACTGTTACTATTAGTGCTATTAGAGTTATTCCTTTTTCATATCTATTTTTCAAGTTGAACATATGTATCAGCCTCCGCAATTTATGTTTATACTTTGTACAACATTATATTTGTATATTTTTCCTTTTTCAATAGCCCTTTTTTACTATAATTAAATATTCATTATATGCTATTACGGATAGTGTTCATCGACTTCTATTATTTTTTTGTTACATTTACTTTACATTTCTATTACATTTCTATTTTAATTTGCCCTAAAAATTAGATTATATGCTAAAAATACAAAAACAGAGATAGAAAACTTTAAGTTATCTATCTCTGTTTTTTATTTTAATCCTATTTTTCTTCAGATGATTTATTATTTCCTAATGCTTTTTTCTTTATAATTACAACTCCTCCTGCTATTATCAATAATGCAATTATTCCAATAGTAATTGGTAATACATATGATAAGTTTTCACCTGTTGCTGGTGTAACTATAACTGTTTCAGCCATATCCTCATCTGACTCTTTATCTCCTGTTCCTGGTATATAGTTACCTGGTGTAGATACTAAATCAGATCCACCTGTTTTGTCTACTTCTACAACCTCAGTTTCGTTATCTAAAGAAATGTCTTCACTTGTTGTTAAAATCTTTGATACATTTAGCATTACACTTTGAGATTGAGTTGGTTCAATTCTTGTATTTTTCAAACTATCTGTATAAAGAATTGTTTTATCATTTATTGTTGATGTTTCACTTTGATATACATCTTCTTGTAATAAGTCTTTTACTTCATCTAAAGTTTTTACTTGCCATTCTGGATTATCTTCATTAATAAATGACCAATTTTTATCTAAGTAATCTATAATTCCTGATGCATTAATTGTTACTACATCTCCTTCAACAATTCCGTATTTATAGAAGTTTTCTGATAAGTAATCTAATTCACTATTATTTGTTGCAATAAATTCATATCCTACCTCTAATCTAGCACCTTGTATTATCTCATTGTCTAACTCAACTCTTACAAATCCATTAGCTGGTCTTGTTGTATCTGATGGTGGCATATATGTTACATTGCTTGTATCTCCTGTTATTGTTCCATCATCTTCTATCCTAATGTTACTTACTTCTTGTCCATTAGCTAATGTAATTTTTAATGTCCTTACCTTTTTAGCAAGTGTAAGATCTTGTTTAGCTCTTTCAATGATACCAAAGTCTATATTTCTTATTTGATATGTGTATCTATCTCCTGTTGATGCAGTTGTTGTAGTTTCATATTCTACTCCTATTCCCATAGTTGGAGTTGTAGAATTCATTTTGTCAATTGTTGTTTGTGTACTATTTTCAACATGTGCTAATTCTGCATCTATTTGTCCTCTTAATTCATAGTCATCTAAAGCATCTGTATAACGTGTATCTACATCTTGTTTGTACCATTCTGGATTGTTTTGGTCTCTATCAGAATTATATACTGTACCTTTGTAATTTTGAACTGTATATGTTTGGTCTCCCCATGTATATGTTAATGTATAGTTTCCTGGTATATATCCACTTATATAGAAATCACCATTTTCATCTGTTGTTGCAGTATATACTTTTCCACTTCCTGTATTTTCTGTTAATGTTACTTCTACTCCTGCAATTCCAGTTTCGCCATCTTCATAAATTCCACTACCTTGTCTTACTTTTCCTGTCATAATACCTGATGTATCTTCTCCATCTTCTGCTATTGGCTCATCTTCGAATACTTTACCAGTCATTTCTCTTGCGTCTGCTACTTCTAATTGTAAAGATAACGCTTTATCAGTATCATCTTCAATTGTTGTTGCATCTTCTGGATTAGAACTTCCTGGGTTAGAATCTTTATCTATACCTGCATATACATTTCCATTACTATCAAATATTGAATATGAATTAATTTCAACTACATTATCTAAGTTTTCTTGTCCATTTAGTACATTAATTACCGCTTCTCTATTTAATTCAAATTGTACATATACATTTCCTTCATCTGCATTTAAAGTACTTGTTAATGGATTAATTCTAGTATTATTATTAATTACTACTCTATTATAATTGCTATTATAAGTACCATCTGTATATTCAAGATTTCCTGTAATGTTACCTCTTTCATCCACTCCTGTACCTATACCAACAATGCTATATCTACTATCATAGTAATCAACAATATTATTTATTTGAGCAATTAATGTTGTTGATTCATTTCTCATTGCTATTTTATATGTAATATATACTTTTAATTCTTTACTTGGATCATTTTCATTTACATATTCATAATCTGCTTCATAAATTGCTCTTGTATATGGCTCTGCTGCATATTTTTCTCCAAATTTAACACCTACATTAAATCCGTCTCCTCCATAGTTTTCTGGATGATTAAATCTTTGTGCATATTCATATGTGTGTTCATATCCATTTACTGCAACTCTAACATTTTCAATATCTTTAACAATTGCTAAATCTGGTTGTTCTCTTTCATATAATCCTAAATTGATGTATCTTATTTCTTCTTGTCCATATGTAAAGTGTTCTCTAATTATATATTGAGGAACATCTGTATTAGCTGTTATTGGATATTGTCCGTTATTAATCAATGTTGATTTATGTTCTAGTGCATCAAAGTTATATGATAATTGATGTCTTTCATTTCCATTTTCATCCCTTGTAAATCCTGTTGTTTGTGTTCTTCCTTCTACCACACTAAATCCTTTATTAAATGCATCTCTTTCTTCTGCACTTTCAGCAGCTTTTGAAGTTTTTTGTTCTAATAGTTCTTCATCTGTATATAAGTCTGATTGTATTTGATTATATGGTGTTACATTTGTATATGTTAGACCATCATATTCAAATTCTGTATAGTAATCAGATAACTTATCTATTAGTACATCTGTAAATAAATATTGTCCATCTCCTAATTCTGCATTTTCTCCTGTTTTCATTTCTTTTACAGTTTCACCTGTAGTTCTATCTTTTAATCTAACTGTGATACCATTTAATAAAATATCATTGCCATCTGAATATACTTCTTCGCCATTTTCTATAATATCATAATCATATAAGTCATTCCTAATCCATTGTTTTTGGTCTTGTTTATCAACCCATACAAATCCAGAAAGTTTTACATATATTTGTTTATTCCCAATTACAAAGTCTGTTGTTTTATCAACCGCTATTTCTTGTTCTTGTCCATCTGATACTATTTCATATCCATAATTAGGATTTTTTGTCTCATATGCTACATATGTACCAACAATTAAATTCCTAATTAGTATCTCACCATTACTATCTGTTACAAATTCTGTTGCTTGTGTCTGATTATCTACATATGAGATATTACCATTTGTATCTTGATATACATATTTTCCTGTTTGCTTATGTTGAATGTAAAAACCTACACCCTCTAGTCTAACTTCATGATTGTCTTGGTTTACTTTTATTACTCTCAAATTTCCTAAAATAGGTATATCATAATCAAATGGTGTTGTAATTTCATCTTTATCTGCATATGGTTCTCTTATAATTAAGTTTTGCATATATCCATTTTTAGATTCTAAGAACCAAATATTTACACCTTTAACATCTATACTGGCAGTTGCTGATATTCCCGTTATTCTTGTTATATTTGCATTTGCAGGAATTGATATATAGAAATCTTTTCCTGATTCTATTCCATCTACATCGTACCAATATTCATCATTTCCATTAAAGCTACTATATGTCAGTCCATTTATATTATTACTATTTTGGTCTTGAGCTGTAACTTCTGTAATGGTTCCAGAGAAAGTCCAATTAAATGGTCCAATTCTTAAATAATCTTGTCCATCTCTTTCATAAGCTCTTACTTGAATATTATCTTTATTTGTATTATCAGAAATTTCGGCACTTCCTAAGTTTTTTGCATATTCATTTGCTTCTGAATTTAAGTGGCTACTACTTCCTTTATTATTACTTGCAAATCCATTGTATAAGCCTGCATGATTTCTTCCAACACTTTGCATCCATGTATAGATAAAATTCCATACACCATTTGCAACTGGTCCATTATCTTTATTGTTTCCATTATCTCCTGATAATATATATGCAAGTTTAGCATTATCATCATGTGTAATTTGTTTTCCCGTATAGTCTGTTGATGTTTTTCCCTTTATATCAACTGAAGATATAATTCTATATACTACGCTTCCTCGTAATGCTTGACCATGTTCAACACAATATATATCGGAATTATCTCTATATTGTGAATATGTAACTGTTAGTTGTTGTCCAACATAATATGCCGAACTTATAGTAGCAAATCCTAATATTCCAATAATCATTGCCATTATTGAGATAATTAATTTCTTTGCATTATTTATTGTTCTATTCATTGTTTCCTTCCTCCTTTCCCTTATATTTCTTTCTTATGATTTTTCTTTTTCCAAATCACAAATCCTGTAATTACTAGTATTAATAAAATAGCAATAACTACACTAATATATACAGCTCCACCTGTTCTAATACTTAGGATAACATCTGCACTTCCCATATCATTTTCATCTGCTACTTGATTTCCTGGTGTAGAATTGATATCTGAAAGTCCTAAGTCATTGTAATCTTCTGCAATTTCTGCTCTATTGTTTACACGTCCTGTATTATTTTCTGTCATTGATTTTACTAATGTTAAAGTAACTGTTTTTGTTTCTCCTGCTGCTATTGGTTCATTTGATAAGATTGATGTGTATACTGTATTTCCTGTTTGATACCAATCTTTATTAAGTTCTGAACTAAATGTCATATCACTTGGGATATAATCAGCAATTCTTCTAACATATCCTGTTACTTCTCCAACATTTGTTACTTTGATTTGATATTCTACAATAACTGTTGTCCCATTTATTTGTTTAGCATCTAATTCAGCTTTAGCCATTGTTTCATTTTGGTATTCTCTCACTGTTGTTCCATTGTTATTTTGCATAATAATTCTACTTACATATTTATCTAGTTTTAAATCATAATTTTGTAATAAAGCTAAACCTATATTAATATCTGAAATATTGTTATTACTTATCTCTAAAATGTCTGTTGAAGCTACTTGTTGTTCTTCTCCATTTATTGTTAAGTTATTTCTTAAAACATCCGAATTTTGATTTTCAGGTATATTTACTGCTTTATATCTTGTTAATGTATATTGACTTTCGTCATATTCAAATATTGCTATATATCTACCATTTCCTATTCTGTCTAAAACATAAACACCATTTTCATTTGTTGTAGCTTCTAAATCATTTCCTCGTGTATCTTTTACAATATTATCTGTATCTACATTTAATAATTTTACTTTTATTCCACTTAAAACTTGTTCTGAAGCGTCTTTTCTACCATCTTGATTTTCATCATACCATGCTAGTCCTGAAATTGTACTTGTTCCTTTAGCTATATCATTGTCATCAACGTCATTTTGTCCATTTCCGCTTCCACCTTCTCCTGTACCATCATTTGCTAAAATGATATGAGTTATTTCTGATGTAGTTGCAATTGTTTCTCCATATACTTGTGCTGTTGCAACATTTGTGATTGCCTCTGCTTCTACTCTTCCTTCTGAATAGTTAACAATTGCTTGTATTTCAATTTGAGTTTCTCCATTTGCTTCTATGTCAGTTGGTATCTCTATACTATTTGTATCTGGAACTTCATATTCTTCTCCATTTATTAAAATTCTTTGTACAGTTAATTGTGATGGTATATTATCTACAATAACTAAATCTTTAGTTTGTGTATTAGATTCATTTTTAGCTTTTATGCTATATGTTATTGTATCTCCTGATTTAACATTTTGTGTTCCAGTTTTGTCTTCCATACTTAAATCAATAGAAAAGTCTTTTACTTCATCTTCCAAAATATTTGAATTATATTCTTTTTGTCCATCGTCTGCTACTACTGAGAAATTAATTGCATTATTATCTGTTTTAGTTATTAACATGTCAAAACTTAATACTTTTGTTTCTCCAGTAGAAATTCTGTCTATATTGATTTCATCACTGTATTCTATATCCTCTACTGTCATATTATCATCTGTTGTCTCTTCTGGATTGATTCCTGAATTTTGACTATCAGAAATTGGTGCTACATCCATACCTGCTCTATAAATTTCTCCATTTTCTGCTTCCATTCCAGAAATTAAAGTTACTCTTTGTACTTCTAAGTTATCAGAAAAATCTGTATGTACTTTTACATCTGTTAATTCTTCATCTGATATATTTTCAATTATTGCAAAATATTGTACAACACCTGCTGTATATAAATCTACACTTCTATCAGTTACTCTTTTTACTGTAACTCTTAAATTTCCTTTTTCAGTTGTTAATGTATGCGCTTCTGTTTCTGCTGTCACTCCATTATATGTGATTTGTAGTGTGTTTTGTAATTTAGTTCCTTCAGGTGTATCTGAATTTACTCTTACTTCATATGTAAATGTTCTTACTTCTCCTGGTTGAATATTTTGGGCTGTTGTTCTATATTCTCTATCAGGTAATTCTTCATAATATGAAGCTCCTGTATATTCATAATCTTCTTCTGGTACAACCATTGTAGTACCTTCTGGAACTTGCCCTACAACTTCAACACTGTTTATTGTTTCTGAACCAGTATTTGATATTTGTATATTGTATTGAATTACTTCTCCATTTTTAACATTTTGAGTAATTTCTTGTCCTCCAATTGTTGCAGATAAACTTGCTTCTACTTTTGGTCCAATTCCTGTTTCTAGAGTAATTGTTGAAGAATTCAATGTATTTTCTACTGATGTTTCAGAACTTATATAACTTACACTATAATATTCTTTTGATTGTTTATTGTATTCTAATGTTTCTGGAATTTGTATTGAATATGACATTTCAATACTTGCACCAGTGTTTAATTGTTCTGCTACTATTAAATATTTTTTAGCATCTTGAGTAAATTCTGTACTCCATCCATTATCTCTACTATTTAAATCATTTGTAGCGTTTTCATTTTCTGTATAATAAATTGTTACATCTACTTCGTTTAATATTTGTATTGGATTTGTAAGTAAAATTCCTAGATTGTTTTCTTCACTATTTGTTGGTAAAGTTCCAAGAATTCTTACATTATTCATTGTACTTTCTGTAGTATTTATTATTTCAGATTGAATTTCTAATTGTTTAGGCACATTTCCTGTTATTAAATTTATACTTGTATTTTCATCTTGTCCTTTTGTTTCTAAAGATATTGTTGGTATATTATTAGTTACTGTTAAATCTCTTGGAGCAACAATTTTTATTGCTTGTGTTTCAGTTCCTATATTTGCTCCATCTTTATATGAATGAGCATTTTCATTTTGGTAATGCATTGTTATATTTGTATCAGTTGTTGCAGTTCTATTATCTAAAGTTATATTGGCATTTACCACTAATACTGCACCTTCAACTGATGTTTCTTTATAACTTGTTTGTTTTCCTTGTAATGTAACTACAATAGTTCTTCCATCTACAGTATAATTTGCTACACTTAGTTCATTTTCGTATAAAAGTTCTACTCCTGTAATTTCAATATTTTGTACTTGCTCTGGTAATTCAAATCTAAATGTAGGATTTTGATATAAATCATATTGTTCACTATTTGTTAATAATGTTGCTCTCATTTCCACAGAATTTCCTACTGCTGTGGATAAAGTGTTTTTATCTACTTCAAATTTGCTTTGTGTTGTTGTTTCTTCTAATATGATATTATTTGTTACTTGTCCTATTTCTTTACTATCATAACTAACTTTTGCTGTATATCCAACTTGTGTTAATTCTGCTATATTACTTGAAGTATTAG
>CALXCG010000003.1 GCA_944386745.1 uncultured Clostridia bacterium | reverse complement strand
TTTTATCAAATTTACGATGTTTTTTCCTTATATTTCTATGTTTTTTATTGCGAAAAATTTTTACTCTTTTTTACTGATAATATTATTTATTATTTTATGCAAATTGTTATATTATATAGACAAATTTACCTTTCATCTTTCAAATAATTTCTTATTGTAGACGTAGATAACTGTAAAATGCTTGCTAAAATTTTATTTGTAATATTAGTTTCTTTTTTTATTTCTTTCACCATTTTTTCAAGTTCTTTTCTATTTCTACAAACACCTAACCCAAACTTTTTTTCATATTGTCTTATAAATTCTTTTATAAATATTTCTTTATCTTCACAAATATCTATAAATTCATTGTAAGCTACAAATTGTTCTTCATGATTTTCTGCCAGGTTATTTATATCTTTTCCTTCTATTTGATTTTTCATATTTTCTAACATTTTACTTGTCTTAAATTCTTTTAAATTTGAATAAAGATATTCTTCAGGTTTAGATACAATTCCTGCTCTCACAGGATTATTAAAAATATATTTAATGCAATTATCCAAATGTTTTTCGCTAAGTATAGGCTGACTTTTATATCTTCCTCTAAAAACTACTCCTACTCTATTATTAATATAATTATAAAACATAGCAAATCTTTCGTTTACACTCTTCATAAATAAGCTCATATTGTTTATTTCATCAGTATACACTAAAATATGAGCGTGATTATCCATTATTGTAAATGCAATAATTTTTATATTCAATTTAGCTGCATCTTTTTCCAAGTATTTCATATATTTCTTTTTACATCTTTCATCTTGAAATATATATTCCTTATTAATACCTTGTGTCATATTATGAAAAAATTTTGTTTTAATTTGATTTCTTGCTAATCTAGGCATAAAACTCCTTTATAACGAATTAATTTGAAATAAATCATTGATTATAATTTATTTTTATGAAAGTAATTTAATTTCCATAATGATATTACAATTTTTTCCATTTGTCAAATGTTTTTTATATAAGTTCATGTAAAACCCAATTCTCTTTTATCTATAACATAAACAATCACAAATATGTCCTTTTATTATTTTAACTTATTTTACTACATCTTCCAATAAAGTCTGTCCCTTTTTAACATTTTTTGTTCATTTTGGCATGTCCCTAAATGCATATTTACATCTTTTTATAATTATGTTAAAATTTATTAGTGACTATTAAAATGTATTTAAGGTATACTGTTTTTTTAGTATATCGCAGTAAAGGAGGAGTTTAAATGAATTTCTTTAAAAACTTTGTACGGAGAGAAAAAATAAGGGACTTAGCAGCTTACAAAAGTAATATTGAATATTACAAAAATATAGTAGAGGCTGAGAAAAAAACTATCGACAATTTACAAAAGTTAATAGATGATTTACCTATTGGTAATAATAGTCTTCCATACTCTGATGCAGGATATAAAGCTGAATATATTAAAAAACTTCATAAACATCATACACAACTTAGTGACGCACTTGCAGAAATTGAATATTGGCAAACATTATATGATGATTTATATAATGAATTATATCCCGAACAAAAATGATTTCCGTACACATTTAGAAAAAGTGATTTTCTAAACAAAAAACACTAAGTAAAACTAGAATACTTAGTGTTTTTTGTTTATTATATTTTCTTTAAAGGTCTGTCCCCAAATCCCTGATTTTAGGGATTTTAGGACCGTCCCCCTAATCCCTCTCAACATCAATGTTTAATTTTTCTCCATTGATATTTGTTTCTGTATAATCTTTTCTTTCTTCGTTGTAAACAATTTTTAATGCTAATGTATCATGTTTAATTAATTCTTCATTTTGTTTTATAACTTCTTCTAGGATTTCGTTTCCAGATACATATAGATTTATTTTATCTAGAACTTCAAAGCCTTTATCTTTTCTCATATTTTGAACTTTTGATAAAACTTCTCTTACATATCCTTCTTCTTTTAATTCTTTAGTTATTTGAGTATCTAATACAACTCCAATTTCTCCTTCTCCACTAAATGCAAAGCCGTCTTTTCCTTGCATTGTTACAAGTAAATTTTCTGAATTTAATTCTATTTGAGTATCATCAATTTCTATGTACTCTACTCCACCATTTTTTACTGTATTTGCTAAGTCCATTTGGTTTTTCTTTGATATTTCTTCTCTAATTCTTGGGATTAGTTTTCCATATTCTTTTCCTAGGACTGGTAAGTTTGGCTTAATTTCAAAATCTACATATTCTCCCATTTCAGCACCTAATTCGATTTCTTTTACATTTAGTTCTTCTTTTACTATATCTTCATAGTATTTAGGTAATGTATCAACTGAAATAAGCATTTTTGAAAGTGGTTGTCTGTTTTTAATATTAGCAGAATTTCTTGCACTTCTACCCAATTTTACAATTTTATATGCTAAATCCATTTCTTTTTCAAGCTCTGGATTAATTGCTTTTTCATCTACTTCTGGCCACAAGCATAAATGTACACTTTCTGGAGCTGTTTTATCTAAATTAACTACTAGATTTTGGTATATTTCATCTGTTATGAATGGAACAAATGGTGCTGCTACTTTTATTAATGTTGTAAGAACTTTATACAATGTAACATATGCTCCGATTTTTTCGTCATTTAATTCTTGACTCCAAAATCTCTCTCTATTTCTACGTACATACCAGTTTGAAAGTTCATCTGTGAAGTTTTCAATTAATAGTGCTGCATTTGTTATATCATAACTATCTAGTTTTTCAGCTACTTCTTTTACAAGTGTATTTAATTTAGAGATAATCCATTTATCCATTACATTTGTTAATTCAAAGTCACTATATTTTAATGGATTAAATTGGTCTATTTCTGCATATAGTACATAGAAAGAATATACATTCCATAATGTACTTATAAATCCTCTTTGTGTTTCTTGTACATTTTTTAGTCCAAGTCTTGTTGGAAGCCATGGTGCGCTACATGTATAGAAATGCCATCTTGTTGCATCTGCACCTACTGTATCTAATAGAACCATTGGATCCACACCATTACCTTTAGATTTAGACATTTTTTGTCCATGTTCATCTAATACATGACCAAGTACTATACAGTTTTCAAATGGAGACCTATTAAATAGTGCTGTTCCAACAGCAGTTAAAGTATAGAACCATCCTCTTGTTTGATCAACAGCTTCTGAAATAAATTGTGCTGGGAAGTTATTTTTAAACATATCTTCGTTTTCAAATGGATAATGCCATTGTGCAAAAGGCATTGAACCAGAATCAAACCAACAGTCTATAACTTCTTTTGCTCTTTTCATTTTCTTTCCGCATTTTGGACATTTTAAATATACATTATCAATATATGGTTTGTGAAGTTCGATATCATCTGGGCAATCAATTGCTTTTTCTTTTAATTCTGCAATTGAACCAATACATTCTCTATGTCCACAATTCTCATCTTCGCAAGTCCAGATTGGAAGTGGTGTTCCCCAATATCTATCTCTAGAGATTCCCCAGTCTATAACATTTTCTAGGAATTTTCCAAATCTTCCTGTTCTAATTGTATCTGGATACCAGTTTACTTTGTTGTTATTTGCAACTAATTCATCTCTTAGGTTGCTCATTGCAACAAACGAACTGTCTTGTGGATAATATAAAAGTGGTGTGTCACAGCTCCAACAATGTGGATATGAGTGCATGTGTTTTTCTTTGCTAAACAATTTGTTTTCTTCTTTTAACCATTTACAAATATCTTCATTACAATCTCTAACAAATCTTCCTGCCCAAGGTTTAACCTCTTTTACAAATTTTCCTTCTTTATCTACTAAATTTATAAATGTAATACCATTTTGTTTAGCAACTAAACTGTCATCTTCACCATATGCAGGAGCAATATGAACAATACCTGTACCATCTGTTAATGTTACATAGTCTCCATGGATAACTTCAAATGCCTTTCCTTTAACTTCTCCAAATGGCATTAATCTTTCATATTTTATTCCTAGCAATTCTTCACCTTTAAATGTTTTTACAACATCATATGGTGTTTCTTTTAATACTGATTCAATCAAATCTTTAGCTAAAATATAGTTTTCATATACTGGCTCATCATCTGTTCCAATATTTGCTTTTACTTCAGCATATTCATATGATTTATTAACACAAAGTGCTAAGTTTGATGGTAATGTCCATGGAGTTGTTGTCCATGCTAAAATATATGTATTATCATCAAAATTTTGTCCATCAAGAACTTTAAATTTAGCAATACAAGTTAAATCTTTTACATCTTTATATCCTTGAGCAACTTCATGTGAAGATAAAGCAGTTCCACATCTTGGGCAATATGGCATAACTTTATGACCTTCATATAAAAGACCTTTTTCCCACATTTGTTTTAAAGCCCACCATACAGACTCAATATATTCATTGTGATATGTAACATATGGATGTTCCATATCAACCCAGAAACCAACTTTATTTGTCATTTCTTCCCACATATGAACATATGTAAACACACTTTCTTTACATTCTTTAACAAACTTTTCTACACCATATTCTTCAATTTGTTGTTTACCTGAAATTCCTAACTTCTTTTCAATTTCAAGTTCAACTGGTAATCCATGTGTATCCCATCCAGCTTTTCTAATAACTTTATATCCCTTCATAACTTTGTATCTTGGGATAATGTCCTTGATTACCCTTGTTTCAATATGTCCAACATGTGGCTTTCCATTTGCTGTTGGTGGTCCATCATAAAATGTAAAATATCTTTTTCCTTCATTCATAGCAAAATTCTTTTTTATGATGTCTTTTTTCTTCCAACCTTCTGCTACTTGTCTTTCAATTCCTACAAAACCTTCTTTAGGCAATTCTACTTTTTTGTACATACATCTTCCTCCTTCTAACCGGGATTAAGGGACGGTCCTCTAAATCCCTGTTTTTAGGGATTTGGGGACGGACCTTTAATCTCTCTACAATTTTATTTCAAATAAATCAAAATTAGTATATTGTGCATTTTTGCTGAATTATCAAGCTGAAATCGTACTTTTGTACATTGAAGTTTGATAATGAAACGAAAATGTGCAAGGTGCTGATTTTCATTTGTTTGAACAAAAAAAGCTATTCTGTCCTATTGTATTAGGACGAAATAGCTTTAATTCCGCGGTACCACCTATTTTAACAAATTTATATATTAATCACTAATTTGATTATATTGCAATTTGTTCTCTCATTTTTCTTTTAACGCAAGATTACGGCTAAACTTATTTTTGTATTTAGTAAATTTAATTTTAACAATTTACTTGCAAAATATTTAACAATTTCAGTCTAGCAACAACATAGGTGATAATAAATAATTTTTACTTACCAAATTCACAGCAACCTTTGGCTCTCTTTAAGTTGTTACATTATTTATCGTGTCCTTGTTTTTGTTTTTTATTCACATTGCTAATTATTATATCATGTTTTTTGGATTTTGCAAGAGTTTTTTTAAATTTTTTTCTTTTTCATTTTCTTGCAAAATTTTCATTTTCTTTATTTCTACTTTGAATCACATGACTTAAGCTTATATCTTAAATTTGATACTTTATGCAATCAACAAATTTTAATATAAAACTGGTCGAAAACTAACGTCAATGCGACTGTTAGAAATACTAATACTACCACGTCCAGAGACTGGAGCAGCAGAGCCAATATCGTCATACCCCCCTCCTCTACAAACACAGGGATTATCAGTCTCAGTACTTTTTTCTAATGTCCATTCAGCTACATTTCCAGCTAAATCATATATATTCATTATATTATTATCTTCTGTTGCACCTGTTGATAATAAAACTCCATTTCCATTTGCTGTAAAAGATGGTTTATCATAATTCACTGGTACATCAGCCCATTCTCCTAAACTATAATTACTATAAATCGCATATTTATTTCCTTCTGCTACTGGAAAACTACTATTTCTATAGTTCCCCCTACTTGTTGAATCCTCTGCTAATTCATTATATGTTAATCCTCCACTTGTTTCCAAATATGTTAGCACTAAATCCCACTGTATTCCAAACATCAATGTACTTGTCTTTCCTCCTGTTGCTAATTCTTCCGCTAAATCCTCTGCTTGGCTACATGTTACCCAATTATATGGATATGCTCCTTTTTGTATTACTGTTTCTCTTGTGATATTTTCTGATGTTACTGGATTATCAAACGAACCAACTTCATATTTTCCTATATAAAATCCACCATATGTTTTTATACTTTGCAACATAGTGCTATATTTCTCTCCGTATTCATCTTCTTCTAATCCACAACCACTATACCAAGTGTCAGAAAAGCTGTCTCTATAATCTCTTGCATAGTCTATTAATGCTTCCATTATTTGGTTGTCATCTGTTGCACTTGCTGTCACACTTTTCGGTACTACTACCCATACCCATTCGTTATTATTACTATCTTTTATTGTTACTCCTGTATCCCAATCAGTATTTGTCGGTGTTGCTCCTTCTGGTAAAAATGGTGCTGTTTCAGCTGTTGATGGTAAACTTTCTGTTTCTATCTCACCACTATTTCCTCCATTACTATTTGTATACAATTCTGAATATAATATTTCATATCCATTTGGTGTTATTATTTTATCACTTTGTAATTCTTTATAATACTTATTACTATTACTTGCATTTTCTATCTCTATTATGTTTTTTATTGTTAAATCATCTAATGTTATATCTTCATTATTTTTTAATCTCTCTGCCATCCAATTTGCTATGTCTAACTGCGCTTGTTCTTTTACTGATGCAATCTCTGTTTGCTCTTTTGCATCATTTGCCCTTGTTAGTATTCCATTTTGTCCTGTTAAAGTTGCAATGCTAACTCCGGCTAATATTAATAACACAATAATTGTGATAACTATGGCAATTAATGTTATACCCTTTTCCTGTGTATTAATACTTTTTTGCGTTTCTTTTTGTTTATTTTTTACTTTTTCTAGCATCGTAATCCTCCTTCTTTTTCTCTTACGTTAAATGTTTTATTTTTTGTAAACAATTTTCCTTTTGGTCCAATTTCTTTTTTAGTAATAGTTCAACTAAAAATTAATTTTACTCTTGCAAATACAATCTTGTACATTACTTCTAATCATTACAAATAAAGTATTAAAAAATAAGTTATATATTTAAGATATATTTATAGTCAATTGTGTATACAATGTTTACATTTGTAATTTTATATTACCATTTTTCTTTTGTCAATGCCTTTAAATTTAATTTTTAGATTTTAGTTTTTAAATTTTGTAGAAATACTATCTTCACTAAAAAGGGATTAAAAGAACGTCCCTTAATCCCTCTTCCTATTTCATTAACCTAGTTGGATCAACTGGCAAAGAATCTTTCCAAATCTCAAAATGAAGATGTGGCTCATCAGCAATCTCAAATACTGCTGTATTTCCAACTGTTCCTATTGCCTGTCCTTTTTCTACTTTCTCTCCTTCAACAACAAATTCAGAAGTCAATAAATTTGAATATATAGTCTGGTATTGGTCATCATGTTCTATTACTATTGTTAAACCATATCTCGGATCATTTTTTATTGATTTTATAGTTCCTGCTTCTGCTGCTTTTACTACTGTCGTTTTATCAGCTTTTATATCTATTCCAGTGTGTGTTGTCCATTCTTGCAATGTTTCAGAATAAATTAGACTGTCTTTAGCATATTCTCTTACAATTTCACCTTCTACTGGTCTTTCGAAACTTATTTCTTTCTTTGTTTCAGTTTCTTGGTTTTCTGATGCAGTAGCTACTGAATTATTACTAGAATTTGTAGCATTTACATTATTTGCATTGCTATTACCTATATTGCTTACGATATTATTAGTGTTTGTTGTATTAGAATTTATACTATTTGTAGTATTTGCACTATTCGTACTATTTGTGTTATTCGTACTGTTCATTTCATTTTCAGCTTCTTCCACTGATTTTCCTATCTCTGTACTTGCACTTTCACTTTCTTGTGAAGTATTATTTGTTAAATTTGCCATATCTTCAAGGCTCATTGTGCTATTTCTTACATCATCATTTAGCTTTTTACTATATAGAAATAAAGCCGTAATTATAACTGCTAAAATAATCACTCCTATTGTAGAATATAAAATGATTTTATCACTTGTAGACATCTCTTTCATTCTTCTATTATTTCTTCCCATAATATTCTCCTTTCAAATACTTATATATATTACAAGTATTTCCTGTTTTAAGAAGAATATACATTTTTGCAATTTATTTTTTAATTTAAATCATTTACTTCTTTTATTTCAACATCAGTATAAAAATGATGAATTATATCTTCACAATTACTTCCTTGTTTTGCTAAACTATCAGCTCCTGTTTGACTCATGCCAACACCATGACCATAGCCTTTTACAGTAAATTTTATATTTCCATCTTGTTTTGTTATTTCAAAATTTGTTGACCTTAATCCAAAAATGCTTCTCACTTCTGTACCTGCTATTTCATGATTTCCAAACTTCACAGTTTTCACCCTATTACTATCTGTATATTCCAATATTTTAATATCTTCATCATTATTAAAATCAATTTGTATATCAGAATATTTTTCTTTTAGTTTTGCCAATAATTCATCTTGAGTTAATTCAACTTCTGAAGCATATTGAGTATATTCATCTTCACCTGATGTTTCAACAACTTGTAAATATGGCATGTCACTTCCACCACCCCAAACATTTACAGGTAATTCTGTTGCTCCACCACTATTAGAATGAAAGAATGCATTTATTGGTTGATTATTATATGTAATTATTTTTCCAGCTGTTCCATATACACATTGCTCAATTTTTGCCCAATTGCTTTCTCTTAGATTTTCATCCCATCTATTTAGTCTATCTTCTTTTGAAATCCATGCCTGACAACAAGCTGAATCATCACATATATCTGCATTATCATGTTTTTTGTTTTGTATTTTATATATAGTATAAGTTCTTGCAACTATTGCCTGTGCTTTTAATGCTTCTAATTCAAAATCTGCTGGCATTTCTGCCGATACAACATTACACAAGTAATCATCTAATTTTACTTCTTCTATTTCCTCAGTTTTGGAATGCAATAACTTTATTGTTCCATATTTTTCATAATTATATTCTGTATATTGTATACTATTTTCTGCTTGGTTTTCTTGATTTTCTTGGTTGATTCCACTCTCTTCTTCATTATTTGCTTCATCTAATGCACTTGTTGCTATATCATTTTTTGTTAAAAGTGCTGGCAAAATAAAACATATAAAAATAAACATTAGAAAATATATAACAATTTTTTTCATAATTTCATCTTCTCCTCTCATGTCGCGTTGGGGACGTTGTCATTTTTCTCCTCATATTTTCTAATATTTTTCTTTCTAATCGCGAAACTTGTACTTGACTAATTCCTAAAATTTTTGCGACTTGTGCTTGTGTTTTCTCTTTATAATATCTTAATAAAATTATCTCTTTTTCTCTGTCATTTAAATCTTTTATTAACTGCCCAATTGCTAATTTATTTGTAATTGTTTCTTCTTCATTTTTTTCTGTTGACAATGTATCTAATAAACTTATACTTTTTCCATCTTTATTATTTATATGTTTTGTACCTTCAATTGATTCAACAGAATTTGTAGCTTCCATAGCCAAAATTACATCATCTAAATCCACATTTAGTTCTTTTGCTATTTCCTGAATCTTAGGTTCTCTTCCTTGTTTGTTAATTTTTTCTTTTTGTAATTCTCTTATTTTTATTCCTAAATCTTTTATACTTCTACTAACCTTTACTGGTCCATCATCTCTAATATATCTTTTTATTTCTCCTATCATATACGGAACTGCGTATGTTGATAATTTAACTTCAAAATCTGTATTAAATCTTTTGATTGACTTGATAAATCCTAAACATCCAATTTGATATAAATCTTCTGGTTCATGACCTCTTCCATAAAATCTTTTTACTATACTCCAGATAAGCCCATTGTTCTCTTCAATTAACTCTTCTAAAGCATTTTTATCTCCACTTTGGGCTTTCTCTATTTTTTGTATATCTTCTTCACACATATATCAATGTACTCCTCTTGTATTGTTGTATTAGCAAATTTAGTTTAGTCATTTACTAATATCCCAAATTCATCTTCAGTTTTTTCTTCTTTTTCTTTAATCTTTTTGGACATAGTGACTTTTGTCCCTAATCCTACTATTGATTCGATTTCCATACTATCCATGAAGCTCTCCATTATAGTAAATCCCATTCCAGATCTTTCTAAATTTGGCTTCGTAGTATATAATGGCTCTTTTGCAGCTTCAATATCTTCAATACCTTTTCCTGTATCTGAAATTTCTATTATTATTTCATTTTCTTTTAGCTTACATACTATTTTTATTATTCCTTGCTTGTCCTCATAACCATGAATAATACTATTTGTAACAGCTTCAGAAACCGCTGTTTTTATATCTGCTAGTTCTTCAATCGTTGGATCTAATTGTGCTGCAAATGCTGCAACTGCAACCCTTGCAAATGCTTCATTACTAGATTTACTTATAAACTCAAGTTTCATTTCATTTTCAAATTTTTCTTTCATTTATTTTTATCCTCCCACCTGTATAAATGAAATTTTCATTCTTATTAAAATAAATTGTTACATTTTATGATACTTTTTCATCTATATCTCTTATATCTTCCACAAGAGGAATTAATCTTAAAATTCCACTCATCTCAAAAATTCTTTTTACATTTCCTTGTACATTTATCATTTCAACTTTTGCTCCAAGCATTGTTGCAAATTTGTATCTACCTATCATTAGACCTATTCCCGCACTATCCATGAAAGAAACACTATCAAAATCAAATATAATTCTTTTTGGCATATATCTCTCAATTTCATAATCAACTTTCCCCCTTATCTTTTGAACATTATGGTCATCAATTTCATCTGAAATTTTAAAGACCAATAGCTTGTCCTTTTCATAAAATTTAGATTCCATTTTTGCCTCCTTTGTTTTTCTAATCAAATTGTAGCACCATTTACATTATTTTCCAAGAGTAAAAAATAAGAAGTTTTGTCGATTCATAAGAAGTTTTCGACAAGCGCATTGGAAATGAATAAAATATATTAGAAAATAATAAATCAGAAATTTTTTCTAGCATTTCTTTTTTATTTGGAACTTATTTACTTTTATGTCAAATACATGTATAATATATATGTAACTTAATAGTGTATTTCTGAAAGGAGAGTTATATGTATTTACCAGATGATTGTAATCTTCAATGTTGGGAGTGTTCTCGGAAATGTCAAATAAAAAATTATTTCAACTTACCTGATAACATTTTTTATTCAATAATCATAGGTGGCTTGAAAGCTTGGGCAGGAATGATGATAACTAGAGGACATTCAAAGGGAAAAGTAGATTTTGAATTAGAAAAGATGGCTGTAGCTATTAAAATTTCACGAGAACTAACCCTAAAAAATAACTCAAAAAACTGACGCTTAATTGCGCCAGTTTTTTTCAGAATCCCATGCTAATTATTGGATTTATCCAACATTGTTTGCATTTGTTCTGCAATAAGAAGGTTATGTCCCCATCTGAATAAGAAAATGCTAATAAAGCCAAATCCCAATCCAGATAATCCGAAATACAGGACAAACCAATTTTCTATAGTAGCAGTAGAGATATATACCGCCACTATCGGGAGGATAATTGCTGTTAAAAGTGCAATTCCAGCTCCCAAGAAAGCAATTTCATATTTTTTCATGCTTTCTTTTTCCTCCTTTCAATTAGAAAAGAGCGATGTCTCTTACAAGACACATTACACCACATCTAAATATAAAATTGAAAACTAATAAAATAGATATGGCTCAGTTACAAAATAGTCTACATTATTGTAGATATATCCTTAATGTACCATAGAATAGTTAATTTTTCAATAAAATTATAGAAATTGTTTAGATTTAAGGATTTTGGATTTCCCACTAAATCATCATTAACTGACTTAATATTCTATCTATATTTGGAAAAACAATATTTTTCATACCATGATTATATAAATTTAAAACCTTATTTGATTTATAAATTATTTCTGTTTGCAATTTATTAGACAGTGTAATTGCAACATTATTTTTTATATATTGATTTTCTATGTAATTTTCTGTTACTGGAAACATATTTTGTATAAGAAATGTACTATATACATTTGAAACATAACCAAATACTATTGTGTCTACTGAAGCTTTTTTACCAAGTTTTATTTGTTTTTCTATTTTATTTTTGTATATTTTTTTATATTTATCTATTTTAGTACTTACTGGTATAAACCAAATAATTCTGTCATTTTCTTTACTTTTAAAACAAAAATAACATGGTCTTTTTATGCCATTTTCCTTATTTTTCATCAACTCTGGATCATCTATAACATCAAAAAATTCATCTTTTATGAAATAAAAATATCCTACATTTATTTGCATATTTATTACTCCTTATAATATCTAAGGCTTACCTTTTGTGGTAAGCCTCGATTTAAACACTCTCTCATTTATTAGTCGTCAAAGAGGCGACGACAAACACATTTACTCACTCTCTCATTTATTAGTCGTCAAAGAGGCGACGACAAACACATTTATTAAAAACAAAGATGTTCTTAACTATTATATTTATATTAACACAAAATATACTCAAAAGTCAACAATTTTTTGATTTTTTTAAATCCTCTCTAGCATTTCTTTATATTTAGCTAATTTTTCTTTTTCTTCATCAATTTTTGCTTGTGGTGCTTTATTCATAAATCCTGGATTTGATAGCATTTTTTCACATCTTTCAATTTCAGATTGTAGTCTTTTTCTTTCTTGTTCAACCCTTTTCTTCTCTTCTTCTAAATCTATTAAGCCTTCTAGTGGAATAAATACTTCAATTCCATCTGTTACTATATGAATACTGTTTTCTGAAATACTACTATTATCTTGAATTTTTACTGAATCTGCAAATCCTAATTTTAGCAATATTCCTTCTGCTTGTTTTAATTCATTTTGATATCTATCAGTTACTAATATTAATTCTGCTTTTTTACTTGGATGTATGTTTTTAGTACTTCTAACATTTCTGATTTCTACTATTATTTCTTTTATCTTTTCGATTATTTCTTCTTCAAAATCATATTCAAATTTACCATCTTGGCTTTTTGCTTTTGGCCACTCAGATACCATCAAATCTTTGCCATCATAATTTACTAAGTCATTATAAATTTCTGATGTAACAAATGGCATAAATGGATGTAGTAATTTTAAACAATTTCTAAATACTTCATTTAAAACATATGCAGTTCTTACTTTATCTTCATCTGTTCCATTGTATAAAGATATTTTTGCAAATTCTATATACCAATCACAAAATTCGTTCCAAATAAAGCTATATAGTTTGTCTATTGCTATTCCTAAGTCATAATTATCAATATTTGTTGTTATTTCTGCAACTAATTTATTTGTTTTGTTGATAATCCATTTATCTTCTAATTTTAGTGAATCTTCTTTATATGAATTTTCTTTTTCATTATAATTTTCTTCTCTAAATTTGATTAGTTTTTCTTTTTCTGGCATGTTCATTATAATGAATTTAGCTGCATTCCACATCTTATTTGCAAAATTTGATGCTTGTTCTAATTTTTCTGGCATGTATCTTATGTCATTTCCCATTGTAGTTCCTGATAATACTGAAAATCTCAAGCTATCTGCTCCATATTGATCTATTACTTCTATTGGATCTACACCATTGCCCAATGTTTTTGACATTTTTCTTCCTTGACTGTCACGTACTATTCCATGTATTAATACATCACTAAATGGTTTTTCTTTCATTGCATATAATCCTGAAAATACCATTCTAGCTACCCAGAAGAATATGATATCATATCCTGTTACTAATACATTTGTAGGATAAAATGTTTTTAAATCTTCTGATTCTTTATTTGGCCAACCAAGTGTTGAAAATGGCCATAATGCTGAACTAAACCATGTATCTAATGTATCTGGATCTTGATGTAATTTAGTACATCCACATTTTTCACATTTTTCTGGTTTTGTTTTTGCAACATTTATGTGTCCACATTCATCACAATAGTAAGCTGGTATTTGATGTCCCCACCAAAGTTGTCTAGAAATACACCAATCTTGAATGTTTTCTAACCAATTAAAATATGTTTTTTCATATCTTTTTGGAATAAATTTTACATCATCATTTCTAACTGCTTCTAATGCTGGCTTTGCAAGTTCTTCCATTTTTACAAACCATTGCTCTGAAACTCTTGGTTCAATTGTTGTTTTACATCTTTCACATTTTCCAACATTATGAGTATAATCTTCTATTGATACTAATGCTCCTAATTCTTTTAATTTTTCTACAATTATTGGCCTTGCCTCAATTGCCGTCATTCCTTTTACTTCTGGCATTAAATCTCCCATAATTGTTTTATTATCAAATACTTCTATAAATTCTAAATTATGTTTTAATCCTGCTTGATAGTCATTAGGATCATGAGATGGTGTAATCTTAACACATCCTGTTCCAAATTCTTTTTCTACAAATTCATCTGCAATTATTGGAATTTCTCTATTTACTATTGGCAATATACAAGTTTTTCCTACAATATCTTTGTATCTTTCATCATCTGGATGAACAGCAACTGCTGTATCTCCAAGCATTGTTTCTGGTCTTGTTGTTGCAACTTCTACGAATCTTTCTTCATCTTTTAATTTATATCTTAAATGCCATAAATGAGAATCTTCCTCTTTATATTCAACTTCTGCATCTGAAATGGCTGTATTACAATTAGGACACCAATTTACCATTCTTGTTCCTTTATATATATATCCATCATTATATAAATTAACAAATTCTTCTAAAACTGCTTCTGACAAACCTTCATCAAGTGTAAATCTTCTTCTGTCCCAGTCACATGAACAGCCTAGTTTTCTTTGTTGATTTTCAATTGTACCACCATAAAGTTTAGTCCATGCCCATGCTTCTTCTAAAAATTTTTCTCTTCCTAAATCTTGTTTTGTTTTTCCTTCATCTTTTAATTTTTGAACAACTTTCATTTCTGTAGATATTGATGAATGGTCTGTTCCTGGAAGCCATAAAGTATTAAATCCTTGCATTCTTTTATATCTAATTAAAATGTCTTGTATTGTATCATCTAATGCATGCCCCATGTGAAGTTTTCCTGTTACATTTGGTGGTGGCATCATTATACAAAAACTTTCTTTTGTTTTATCCATGCTAGGTTTAAAATAACCTTTTTCCTCCCACTCTTTATACAATCTGTCTTCAAAATCTTTTGGATTAAATTTACTCTCCATAATTTTTCCTCCTTTACCGGGATTAGGGGACGGTCCTCTAAATCCCTGTTTTTAGGGATTTAGGGACGGACCTTTAATCTCCTTAATTTTAAATAAAATTATTTAACTAGAAATTGATCTACCTTAATTTTCTAAAACAAATCAAAATTAGTATATTGTGCATTTTTGCTGAATTAGCAAGCTGAAAATGTACTTTTTGTACATTGAAGTTTGATAATAAGGCAAAAATGTGCAAGATGCTGATTTTCATTTGTTTTAGTTCAAAAAAGCCCCTATGCATATTATATACATAAGGGCGAATTTCTTCACGGTACCACCTTAATTATAAATTGACTCTTAAATGTTACTAAAACAAAATCTAAAATTTAATTATCAAATTTACATCTCTTTAGCTTTTAACGTTGCTTAAACGGATATATCTACTTTTCCTTTTACGGTTTTCAAAATATCAACTAAAAAAGCTACCTTCCATTTATCTTTTCTTTAAGAAGCTCTCAACCTTTGACTTCTATTCTCTTTAAAGTCAGTATAAATGTACTCCTCTTTTTTATTGTTTTTATATATGATATTAGTATTATTGCACATTTTTTTAAATTTTACAAGTAGTTTTTAATTATTTTTCAAACTTTCAAAATCTATCCGCTCTTCAACTTCAAATTGGCTATTATACAAATCAGCATAAAATCCATTTTTAGCAAGCAATTCTTCATGAGTACCTTGCTCAACAATATCTCCATGATTCATAACCAAAATTAAATCTGCGTTTTTAATAGTTGATAATCTATGCGCAATAATGAAACTTGTTCTACCTTTCATAAGATTATCCATAGCTGATTGTATTTGAATTTCAGTTCTTGTATCAATTGAACTTGTTGCCTCATCCAAAATCAATATCTTAGGATCTGCAAGTATAACTCTTGCAATTGTAAACAATTGTTTTTGTCCTGCAGATATATTTGTTGATTCTTCATTTATCATAGAATTATATCCATTTGGAAGTGTTTTTATGAAGTGATGTACATGTGCTGCTTTGGCTGCTTCCACAACTTCTGTATCTGTTGCATCTTCTTTACTGTATTTAATATTATCTTTTACTGTTCCACCAAATAACCATGTATCTTGTAAAACCATACCAAACATTTTACGAAGTTCGCCTCTGTCGAAGTCTTTTACATTATGACCATCAACATCAATTTCCCCTGAGTTAACATCGTAAAATCTCATTAATAGTTTTACCATAGTTGTCTTTCCTGCACCTGTTGGTCCAACTATTGCTATTTTCTGACCTTCTTTTACATCTGCATTAAAATCATTGATAATCATCTTTTCTGGATCATAACCAAATTTAACATGTTTAAATTCAACATTTCCTTTTAATTTTGATGTATCAATATTTCCTTTTGCAGTTATAACTTCTTCTGGTTCTTCCAAAAATTCGAATATTCTCTCTGCAGCAGCTGCCATTGATTGTAGCATACTTGATATTTGAGCTATTTGATTTATTGGTTGTGTAAATTGCTTATTATATTGGATAAAACTTTGAATATTTCCTACTGTAATTGTTCCATTTACAGCTAAATATCCTCCAGCAACTGCAACTCCTACATATCCAACATTAGATATAAAGTTTGTAATTGGGTGCATTAAACCTGATAAGAATTGTGATTTCCATGCAGACCTATATAATTCGTCATTTGCTTTTTCAAAGTCATTTGTTACTTTTCCTTCTGCATTAAATACCTTTACTATATTTAATCCACCATAAATCTCTTCTACTTGGCCATTTACATGTCCTAAATAATCTTGTTGTCTAACGAAATACTTTTGAGATTTGCTTACTATAAATTTAACTAAAACTGCTGTAATTGGCAATATAACCAAAGATATCAATGTCATTTGCCAACTTATTGAAAGCATCATTACAAGTATTCCTATAATTGTACAAACTGATGTTATTATTTGAGTAATACTTTGGTTAAGGTTCATACTTAATGTATCAATATCGTTTGTTATAACTGACAAAACCTCTCCGTTAGTCTTTTTATCAAAATATTTCATTGGTAATTTATTTATTTTTATAGCTATATCATTTCTTAATTTATATGTAATCTTTTGTGTAACTGTTGTCATTGTAAATCCTTGAACGAAGGAGAACAATGCACTAATTATATATAAAGCAATTAATGTTAAAGCAATTCCGTCCAACTTTGCCCAAATCTATTCCTGAACCGCCAGACAATTTGCTCATTAATCCATTAAATATCTCTGTTGTAGCATTACCTAAAATCTTTGGTCCTACTATTGTAAAAATTGTACTTCCTACCGCAAATAATATTACAACTAATATCGCAATTTTATATTGAGCTAAATATGATTTAATCAATTTCTTTGTAGTTTTCTTAAAATCTTTTGCTCTTGCTGTTGTTTGATGACCTCTTCCCATAGGTCCTCCCATTGGTCCTGGCATTTACTCTCCTCCTTTCTCACCTAATTCTTCTGCAGATAATTGTGATAAGGCAATTTGTCTATATGTTTCATTGTTTTTCATCAATTCTTCATGTGTTCCCATTCCTACCATTTTGCCTTCTTCTAAAACAATGATTTTATCCGCATTTAGAATTGTGCTTATTCTTTGAGCAACAATAATTACCGTTTTATTTTTTGTTCTTGTTGCTAATGCTTCCCTTAATTTACTATCTGTTTTAAAGTCTAGTGCTGAGAAACTATCATCAAATACAAATATTTCTGGATCTTTTGCAATGGCTCTTGCAATTGATAGACGTTGTTTTTGTCCTCCTGAAACATTTCCTCCACCTTGTGCAATTTGGTCTTGATATTTCTTTTCTTTACCTTCAATAAATTCTGTTGCTTGAGCAATTTCAGCTGCCATAATCATTTGATCATCAGACATGTTTTCGTCAGAATATTTAATATTTGATTCTATTGTTCCTGAGAATAATATTCCTTTTTGTGGTACAAATCCAATAATATCTCTTAAATCTTTTTGAGATACATCCTTTACATTTACCCCATCAATACATAATTCTCCACCTGTTACATCATAAAATCTTGGTATTAGATTTACAACTGTTGATTTTCCACTTCCAGTACTACCAATAATTGCTGTTGTCTTTCCTGGTTCTGCTGTAAAGTTGATATCCTCTAAAATTTCTGTATCTGCATCTGGATATCTAAATGATACATTTTTAAATTCAACTAATCCTTTTTTAGATGGGTCGAATTTCTTTGTTTCTTTTTTATCTTTTATACTTGGCTCTCTATCAATAACTTCATTTATACGTCTTGCAGAAACTGCAGCTCTTGGAAGCATAATAGAAATCATAGAAATCATCAAGAATGCCATTACAATTTGCATTGTGTATTGGATAAATGCCATCATATCACCAACTTGCATTACACCTTGGTCAACGTTATGTCCTCCAACCCATACAATTAATACCATTATTGAGTTCATGATAAACATTAGAAGTGGCATCATCATTGACATTGCTCTGTTTACAAATATATTTGTTTTCATTAAATCTTTATTTGCATCATCAAATCTTGCTTCTTCTTTCTTTTCTTTGTTAAATGCTCTAATAACTGGTATACCTGTTAAAATTTCTCTTGAAACTTCATTTAATTTATCTACTAAATCTTGCAATTTTCTAAATCTTGGCATTGCAACTGCAAATAATGTAGCAACAATAAATAATATTGCAACTATTGCTATTCCTATAATCCAAGCCATTGAATTATCTGTACTTGTTAAAACTTTTACAAATCCACCTATACCAATAATAGGTGCATATACAACTACTCTAAATAATATTGCTATAAGTTGTTGGATTTGTTGGATATCGTTTGTACTACGAGTAATTAGTGATGCTGTTGAAAATTCATTTAGTTCTGCATTTGAAAAGCTAATTACTTTTTTGAATACTTTATCTCTTAAGGTCTTACCTAATCTTGCTGCAACTCTTGAAGATAAGAACATTATTGAAACAGCTGATATCATACTTACAAGTGCTACTCCTAGCATTTGGAATCCAGATAACAAAATATAATCATTTTGAATTTTATCTGTGTTTATACCTAAATTTTGGTATATTTGTTTTATTGATGAAACTGCTGCTTGTTGTTTTATAGAATCACTCATTGAATTAATTTGTTTTGTAGCTTGTTCAAGCATTTGATTTCTTTGTTCTTCTGGCATTTGAGAAATTATCTCTAATAATGTCATATTCTCTAAATATACTTTTTGATCATCTGGAAAATTTGCTAAAATTTGTTCCTTCAAAGTATTTGCAGTTTCTTCATTTGTTACAGTTGTCATCTCTAAAATAGGACTTGCCATAATTGTTTCTAATTCTGACTTTTGTTCATCTTCTAAATTATTTAATACATAAATTGTATCATTTTCTACATTGTAGTCACTGCCTAAATATTTGTTAATTATTTTTTCTTGTTCAATATTTGGTTCTGAACTTACTAATGTATAATTATTTAAAATTTCATCATCATTTTCTGTAAATAACAATATTGCATCCATATCTTCTTTAGATATGATATCAGGTACTGAACTTACAATTCCACCTGCTTGTATACCTTCATTGACTATTTTTGAAGTATAGTCTGGTAATGCTAAGTCTGCTGCTGCTTGAACGCAAAGTAAGATTACAATTGCTATTACAGAGCCTAATGTTTTTTTCAAGTTTTTCAATACTTTAAGCATTTTTCTTCTCCTTTCTTTTTTGTCGCAATGGGGACGTTTCTCATGCGACATTTTGTCTCAAATGGACCGTTTCTTAATGAGACATTTTTAACTTTTCCGTATCTTATAATTTTATATTCTTTAGTATTATTTGTCAACCAGCGAATTGTGAATTTTTTGTGAACATCAATTTTACTGTTACATTTATAGCTTATCTTTTTTATATAAGCGTTAAAACAAGAAAAAGACCCGAAGGTCTATTTCTTATCGAAAATAAATTTTGCTCTTTTCTTACATTTTTCTAAACACACCAGCAACTTTTCCTAAAATTTCGCAAGTAGGAACAATTATTGGATCCATAGTTGAATTTTCAGGTTGTAATCTGATATGGTCTTTTTCTTTATAGAAAGTTTTAACTGTTGCTTCATCACCAATTAAAGCAACAACAATCTCTCCGTTATTTGCTGTATTTTGTCTTTTAACTAAAATATAATCACCGTCAAGAATTCCAGCTTCAATCATACTTTCTCCTCTAACTGTCAGCATGAAACTTTCAGAATTTCCAACAAAATCAATTGGAATTGGAAATGTATCTGTTACATTTTCTACTGCTAAAATTGGCTCTCCTGCTGTAATCTTTCCTATAATTGGAACTTCTACTAATTCTTTTTGTGTATAGAAATCTTTACTAGAAGTTTTCTTTTCTTCTCCTGAACCACCTTTTAATAGTCTTAATGTTCTTCCTTTTTTATCTTGTTTCTTAATATAGCCTTTTTGCTCTAATCTCTCTAAATAGTTATGTACTGTTGCAGTTGAACTTAGTCCTACTGCCTTTCCAATTTCTCTTACTGATGGTGGATATCCTTGCGTCATTATTTGTTTTTCAATGAAACGTAATATTGATTTTTCCCTATTATTTAATTCTGGTTTCTTTTTTCTTGGCATACTATATTCACTCCATTCTCTCATTTTTTCACATCTTATCATACAAACAAAAAAATGTCAAACATATTTTTGATATTTTTAAAATTTATTTTTTATAAATATCTTTTTGAAAAAAAGCGGCACAATTATACCGCTTACCAACCACTTTTAGTTTATTCCAACAAAATCATCACCTAGATTATCTCTCCATTTTTCTAAACTTTCAATTCTAACATTTTGAAAATTTAATCTTGACTTTTGTGCATTCATTTCACTACTTAATAGTAAACAATTTTTTCTACATTCAAAGTGCTCATCCTCTAACTTTCTACATCTGTCATCTATGTATTTTTCCATATAATTAAGTCCTTTTGATATACTTTTATCCATATTATCTAAGACATCAAATAATTCTTTTCTATCCTTATCTCTTTGTTTTTCACTGTCTAACCATCTTTTGTCATTTTGTTCCCAACGTTTGTCGTTTTCTTTCCATCTTCTTTCGTTTTCTTCCCAACGTTTGTCATTTTCTTTCCATCTTCTTTCGTTTTGCTCCCAACGTTTATCATTTTCTTCCCATCTTTTGTTATTTTCTTGTCTAAACTCACGTAACTCTGTCAAAATTGTTTTTGCCATTACATCTTCCATCAGCATAACCTCCTTTATAAAATTTTGCTAGCTCTTGATAGGTCATATTTAATCATATATTCTAGTAGATGTCAATAGAAAACCAAAAAGTTTTTAAACTTTTTGGTTTCAACTTGATGTATTAGTAAATTGTACTGATTCTTATAAATTATTTAACAAGTCTTTCAGTTTCTTTTGCAATCATTAGCTCTTCATTTGTAGGAATAACATACACTTTAACTTTTGAACTTGGTTTTGAAATAACTTTTTCTTCTCCTCTCATGTTATTTGCATCTTCATCAATTTCTACTCCCATAAACCTTAATTGTTCACAGATACCTTTTCTGATATTAATTTGATTTTCTCCTACTCCACCTGTAAATACAATATAATCAACGCCATTCATCGCAACTGCATATTTTGCAATATAACTTGCAATCGCATATTTAAAACTTTCCATAGCAATTTTTGCTGTTTCATTATCATTATAACTTTCTTGTTCAATTACTCTAAAATCTGGTGCTAATCCAGATATTCCAGAAACTCCTGATTCTTTATTTAAAATATTTTCCATTTGTTCTGGAGATAATTTTTCTTTTTTCATTAAATATAATAATATTGATGGATCTAAATCTCCACTTCTTGTTACCATTGGAATTCCTCCAAGTGGTGTTAGTCCCATACTTGTATCTACTGATTTTCCACCTTGTACTGCACAAATACTTGAACCTTGTCCTAAATGACATGTTACAATTTTTAAATCTTTAATATCTTTTCCTTCTATTTCAGCTAGTCTTTGTGATACAAACATATGAGAAGTTCCATGGAATCCATATTTTCTTATTCCATATTTTTCATAATATTCATATGGAATTGGATAGATATATCTTTCTTTTGGGATTGATTGATGAAATGCTGTGTCAAATACTCCTACCATTGGTTTTCCTGGCATTACATTTTTACATGCTTCAATTCCTAAAATACATGCTGGATTATGTAATGGTGCTAAATCCGAATATTCTTTCAAAACATTTTCTACGTTTTCATCTATAACAACAGATTCAGAAATTTTTTCTCCACCATGTACTAATCTATGTCCTATAGCTTCAATTTCATCTAAGCTGTCTATTACTTTGTATTCTGGATTTGTTAATTGTTTTAATGTGAATTCTATTGCTTCTGTATGATTATATGCTGGATTGTCTATTTTTATTTTTTGTCCATTTACTTTGTGTGTAATAAATGCTTCTTTTTCTCCTATTCTTTCATATTTTCCAGAAGCTAATACTTCTTCTGTTTCCATGTTAATTAATTGGTATTTTAATGATGAACTACCACAATTTAAAACTAAAATTTTCATTTGATTAAATCCTCCCTATTTTTTATTTTACTAATTTTAATGTTTCCCTTGCTATCATTAGTTCCTCATTTGTAGGAACTACATAAACTTTAACTTTTGAATCTTCACTTGAAATTTCTACTTCTTCTCCTCTTATCTTGTTTTTCTCTTCGTCAATTTTGACACCTAAGAACTCCAAATGCTTACATATAGCATCTCTTGATATTGGTCCTTTTTCACCAACACCAGCCGTAAATGTAAGAACATCAATTCCATTCATTGCAACAGCACATCTTGCTACATAACATGCAACTAAATAATGAAATACATCTAAAGCCAATTTTGCGTGTTTTCCACCTGATAAAGCCTCTGCTTCAATATCTCTAAAGTCAACTGAAACTCCTGAAATTCCATATGCACCTGATTCTTTATTTAGAATAAAATTCATATCATCTGGTGTTAAATTTTCTTTTTCCATTAGATATGTAACAATTGATGGATCCAAATCTCCACTTCTTGTTCCCATTGGAATACCGCCAAGTGGTGTTAATCCCATACTTGTTTCAACTGATTTACCACCTTTAATTGCACACACACTAGCACCTTGACCTAAATGGCAATTTACTATTTTCAAGTCTTTTATGTCTTTTTCCATGATTTCTGCAACTCTATGAGATACATATTGATGTGATGTTCCGTGAAATCCATATTTTCTAACTCCATATTTTTTGTAATATTTATATGGAATTGGATAAATATATTTTTCCTTTTCTATTGTTTGATGAAAAGCTGTATCAAATACTGCAACCATTTTCATGTTTGGCACAATTTTTTTACATGCTTCAATTCCTAGAATAGCTGCTGGATTATGAAGTGGTGCTAAATCAATACATTCTTTTATTCCTTCTAAAACCTTATCATCGATTAAAACTGCATCACTAAATTTTTCTCCCCCGTGTACTACTCTATGGCCAATTCCGCCTAATTCATCTAAACTTTTTATTACACCATAATGCTCATTTGTTAATCTTTTTAAAACAAATTCTATTGCTTTTTCATGATTTTTTGCTGCATGTTCAAATTTGTGCTTTTCTCCATTTACTTTGTGGGTTAAAAATGAATTTGGTTGGCCTATTCTTTCAAAATATCCTTTTGCTAATACTTTTTCTGTGTCCATATCAATTACTTGATATTTTAATGATGAACTTCCAGAGTTTAAAACTAAAATTTTCATACATACTCCTCATTTCATTTTAATTTTTATTTTGTTGTGCTTGAACTGCTGTAATTGCTACTACTCCTGCTACATCATCACTGCTGCAACCTCTTGATAAGTCATTTACTGGTTTTGCAATACCTTGACAAAGTGGTCCATAAGCCTCTGCTTTACCTAATCTTTGTACTAATTTATATCCAATATTTCCCGCATTTAAATCTGGAAATACCAACACATTTGCTTGACCTTTTAAAGGACTTGTTGGTGCTTTCATTTCTGCAATTTCTGGAATTATAGCTGCATCTAATTGTAATTCTCCATCTATTATTAAATCTGGTACTTTTTTTCTTACTTTTCCTGTTGCTTTTATAACTTTTTCAGTTAAAGCTGATTTAGCACTTCCATGTGTAGAATATGATAACATTGCTACTTTAGGTTCTTTTTCTACCAATTGTCTGAAACTTTTGCTAGATGAAATCGCAATTTCTGCTAGAGCCAATTCTCCCGGATTTTCATTCAAACCACTATCAGCAAAAATAAATGTACCATTTTCACCATATTCACAATTTGGAACTACCATAATAAAAAATGCTGAAACAAGTTTAGTACCAGGTGCTGTTTTCAATATTTGAAGAGCTGGTCTTAATGTATCAGATGTAGAATGTATTGCTCCAGATACTAATCCATCTCCTTCGCTTTCTTCATCTTTTAACATTAACATTCCAAAATACACAGGATCTTTTGTCAATTCTTTTGCCTGCTCAATTGTCATTCCTTTTTCTTTTCTAAGATTATATAATAATTCTACATATTTATCATAATCTTTTGAATTATCTGGTTCAACTATTTTAGCATTTTCTATATTGATATTATTTTCTTTTGCCTTTTTTTCAATGTTTTTTCTATTTCCTATTAAAATAATTTTTGCATATTCTTCACTTAATACTTTCTCAGTTGCTTTTAGTATACGTATATCTTCAGCTTCTGGAAGTATAATTGTTTTTATATCTTGTTTTGCTCTTTGTTTTATATTGTCTATAAAAGCCATTTTGTTCCTCCTTCTTGTTATTTATTGTAATATTTTTTAGTAAGTTTTATAGTTAGCTATAAATCTTACTTTAACATTATATAAGTAAAAAGAAAATTTCACAAGCATTTTATTCAAATTTATATAATTTATAAAAATAGTGCTTAAAAATTATTGCAATAAAGCCTTAATATCTTCATCTTGCTGTAATTCTTTTGAAATAAAATGAAATGCATCTTTATTTTGTTTAACTGCAATTAAAGCTAATTCTTTGTCATTTCTTAATCTACTACTTGCATATTTTATAATAATTCCCTTATTTTCCACAGCCTCTTTTACAATTTCTCTATCATCTCTTAACTCTTCACTTGCAAAATATAATGCTTGACCATAGCTTTTACAAGCCTTTTCCATAATTTCTCTATCAGCTCTTAAATTTTCTGATGCATAACAAATTGTCCAAGGTGCACCTTCAACACCTTTTAATATCACTTCTTTGTCATCTTTTAGTTTTGTACTTGCAAATTCTAAAGATTCTGCATCTTGATTCAATGCTGTCATTACAACTTCTTTATCATTCTGAAGTTCTGGTGAAACTAAATCTAAAAACTTACCATTTTCTGATACAGCCTTTAATACATATTCTCTATTATCTTTATTTTGCTCAACATCTTCTGCAGTCATTTTAATCCCTCTTTCTAAATTTTTGCTATTAGTGCTTTTATTTTAATTCCTTGTTCTGAAAACATTTTCTCATGTTCTGTTTCTATATTTTTTTCAAATATCGGTTCTTGATGTAAATCATACGTTCTACTTATTATCTCAAATCCTGCCTCTTCAAAATAAATTAAACTTGAATTAAATAAATCGTCATCATCTGTTTTAAAATAAATCTCCGCATTGTCCTTCAAAAACTCTTTATACTTTTCTAATTGTCTTGTATGTGTTAATCTTTTTTTATGATGTTTTCCTCTTGGCCAAGGATTACAAAAGTTTATATAAATCCTTTCTACATTATCTACTTTATCCAAAATCAAATTTATTCTTTCAATATCAAACCTAGTAAGTAAAACATTTTCAGGTTCAATATTTGCTTCTTTATATGATTGTTCTATATTTCTCTTAGCTAATCCTAGCATTGCATCTATTAAGTCAATTGCTAGATAATTTATATTTTGATTTTCTAAAGCTAACCTTGAAATAAATTGACCTTTTCCACATCCTAATTCTATCATAAATGGTAAATCTGGATTTTTAAAATGTTCCTTCCACTTACCCTTCCATTTTTCAGGTTCATTTTCATAGAATTTGCTAGCTTCTAATTCCGGCCTTGCCCATTTCTTATATCTAATTCTCATTTTGTATTTTCTCCTTTAAAAATTATGCTTTTCTTTGCATATTTTATCAAATTTTTTCATTACATTCAAGTTGAACTGTAGCTAAATTTAAGATATAATGTAATTATTGATATAAATTTACGAAGTAGAGGTTTAAAATGCAATTAAAATACATTGTTAAAGGAACTGATAATTATAATGATATAAATGAAATTTTAAACACAATATTTAATATTTCATCACGTTTAAGAGTTAAATTAATTAACAATAAAAGTGTTACTTTAAATGGTACTTTTGTTGATACAAGAACACATATCAAACCACATGACATTATATGTGTTGATTTAAGTTATGAAGAAGATAATTCAAATATTGTTCCAACAAAAATGGAACTTGATATTTTATTTGAAGATGAATGGTTTTTAGTTATTAATAAGCCAAGTGGAATATCAATTCATCCGTCTTTGCTTCACTACTCCGATTCATTATCTAATAGTGTTAAATATTATTTTGACCAAATTGGTTTAAAAAAGAAAATTCGACCTGTTAATAGGTTAGACACCAATACTTCTGGTTTAGTTATTTTTGCAAAATGTGAATATATTCAAGAATGTTTTATTAAGCAAATGGCTGATAAAACTTTTAAAAAAACATATTTATGCCTTGTTCAAGGAAATTTTGAAAAAGACACAACTACAAACAAAAATATTAATTTCAATACAGAATATAAAACCATTGATTTACCCATTGCAAGGAAACCCGGTAGTATTATTGAAAGATGTGTTGATACATCTGGACAAAAAGCTATTACACATTATAGAGTTATTAAAGAGTTTGATAGATATAGTTTAGTTGAATGTTTATTAGAAACTGGCAGAACTCATCAAATCCGTGTGCATATGAGCTATATTGGTCATCCTTTGTTAGGTGATGATTTATATAATAGTACTATGAATTTTTCTAACTCCACAGAAGTACAAAAAACAAAATTTCATAAGAAGTCTAATAATTTGATGAACAGACAAGCTTTGCATAGTTATAAAATTGAGCTAATTCATCCGGTTACTAATGAATTATTAAGTTTCTGCTGTGAACTTCCAAAAGACATGAAATGTCTCATTGGGGACGTTTCTGATGCGACATTTATTAATCATTAATTTTTTCTAGTAAAGGTCCGTCCCCAAATCCCTAAAAAGAGGGATTTTTAGGGCCGTCCCCTAAATCCCTCTTTGTCTTTTTATTACCTCTAATCCTGCTTTTGCACCTTCATATACTGCTTTTGATACTTGCAATAATCCTCCTGTACAGTCACCACAAGCATATATTCCTTTTACATTTGTTTCCATGTTTTCATTTACTACTATTTTATCTTTTTGTGTTATTATTCCTAGTTTTTTTGCAAATTCTGAACTTCCTGCCACTCCTTCTGCTACAAATATTCCATCTGTTTTTATTGTAGTTCCATCTTTAAATCTTACTTCTTCTACTTTATCTTTTCCATCTATCTCTTCTATTTCTTTTGTGTCAACTTTTACATTATCTGCTCTAAATTCAGGTGCTTTTTTCCCATTTGTTAGAATTGTTATATTATCTGCTATATTTATTAATTCATTCGTTTCTGCTATTGCATAATTTCCACTTCCTAATACTGCTACACTTCTATTTCTATAAAAGAATCCATCACAAATTGCACAATAACTAACACCTTTTCCTTCAAACTTTTCTATTCCTTTTATTTTTGGCCTATTCTTTTTATTTCCTGTTGCAAGTATTAAATTTTTAGCTTGATATTCATTTTTCGTTGTCACAACATTAAAATATTCAATATTATTTTCTATTTTAACAACTTCTTCTTTTAATACTTCTACTCCTATATTTTTTGCTTGTTCTATTCCTGTATTATATAATTCTTCTCCTGTAATTCCATTTTTAAATCCATAATAGTTTTCGATTAGACTTGCTTTTTCTAATCCTGATTTGTCATTATATAATATTAGTGTTTTTAAGTTTGCTCTTTTAGTATATAAACTTGCTGATATTCCAGCTGGTCCTGCACCTAAAATTATTACATCATACATATTTTTTCTCCATTTCTATTATAATAATATTCTTTTACTATCTGAATTATATCATTTGTTATTTTAGCATGCAACATATTTTTCATTATAATTATATAAGTATTGGACTGATTTGCTCACCATCAAGTGCATACTCAATTGTCTTAATTATATATTCAGCATCAAAGACAATTGACCTAGGTTTTGTAATTGGATTATCTTGTCTAAAAGGCACGAAATAATAATTTTTCCTATTTAATAATTTCCCTATGTTTTCGGCATTTCCACTTAATCCATTATTCGTAGAAGGTGCAATTACTAATGGTCTATTATTCCTTAGATGCGATTTTGCTGCCATGGTAGCTGGTGTATCTATAATATCACACGCTAATTTTGCCATTGTATTTCCTGAACATGGTGCAATTATCATTATATCTGTCATTTTCTTAGGGCCTATTGGTTCGGCTTCCTGAATTGTATGAATTATTTCCTTTCCAGTTATGTTCTCAATTTCTTCAATAAAGTCTTTTGCTTTTCCAAATTTAGTATCTAAATTATAACTATTAAATGACATTATTGGTATGATTTCTGCTCCTAATTTTTTTATTTCTTTCATTTTTGGAATTACTTTTTGAAATGTACAAAATGAGCCTGTTAATGTAAATCCTATTTTTTTGTCTTTTAAATCCAAAGTTTATTTACCTCCCTTCATATTACTTTATATATAATATGAAATTATGTAAATAAAGTTTGTTTCTTTAAAACATTAAATTACATTTATTTTTTTGACCTCTTTAATAAACTGCTCAATATATTAAAGAGTGCTATTTCTAGCACTCCATTTCTTGCTTGGAAAAGTTAGGCAGGGTGACCTTCCTGCATCTCCTATCTTATGGGTGGCGGCTGCCTGTTCCGCCCTCAGAACTTTTCCTTTAATTATTATATGCTATAATTATAATAACATACATTTTTTTATTTTGCAAGCATTTATTGGTATTTTTTGGCATATCCGTCTATCTAAATAGATATTTTTCTTTCTTTGAGTCATAGTAAATAAAGTCCTTACAAACATTCTACCTTTTTTAGTAATTCTTACTGCCACAAGCACAAATTCATCGTTTTCTTTATATTCTTTAATATATTCTATCGAATCTTGTTTTGGATTCTTTGCAATATATGTAGGCTTTTCTAATATACCTTTAATATTTTTTCCGATATTTATTAAAATCTTCCAAGTGCCTATTTTTCATATGTCTTATATTATCATCCCCTATATAAATAGGAATTTCATCTTTGTAATCTAAATTAAGTAGATTTATTACTTTTTTATCTATTTTTCCAATTAATTTGTTCATTATATCTTCCTTTCCAACTGGAAATATTATACAATAAACATAAATAAAAATCAATAGTTTTTACGAACATTTTTTTGTTTTTAAACAATTAAAATCTGTCCTGGAAAAATCAAATTAGGATTTTGAATATTATTTGCTGTAACAAGATAATTCACAGAAACGCCAAACCTTCTAGCAATTTCGGATAAAGTATCTCCTCTTCTTACAGTATAAGTCGAATAAGTATTTTTAGGTATTGGATTCAAATTTGTAACATCACTTTCAGTTATTCTTAGCTTATCACCTGGATAAATTAAGTTAGGATTTGAAATATCATTAAGTTCCACAATATGAGCTACTGTAACATTATATTCCCTTGCAATCCTTGATAAAGTATCTCCTCTTTGAACAGTATAAATAATATCTCCTGTTCCTCTTGTTTCTTCTCCTTCAGTAGTTGAATTTGTTGGAATCTTAAGTTGCTGTCCTGGGTAAATTAAATTTGGATTTGATATATTATTTATTTCTGCAATCTCTTCAGATGTTGTTCCGTATCTTCTAGCTATTGCCCATAATGTATCTCCCCTTTGAACTGTATATGTGATTGTTTCTGTATTGATTGTTCCTGTTGGATTTTCTGTTACTGGAACTTCAGATATTTCATCCAAAAAGATTTCTTCTGAAAATCTATCTAAATCAACCGCTCCGCTTATACCATTTATCCTTCCTCTATCAGAATATTGTAATCCTATGTAATTACTCCATCTTGTCTGTATATTTTCTAAGCCTGCAGTATCACTATAATATGCAAGCCATAGCTCATAATTTTCGGCTAACTCACTACTAAATCTACTCTGGCTATTGCTTAAATCACTATATATAATTATATCTTTATTTGTTAATCTTCTAGTTGTTTCTAAAAAGACTTGTGCTATCTCGTTTGATTCTTCTACTCCAACTCCACCAAAAGTTTCATAATCCATTACTAATTTACAATCCGGTATTTTACCTGATATTACAGATGCAAAAAATCTTGCTTCTTGTTCTGCTTCTTCAGTATTTGTAGCTGTTAGGAAATGATAAAATCCTACTTTTAGTCCATTTGCTTTTGCATTTTCATAATTTATCTCAAAATACGCATCTTTTATATTTGTTCCTTGACTTGCTTTTATATATACTACTTCAATTCCACTTTCTCTTACTGATCTATAATCTATGTATCCTTGCCAATTACTAACATCTATTCCTTGATATTCTAAATTAGATAATGGAGTTATTGCCAAAACTGAATTCATATTTATCCAAAATATAAATGTGAAAATGCTGAGTAAACACAAAATAGATTTATGAACTTTTTTACACATAAAAAACCTCCCTTTTACATATTTATTCTATTATATGTAAAAAAAAGGTTTAGGTTATTTTAGAATTTCTAATAATTAATTATTTGCAGCTCTTTAATTTTGAATTAATATTCAGCAATTATTTCATTAATATTTTGCCATCTATCCCATCTTCTAAGTTATTAATAAATGTATCTGCATCTTCTTTAGTTCCAACTATATCGCCATAATGAATAGGAACAGCTACTTTAGGCTTTATAATATTTACAAGTTCTGCCGCTTCTTTTGCTGTCATAGTATAAGTTCCTCCAACAGGCACAAAAGCTACATCACACTTAATCTTTTTATTTTCCTCAGTTATATCAGTATCTCCTGCAATATAATAGGAAATACCATCAATTTTAAGTATATATCCCACCCAATTATTTTCTTTAGGATGAAATTGTTTGTTTACATTATATGCTGGAACTGTATTTATTTCTATATCTCCCTCATAATATGTTTGATATGGTTTTACACCAACTATTTTATTTTCAGAAAAACCTATACTTTTGGCATTTTCCACATAATCTTCTGTAAGATATATTTTAGTATCAGCTTTTCTTACTTTCTCAATATCTTTTTCAGAAAAATGGTCATAATGAGAATGAGTAATTAAGATAATATCTGCATCTTTATAATTTTCTTTTATATGAAATGGATCTACATATATTATTTTTCCTTTATCCATTCTTATTGAGCTATGACATAAAACCTCAATATTGTTTAACATATTACCAACTCCTTTATGCCATAATTGTATCACATTAAATTTATAAAAGAAAGACTTTAATAATAATGATATCTATTATTCATTCCGTTATATCCCCAACTACTTGATATTGTAATAAATTTAATCGAATAAATATCGCAATAGACTAAACTATCACTCTCTAGCGAACGTAATAAAATGTAACTTGCTCCTACATCTTCCAAAATTCCAATCCTATCTACTAAATTATTTGTTCCTATTAAAAACTCCACTCTCATTAGTTTTCCTATTTGTTCTCTCAAAAAAGCTGGTGTGTAAATAGAATTTGTTAAAATCTCTGGTGAATTTTGGTTTATCTGTACATTTCTATTTTCTCTTGTATTTTGATTTTCTTGGTTGCTTGGCATAATTAACTCCTTACTAATAAATTTAGGTTTTGTAAGGTTTACCTATAACCTTTTAAGTTTGACTATATAAAGCAGTTGGTCTATAAAAGCAATGTTCACCTAATCTTGTATGAAATGTTCCCGAACCATTGTATGGAAATGTTGAATCACAAGATGGTTTAAATGGATTCAAATACCAAAGGCAATCTCCCATCTCATTGAGTCTATTTCCAGATAAAGCCCAATCTGCAATATAATAGTGTACTTCTGTTGGATTCATATTGTAGATATTTTGACTGTTATATTGATTTCTTAGTGTTTCTGTTGCACAATCAAATTGACCTTGCTGAAATATTATATTCCTAATACTTCCTCCTTGTGATATTCTTGCATATTCCCCATCAGATACATTAACTCTATTCATTACAACTGTTGCAACAGCCCTCATTCCGGTTATCTCCTTCTCCTCCTGCTTCGCATTGTATAATTCTAGCTAATAATTCTCTATCTGAATATGCCATAGTCCTCTCCTCCATATTCCTATTATATGATTAGTTAGTTTGTCCTATTGACATTCGGGCAACAAAAAAATGAGGCAGAAAACTTTCAAAGTTTTCCACCCCTACTATTGACCTTGAGGATCCAAGTAATTACCAATTATTTCATAATTTTTATTCACATCACTTTGCACACTAGCTATATCAGATATTTTAGCAGCAAAATATGGTAGGTCTTTTGAATTCTCTTTTAAAAATATTGTAAAAGTATCATCAACTAAAAACTCTCTTGGTTCATCAGTTGCAATAGCTGCTTCTCTTACCATCATTCCAGCTTCACTTTTTATCTCTCCACCTTTTTTATCTAATTTAAATTTAATAGTTTGAAGTGCTGTTTCTATTTCATATATGTCTCCATTAGAAAATTCAAATGGTTGTGCTTCTAATTCTTTAAATTCTTCTTTTAATTCAAAAGTAATATTAGGAATTTTTAAGATATCCTCTTCTGCAAATTTCTTGTTTCCTTCATAATTATCAGATTTTTCTTCTATTTCATCGTAGATATCTTTAAATGTATTTTCATTGTTTCCTCTTGAAATAATTACTTCGTCATTACCCTTAGTTATTAATTTTATTGCAAAATCATCTTTAGAATTATAATATAATACCTCTACTTGATTTCTTACTTCATCTGATGTTGTATTATCAATTCCAAAATATTTTACATTTGAATAATTCCCAAAATTCCCATCTTTTAATTCTGTAAATTCTTTTGGAAATTCAAATTCTTTTTTTAGCATTGCATATAAAAAGTAATCTTTATTTCCTGTATCATTCCAATTAAAATCATCTAAAATATCACTTGTTTCATTAAATTTATCTTTAATTGCTTTTTCTATTTCTTCTTTTAATTCTATACTTGGAGTTCCATATTTTTTATAATAACTATCTTCAGATAATTCATTAGTAGTAAAAGTACCTTTATTTAAGTTCTCTACTACTTTCAATTGTGGTGTAAAAACAATATCTTGTTTTGCTAAGTCGTTTTTTAAATCATTCCATATTAAATTGAATGTACCACACCAAACAGAATTATTAGTAATCGTATCTTCTAATGATAATATTACATCTGTACCTTCTGTCAAAGTAGTTGAAACTATTGGATTTGTTGGTTCGTTATTATTAATTTTATTTTTATCAATAATATACCATATACCAAAAATTAATAGAATAAGTAATAATATTATTCCTATTATTATTAAAACTTTTTTCTTCATAACATCACCTCTTACTTTTCATGTTTAAATTATATATTAGTTAGAATATTTATTCAATATTTATTTATGAAAAATAATTGTCTTTTTTTCGTATATTATGATATACTTTGATTGGTGATAATTTTGAAAGCTTTATTTAAAAATAAAACTACTTATTCTAAAGAAGTTTATGATAAATTTTTAGAGTTTCATAGAAAAAAGTTTGGTTTGAGATATAAAATATATAATATATTAATCATAGGTATAATTTTAGCATGTATAGTTTACCTAGTTGCATATCATATATATAGTAGTGCTATCGTTTTTTGCATTATACTTGTTGGTTTTATAATTTGGAGATTTTTTAAGCCTATTTCTGATGTTGTAAAAGAATATAAAAGCAAGAAAATACAAAATTCTACTACTTATATATTTAATTTTTATGATAATTATTTTACTGTGCAAGACAAAAAGAATATTTCTAAAATAAAATATCACAAATTGTATCGTATTTTTTCAACCAAAGATTTCTTTTATTTATATATAGATAAAACTTATGCATATTTGATTGATAAATCTGGTTTTATTGTAGGAAGTCCAAAAGATTTTTATAATTTCATTAAAAAGAAAAAATCTTTTTTGCCATTTAAATAATTCATTTGAATTGAGCCTTATTTTTTACTATTTTAAGGCTCAATTATACTGTATTTTTATATTTTATTCCATGAATTGTTCTTTTCCCAAACAAATATTTGACATTTAATTTTTTTGTGATATAATATGTACAAATGTTTGGTATGTGAGGATAAAAAATGGATATATTCGAAAAACTAAAGATATTAGCAGATTCTGCAAAATATGATGCTTCCTGTAGTTCTAGTGGAAGTAATAGAAAAAACAAAAATAATGGAATCGGAAATGGACATGTTTCTGGAATTTGTCATAGTTGGGGTGCTGATGGAAGATGTATTTCTTTATTAAAAATTCTAATGACAAATTCCTGTATGTATGATTGTAAATATTGTATTAATCGTGCAACAAACTCTGTTAAAAGAGCTACTTTCACACCTCGAGAAATTGCAAATTTAACTATAAATTTTTATAAAAGAAATTACATAGAAGGTTTATTTTTAAGTTCTGCTGTTATAAAATCACCTGACTATACTATGGAAATGTTAGTTCAAACTGCAGCTATATTAAGGAATGAATATAACTTTAACGGATATATACACTGTAAAACAATACCTGGATGTAGCAAAGAATTAATCGATAAATTAGGTACATTAGTTGATAGAATGAGTATTAATATTGAATTGCCTTCTAATGATAGCTTAAAATTACTTGCTCCACAAAAAGAAAAAACAGGCATTTTAAAACCTATGAACTATATTTCAAATAACATACAAGCAAATAAAATAATTAAAAGTAAGTTCAAACCAAAATTTGTACCTGCAGGACAAACCACTCAAATGATTATTGGAGCAACACCTGAAAGTGATTTAAAGATTCTAAAGCTTTCTGAAGGTTTATATCAAAAATTAAAATTAAAAAGAGTATATTATTCTGCATACATAAGTATAAATAATGATAGAAACCTTCCTACTTTAGAAGCTCCACCTCTACTTCGTGAAAATAGGCTATATCAAGCTGATTGGCTTTTACGTTTCTATGGCTTTAAAGCAGATGAACTTTTAGACGAATCACATCCTAACTTCAACCACATATTAGACCCCAAATGTGATTGGGCTCTAAGACATATTGACAAATTTCCTATTGAAATAAATACTGCTGATTATTTTACTTTACTTAGAATTCCAGGAATTGGAGTTGTTTCAGCTAAAAAGATTATACGTGCAAGGCGAACTTTTTCACTAGATTTTGAAGCTCTAAAAAAGTTAGGAGTTGTTTTGAAACGTGCAAAATATTTTATTACCTGCAAAGGCAAATATTTTGATAAAGTATATAAATTTAATCATAACTTTATTGAAACAAATTTGGTTTATCAAGAAAAAGTTGATAATAATAGAAAATTAAATTATGAACAATTATCTTTGTTTAGTAATAATTTTAGCTCAAGCATTTATGAAACTCTTGATAAAAACAATAATTACAAAAATAGCTTGATAAATAACAATCTGTATAATATTGCAACAAATGAAAAAACTTTGTTATTTAACAAATTACAACCTACAAAGGAGGATAAAATAAAATGTCTAACTGGAAACTTATAAACAAAACCTATTTATATGACGGAACTTTTGATGGTCTTTTAACTATTGTTTTTAATTCATATTCAAATAAAACATTGTCACAAAAAATTTATAATGCAAATGAATACACTCAAAATTTTTTAGACAAAACAGAATACATAGAAACAGATTATGAAAAATCACAAAGAGTATTTTTAGGAATTGAAAAAAATATTTGTTATGAAGCATTATATAATAGTTACAATGCTTTTCTCTCAAATGAGAAAGATAAAGAAATATATATTCTAAAATATTTATGTAATGGTTTTGATATTGGTCCAAAAATCAATAATATGCTAACAATTTCTTATGTATTCAAAGTTATTAACATGAGAAAACGAGCTTTAGCTGAATGTCACAAATTGAAAGGTTTATTGCGTTTTCAAGAAATCGGCGAAAATCTTTGCTATGCTAAAATCCATCCAGACAATAATATTATTGAACCTCTAGGACATCATTTTATTAATCGCTTACCTTCTATGAATTTTATCATTCATGATAAAAACAGAGAAATTTGTTTTATTTATAATTGCAAAGAATACAGAATTGTAGATAGTTCAAATTTAAAAATACCTGAAATATCAGAAGAAGAAAAAACTTATCAAGGTTTGTGGAAAATGTTTTTTCAAACTATCGCTATTAAAGAAAGAAAAAATCCAAGATGTCAAATGCAATTTATGCCTAAAAAGTATTGGCAAGATTTAATAGAAATTTAATAGACTTAAAACTAGGGACACATGTGTGTCCCTTTTTTAACATTTTTTGCTCTTTCTAATATGTCCCTAAATGAACATTTTTGTCCAAAATGAAACGTCCCCAAATGGACAAATCTTCTTCTTCAGTTAAGACCACATCAAATCTTTCATTATATAACTTTAGATTTTCTTCATTTTCCATTTCTTTAGTTAATATTCCTATCCTTAAAGTTGTACTTTCCTCTTTTTCATCTACCATTTTTATATCTTCAATTAAATCACCAATAAGCATCTTATATTGCCTGTCCTTTACTTTTTCAATAAACTCTTCCGGCAAATGTCCATTCATAGTTTTATTTAGTGTATGAATCATTTTAGAATCATCAAACTTTGTAACTTTGCCATTATCATCAAATTCTATAAAATTACTTATTATATACATTGTATCATTAAATAAACAATTACTATCTTTTAAAAATTGTTCAATTGAATTTCCTATACCTGCTGATAAAATTATTACTGGTATATTATTATCATGTGCTAAAGTTAATAACTCCTTTGCACCTTTTCTGAATTTAATATCACTTGCCTGTATTGAATTCTTTATTTGCTCCTTTGTTAGATTATATTTATAATATAAATCCATACATTCAGAATACCATATTTCCATCTGTTTTAATTTTTCCTGCTTGCTGATAGTATAATCAATTTCTATTGGTCTATATTTCTTATATAACTTATCCATATCATTTCTTATGCCTTGTCCTACAAACTTTGGGTTTGCAACAGCATCCCAAGAATCTGAACTGTCATAAGAAGTGATTGTTTTATCAAAATCCATTACTATATATGTATTGTCCTTATTTAAATTTAATTTATTTATTTTATTATTATTAACATATCTCATTTAATTACCTCATTCATTACTTTAGCTAAATATTTCATACTTGTCAAGCATTGTTCTAATGTATTTCCAGTTGCACCAACCTCTATTATGCTTGCAAATTTTCCTGTGTGCTGATTGTATCTTGATTTTGTAAGCATAATTGGCTTAAATAACCCCGGATACATTTCTTCTGCTTTTTCTTGAATTTTTATTGCAAATTTCAAATTTTGATTCCAGTTTGGATGCCATAGACCTCCTGCATTTGTTCCAATGACAAACATAATTTGTGCAGCCTCATCTGTATCTCCTATTTTTACAGTTGGTGCATAATCACTTCTAGAACCAATCGCATCTCTATGTACATCTATTATAATATCTGATGGGGTTGTTTGCAATATATTTTCTACAGTTTTTAAAGAACGTGTATATGACCCATTATATGCTGGATAATCATGATAATCTGTATTATGTACTACATTATAATTATATTGCTTTAACTGAGTTTCTAGTTCTGTTCCTACTCTTGTTACTGTGAAGTTTAAATCTGTTGTTCTATAATTTCCTGTTGGTGTATATGGATATGCTTCACTTGATGTATAACTTTCACAACTATGTGTATGAAATAAAATTATATTTTTGTTTTCTATTGTTATATCAGGTGTTAACATTTCTTGAGTCAATTCATAATCTGTTTCGTTTTTTATTTTGACTTTTCCATATTCTACATTGTATGACTCTGTTATTGGATTATTTGTTATTACTTCTGTTTTTACTCCAGCTTCTGCTACTTCTGCATTTTGATTTGTCACTTCCTGAGCCTCATTTGATGATTCCACATTTTCTGATGTATTATCTTGGAGATTTTTTGAATCTTGATTATTAGTTTCATTTTCTAAATTTCCTATACCTTTTATTGAACTAATTTGTGTTTCTAGTACTCCTTGCAATATATCTTCTCTACTATGATCATCTTCTTTAGCTACCTTGCTATATTCTTCATTAAGATTTGCCATACTTGCTACTGTTTGTTCAAAGCATCCGAGAAAACTTTGCTCTGATAGCATACTTATTCCATTCTTTACTTCATTTACGATTTTTTCTTCATTTGTATTATTTGTATTGTCTTTTGAAAGTTGTTTACTAATGATGACTACAATTGAAATTGTTAAAATTATTCCCATCAAATATTTTATTATATCTCGCATCTTTAATATAGTAACATTAAACATATTTTTCTCCTTAGTTTTAAAATCTACTATATTATATATATGCTTGACTTTTCTAATATATGTATAAATAAAAAGCTGAGGTAAAATATAAAATCCCTCAACTTTAACATTGTTAATCTATGATTATTAAACATTTATACTTTTTTCCAGAACCAATCTAAACTATTATCAATACTCTTTTTACCGCTCGCTTTCGCTTCAATATCGTCAACCCATAAATATGAGAAAAATGTTATTAATACGAATACGAAATCGATTGCTATACATCTAGATAATGTAGTAATCATATATCTAAATTCTTCTGATAGTGTTGCTATTTGTGTTACATGTACAACTAATATTACCAAGTATACGAATAGTGTTATTGCCGTAATATAACTCTTTTTAATTTCTTGAGATAGAAATATTAGTAAGACTGTTGCTACTAACATTAATATTAATGTTAATGGATTTGAAATATCAAAAATAAACATATTAATTCCTCCGTTTTTCTTCTGTTTTATGAATTTATAGTATCACTTTTCTAATATTTATTCAATTAATTTTATATTACGTTTTTATTACAAAATTATTACGTTTTGTGGTACCAAATCAATTTCTAATTCTATTTTAGGTTTTTTTCAATCAAATCCGCGATTTCTCTAGCTTTTTTTGTAATATAATCTTGATTCTCTCCTTCAATCATAACTCTAACTAAAGGTTCTGTACCTGATGGTCTAATTAGTACTCTTCCATTTCCAGCAAACTCTTTTTCTAATTTATCAATTGCTTCTTTTATAGTTGCATCTTTTTCATAATCATATTTCTTATCAGCATTTACTTTAGCATTTATTAATACTTGAGGATATAGCTTAACAATACTTCCTAATTCTGATGCTTTTTTGTTTTCTTCTAATATAGCTTGTATTAACATTAATGAAGTTAAAATACCATCACCCGTTGGGTTATAATCTAATAAAATAACATGGCCAGATTGTTCTCCACCAAGGTTAAATCCATCTTTAAGCATTTCTTCAAGAACATATCTATCTCCAACTTTAGTTTGTAATAGTTCTAATCCATTGTCTCTTGCATATTTATTTAGTCCTAAATTACTCATAACAGTTGCAACTATAGTATCTTTGTTTAATTTTCCTTTTTTTCTTAAGTTATTTGAAATAATAGCTAATAATTTATCTCCATCAATTTCATTTCCGTTTTCATCAATAGCTAAACAACGATCTCCATCACCATCATATGCAATACCTAAACTTAATTTATTATCTACTACAAATTTCTTTAATCCATCTAAATGAGTAGAACCACAATTATCATTTATATTTATTCCATCTGGATGATTGTTAATTATTTTATATGGTATACCTAAAACTTTAAACACCTTCTCAGCCACAACAGATGTTGCGCCATTTGCTGTGTCCAGACCTACAATGAAATCTTTCTTCATGTTTTGTTCAATTACATCATCAAAATGTTTTCTAAAGAAATATACATATTCATCCATTAATTCAAGAGCATATTCTGAAACTCCAATTTTATCATTAACTGCTTTTAATTCATCTAATTTTCCTGATTCCATTACTTCTTCTATTTCTTCTTCTAATGAATCAGGTATTTTCATTCCTTTATTACTAAAATATTTGATTCCATTGAATTCATATGTATTATGTGATGCTGAAATAACAACACTTGCATCTGCATTTAGTTTTCTTGTTAAATATGCAACTGCTGGTGTTGGTATAACTCCTAAAAGTTTAACATTTGCTCCATAACTTAAAAATCCTGCTACCATTGCACTTTCAATTAGTGTTCCAGATATACGTGTATCTCTACCAATTAAAATTGTTGGTGTATGGTCTGTATGTTTTGATAATACATATGCTCCTGCCTTTGCAACTTTATACACTAACTCAGGTGTTAGTTCTGTATTTGCGATTCTTCTAATTCCATCGGTTCCAAAATATTTTCTCATAATTATTTACTTCCTTTCCTAGACTATAAATTTAAAGTCCGTCCCTAAATCCCTAATTTTAGGGATTTTTAGGACCGTCCCCTAATCCCTATTTTTTAAAATTCATAATAATTTTTTCTTTTAAAGTTAGTTCTAGTGGTATTGGTTCATCTATATTTATTCTTTTGTTTTTTAAAACTAATGATGGATTTGTATTTGTTAGCTCTTCTAATTTTTCTTCTCCTATTAAATCATTTAATATTGATAATATCTCTGGTATTCTAGGATAAATTGTATTTTGCCTATGAACATCTGAGCCTAAAAAATGTATCATTCTATTTTCAAAAAACTTTTTCACAATTATTTTAGCTTTTTCTCCATATTGTCCCATGATACTGCCATAATTTGCTTGCATTAATACACCTTTTTGAATTAAGTCATATATTAATTCTGGATCTTTTTGCACAAAAGAATATCTTTCTGGATGTGCTAAAATTGGTACTAATTTGCATTGTAACATTTGATATACTATATCATATAAATTCAAAGGCTCTGCATTTAATGGCATTTCAAATAATACATAACTTGTATCATTAATTGTTGATGCTTTGCCTTCTTCTAATAATTTTATGATATTTTCTGATAAATATATCTCATTTCCTAAATATAGTTTTATATCTATATTTTTTGCTTGCAAATTTTCATAAATAGCATTAACCCATACTTCTCTTTCTGGTGTGTCTGTTTCATAATAGTTTTCCATATAATGTGAGGTTGATATAATGGCATCAAACCCTACATTTTTTGCTTCTTTAATTAAGTTAAATGTTTCTTCAATACTTCTTGATCCATCATCAATATTTGGTAATATATGTGAATGAAAGTCTATCATCTTGTTTCTTCTCCTTTTGTTTATTTCAAGTTCTTTTTCTCATTGTCTATATATTCATTTATTTGCTTTAAAATATCATTGGTTTTTTCTAATGATATTTCACTAGATGTATTAACTTTTATATTTCTCTGCAAATCATCTTTATTTTCATTTGAATTGTTTTTTTCTGTTTCTCGTAAATTATTATTTGTTTTTACATTTTGAGATTTTTTTTGTGTATTATTTGAGTTTTGTGTTCTTGAATTATGTTTCACAGCTTTTCTCATATCACTTCGAGCTTTTGACATTTCAGTTGAACCATAATAATATGATTGTTTATATTTCTTAGCAGCTATTGGTACTTTATTAACTACGACTCCTGCAATTTTCCCACCTACATTTTGTATGTTTTGAATAACTCTTCTTAAATTATCTTTTTTTGTCTGTTTGCATGCTGTAACAATAATTGTTGAATCTACTAGTCTTGTTATAATTAATGAGTCAGTTACTAATTCGTTTGGTGTTCCATCAACTATTACTATATCACATAGTTCTTTTAGTTGTTCTAGTAAATCTACCATTTGTGGTGAAATTAGTAATTCTGAAGGGTTTGGCGGAATATTTCCTGCTGGCATAACAAAAAGGTTATCAACTTCTGTATCTTGAACATAATCTGCAATATCTGTTACATCTCTTTCTTCATCATCAATATCTACTCCAGATAAGTAATTTGAAAGACCTGGTATTGGTGAAATACCAAAAATATTATATTGTCTACCTTTTCTCATATCTGCATCAATTAAAACAACTTTTTTACCAGCTTGTGCAAAAGTAACTGCTAAATTTGATGCAACCCAGCTTTTACCTTCACCAGGGAATGTTGATGTTACTAAAATTGTCTTTAATTTTCCTTTTGTATTCATAAATTGTATATTAGTTCTTAATGTTCTAAATACTTCTGAAATAGGAGATTTTGGATCTAATTCAGCTATTAATTCTTTTTTCATTATTTTCTACCACCTTTTCCTTTTTTCTTTTTCTTTTGCAGATCTGAACCATAAATTGGTATAGATGCTAATACTGGTAATTTAAATTGTCTTTCTATATCATCTGCTGATTTTATTGTTGTATCAAGCATATTAGCTATTAATACATATACTACAGCTACTACTACACCTATAAAAGCAAAAATTATAACATCTCTACTATGATTAATATTAGATGGTACATTGTCTACTTCTGCTTTATCTAGTACATAAACATTGTTAATATTATATATTCCAGAAACTTTATCTATAAAAACTTCAGCTATTTCATTTGCAATATCTGCTGCATATTGTGGACTTCCATTTGTTACAGATATTTCTATAACTTCAGTATCTTCAACAGAACTTACAGTTACATTATTTCTTAAACTTTCCCATGAAATATCCATACCAAGATTAGAAATAACTTGTCCTAAAACATCTTTACTTCTAACTATTACACTATATGTAGATACTAATTTTGAATTTAATGTAATATCTGTTGTTGTTATTGAATTTGCTGTGCTAGCTGTTTGTCCTTCACTTTCCGCACCTGCTAATACTAAACTCGTTGATGATGTATATACTGGTGTTACAAACCCCATTGTATATATTACGCCTATTACTGCAAATATCAATAATATTAATATTATTTGTACTTTTTTACTCCAAAATATTTCAACTAATTCTTTTAAACCTAATTCTTCCATATTTCCTCCTTATTTCTTTTCTTTTGCTTTTACTTTTATAGTATACCTTTTAATAAACAATTTTGCAAGCATTTTATGAATTTAAAATTTTATTTTCTCCTTTAATTATTTTCACTACTTTTTTTCTAATCCATTCGATTACTACGCATACTATAAACATAGCTAGCACACTAAACACTACAATAAAAATGCTATATGGGTTATGAAAGCAATTTTGTGTATGCAATATTTTGTCATATAAAACTGTTCTTAACTGTGATTGCTCATGAATAAGGTAAACGGCAAAAGTAAGTGGAGCTACAAATGTAACTATTTTTGTTAATGCTATATTTCTTAAATTAAAATCTTTCAAACATAAAAATAATGATAATGATTGTATTAAAACAATTATATTATTATATTGTAAAAATTTAGTTGCAAAACTTGTTCTTCCAATATATTTGCACAACATATCTGATGCTAACATTTCTAATGTTATAAATACTGCACATAAAATGAAAATAATAAAATACTTTTTTGAAGATATTTTTAATGGACTTCCATATAATCTAATATACGCAGCTATTAAGTATAAGCATACAAACCAAATAATACCGTATCCCCCTGAAGCATCCAATGTATATTCACTAGGTAAAATACTAACCACACTAAACCCTACTATTAAAATTAGTAATAACTTTTGATACTCTTTCTTTTCTAAAGCATTAATTAATTTATTTAAAAACGGACTTAATATATACATCATTAAATATACATTTACAAACCAATATTGTTTGGTCATTATTGGTAATGCACTTTTTATGGCATCTTTAATTTCAAATTCTTTTAATCCTATTACTACGATTAAAAAATATATAGTTATTGAATAGAAAAGAGTTTCTCCCCATAGTTGTAACACTTTTTTCCACTTGAATTTAGAATTTATTAAAAAATATCCGCTTATCAAAACATAACAATTAACAGCTATTATTGATATTGCTTCAAAAAAATAGTATAAGATATAATAAAATGTGCTGTTGTTTGTTTCTCCTAGTAATGAACCCTTTCCTATATAGTGTAAAACTAATATCATTATCATTGATATTATTCTTAATGAATCTAAACCAATATTCCTACTTTTTTCTTTGTTTTTTTCCATTTATTTTCTCCTTATTTATTAAATTTCTTAGCGAATTTTTTGTCAAATCTTTATAATAGATAAATTGTTTAGTATTTTTATATTTAAAATAGAAAATTACGTTAGGTATAATTATACATAATATAATATTAATAAGTATTTGAAGAAGAGTATTATTAGTATGAAGTATATTTACAAAACAGTTAGTTACAATCCAAGCAAATAACATTACTATTAAATATTTTAAATTTAATAAAATGTATTCACTCATTTTTTCTTTGAATAAACCTTTGTAAATATATTTTGGAAAACTATAGCAATGTAAAACTAATGAACTTATTATTGTACCTAAAAATACTCCTGGTAGTCCAATTAGTTCTACTAATATTATAGAAGCTATAATATTAGTTATTGATTCCGCTATTGGTACATATCTATTTTCGTAACATATTCCCGCTGCATCAGCAAATACTTGCATAGATCTTCTCATTCCTTGAAAATAAAAATTTAGTGCCAAAATTATTACTGTAAAATTTGTAAATAAAAAACTTTCACCTAACCATACTGTAATAAATGGATTTATAATTTCATATATAGCAATTGTAGCAAAAGAATAAATCCAAAAGTTTGCAAATATTATTTTTTTTGCGATGTCATATGTTTTATTTATATTTCCTTCTACTATCAAATTTCCTAAACTCGCTGTAATTCCAGAAAAAATTTGTGATAAGAAAACATTTACTGCATTAATAATTAAATAATAATTTGAATACAGTCCAACTGTTGCTACTCCTAAAAATTTAGAAATAATTATATTATCAGTTCCTAAAACTACAAAGCCACCTACATTATGAAAAATTGATGCTTTTAATCTTCGATTTATATCTGTTTTTGTTTCTATATCTATTTTAGTTTTAACTTTCTTTCTTAAATATGGATACATTTTATTTACAATACAAGTTATAACTATATTTTCTATTATTCTGCATATAATTTTTATAATTAAATATAGATAATAATTATGAGTGGTTAATAATAATACAATCTGTAAAATATTTAAAATAATTACATATCCTATATGCACTATATTTATAATATAATTCTTTTGATTAGCAGTTAGGATAGATCTTTTATATGTTAACAAGTATGATGCAACCGTATCTGTCAAAAATAGTATGAAAACTAAATAAATGTTAATATCTATATTTTCAATGTCATTATTACCTATTATAATAGTTAAAAATGGCATAATAAGAAGACCCAATATTAAAATAACTAAAGCAATAATTCTGTAGCTTTTTCTATAAAAATTTATTAATGTAATTATTCTTTCTTTATTATTTTCTGCTATTGGTTTATATAAGTTATAAATAATTGCTGAACCAATTCCTAAGTCAGCAATTGAGAGCATAGAAATAATATTTGTAAATAATCCATTAATACCCAAAAATACTTGTCCCAATGAATTTATAAATATTTTTTGTGATACAAAACCTATTAATATATTTATTGTATTCAATAATAATGCTACAAAAATATTTCTAATTGAATTTTTCTTTCTCATTAAAATTTCATCTTCCTTTAATTCTTTATATAATTATAAAAATTTTCGTAATATTCTTCTTTGTGATAGTTTATGTTATTTTCAAATTCTTTTTTTGCATTTTCGCCATACTTTTTGCGTAAATCATCATTATCCACTATTTTTTTTATGGCTTTGGCCATATTGTCAACAAAATTTGAATCTTTTTCTATTATATAGCCAAAATTTTCTTTTACAATTTCACTCAAAGCTCCAGATTTTGCAACAATCACCGGTTTCCCCATTGCCATTGCTTCTATTGCAACACAACCAAATGCTTCCTCACATAATGATGGTACTACTAAAACATCCACAGCATTATACATACTAGGCATATTTTCTTGACTTATATATCCTGTAAAAACAATTCTATTTTTAATATCTTTCATTTCCATTTGTATTTCTTCCATATATTTGTCTTGTTTTAACTCACCATACCATTGCGAACCAATAATTAAAAGTTTAATATTTTTAATAGTTTTAATTTTTTTTATTGCCTTAATTAATTCTAAAATACCTTTTTCTTTTGTAATTCTACCACTATAACCTATTACTATATCGTTATTATTTATATTATATTTTTTCCTTAAATTAATTATATTTTTTTCATTATATAGTTCGTTATCTACAGCATTATATAATACCTCTACTTTATTAGTGTTTTTAACACTATTTACTCTATTTTTCAAATAGTTACTTACTACTAAAATTTTTGAAGCTGTTTGTGCTATATTTTTATAATTTTCTTTTGTTTTGTCCCAATTATTGAAATCATTATGCATGTGATATATTAATTCTGTATTTACATTATTACATATCAAATTATACATAAACATATTGTTTTCTATTATAATTTTATCATAAGTTTTATTCTTAAGTAGCTTAACAACTTTATTATATAAAATATTATATTTTGGTTTCTTTTTTAACATTCTATTTTTTAAGTTAATACATTTTTGGAATAATTTTTCTGCATTGTTTCTTTTTATTTGTATTATTTTAGTATTTTTATATTTGTTAATATCTATTTTCTTATCATAGATAGTATATAAATCAATGTCTAATTTGTGTTTTTTTTCATTTTCATCGATTAGATATGTAGTTAACATTTCTACCGCTCCACCTCTGACTGATGGCACAGGTAATATCATTGGAGATACTAAAGCAATTTTCATATATTCACCTACTTTATAAATGATTTAATTTTTCTCAAATAATTTTTTATGTTATATTTTATTTTCTCTTTATCATATATTTTGAATACTTTTTCATATTCACCTAAATTCCACAAATTTATAGCTTTTATATTTCCATCTTCAAACACCGTTCCTTTTAAGTATTCATAATTACTATTCTTTTGTATTTCCTTCCATTGTTCTTTTATATTTTCATATTGTTTTATTGTATTTTCCTTATTGGTTGTACGATAAATGTTAAATAAATTTCTTTCTGTTCCATATGTTGTTAATGTATCATTAGCAACTAGCAATTTTTCATTTTTATCATAATATTTCTCTATAATCTCTCTTATTTTTTTATTTACCTCTATATTTTGCATCATATAATGTTCATATGGGTATTTATGCATTAAACCATGTTCATTAAAAAAGTAATGATATAAGCATTCATCTAAAAAATATACTTTTTCTACATTACTTATAAACTTCAATAAAAATATTTTATCTTCAACATGTATTTTTTCAAAATAATATTCTTTTTGCACTTTGCTTTTTCTAATAAGCATTGACCAAGTATAAGAAGTAATATTTCCTAGAATTATATCATATATAATATTTTCTCTATCTTTTTCAGTTTCTATTAATTTATTAGCATATTTGCCTAAATCACCTTTAGAATAATTCTTATTAATAGTTTTATTTATATAATAATTCATTTTAACAATATCGCTATTATACTTTTTTTGTGCCTTCACTAATTCTTCAACTGCATTTTCTTCCAACCAATCATCTGCATCAATGCAAAGAACAAATTCTCCTCTAGCTTTTTCGAATGAATAATTTCTAGCAGAACCTAATCCACCATTTTCTTTATGATAAATTCTTACTTTATCAGTAATTTCTTTTATTATTTTTACACCATTATCGGTTGAACCATCATCTATCACAATTATTTCTATATTTTTATATGTTTGTCTAAGTACTGAATTTATACATCTTTCTATATATTTTTCTCCATTATATAATGCGATAGCAACTGTTACCAAGTAATCGTTTTCCATATTTATACCTCTATTTTTTTATCTTTTCTACTATTTTTCTTAATAAAATTGCAAATTTTAAGGTGGTTTCTTTTATTCCTAAATCTTCTGATGCTTTTTTTATATTTTTGTTTTCATATACTGCTTTACTATAATAAGAATATCTTGATAGTCTTTCTAATAAATTCAAATTTAGATACTCTATACTTTCGTTTATGAATAATAATAAACCTTTTGGACTTTCTTTAAACTTTGTATAACCCAGTTTTGTTAGTCCATCATCTCTATACTCACATATATAAATTATATCCTGAAACCATCTAATTTTATATCCTTTTTTTGCTATCCTATTCCATACCAGAGCTTCTGTCATAAATTTTTCTCCTTCGAATTCAGGAAACTTGTTTTCTTTTAAAACTGATGTATAAAATACTTCTGCTTTATCACCTAAAATATTATATTTTTTTCTTTCAATCGATGTAGCATCTACAAATTCTCCCTTAAAAGTAGTTCCAACTATATTATTTTCACTAAATCCTTTACAAAATGCTATCCCTGCAAATTTTTCACTAATATTTTTTATTGTTTTTTCCTTTTCTATTATTTTTTCTATAGCATCATTTGTTAAATAATCATCAGAATCCACTATTAAAGTCAATTTCCCTTTTGCTATTTCAATTCCTTTATTTATTGCTGTATGTTTTCCTCCATTTTCTTTTTTAAAATAAATTATATTAAATGAATTTTTTTCATTTATCCATTTTTGTACTAATTGTTTTGTATTGTCTGAAGAACCATCATCAATGATTAACCATTCAAAATTGTTATTATTTTGGCTCTTTAATGAATTGTATAATCTTGTTAAAGTATGTGCCCTATTATATGTTGGAGTGAGTACTGTAATATAATTTTTCTCCATCATATCCTCCTTTTATTTAAAATAATAAAATAAATTTTCAGTAATATTTGTAAAAACATCGCCAAAATTATTTGCCAATAAAATATTTAAATTTACACTACCTATCAATACACTAAAAATACACAATATTAAAATTAATATGATGTTTTCTTTATTTGAATTCTTTAAATATATTATAATATAAATCAACATTGATAATATTGATATATTAAATATCCTTAAAAATATATCTTTATAAAAAATAGAAAATATATTTAATAATAAAATCATCTCTACAAAGTCAAAATATTTATTTAAGTTCGTATTTTTAACTAGTTTGTTTTTTCTATTAGTTCTATAAAAAATAAATATATAAAGTACTAATAATAATAATGAAACTATCTCAAAGGTCGTACTTATCCCATTACCTTGTAACAAATAATAATTCATTTTTTGTGCTATTGTCTGCATTCCAGGAAGAATATTAAAAATCTGATATATAATTGTTGGTAAAAAAGCATACATTATTAGAACTATTAAATATACTTTTTTTATTTTTTTGTAATCAAAATTTAATAAAATTCTAATTATAGGAATTATTATCATTGAAGCATGTATTAAAAATGAAACAATATATAATATTTTATAAATAGATTTTTTTTTGTTCTTTACATATTCTAGATAGAATCCTAAAACTCCTATTGAAATAGCTAAATATTGTGCTAATCCACTTAAAAAATTTATATGATAGAATGATAATACAAAAATAAATAAAATTATTACCGTTAGACTAGGTTTTAACTTATATTCTTTTGCACAATCTAAAATCATATAAAAACTTATGAAATATCCAAATAACGTACAAATAAATGGCAATAAATTATAATTTTGAGTTAATGCAATAAAATATTGTAATGTTTTAAATATAACTTTTGTGTTAGAAAATAATTCCTGTATAAAAACCTCAAAACTAATATTTGAATAATGTGTTCTCATTTCTACATAATATCTATATAAATCTTGAGTCTCGTTTGGTCTAAAATTGTATGCTATTATAGCAAAAATAATAGCCAGTAATAGTGCATAAATATAACTGTGCTTTCTATCAACTATTATCCCTACAATTACAACGGGTATTGCCATAAAAGGCATACAAACAAATAAAATAATTGCAATTAAACTCATTTTTTATCCTTTCGTATTATCTAAATAAATTCTCGTAATTTTTTGACTTGTGTCTTTTATTGAAAAACCTTTTTCTTTTAACTCTTGAATAGTGCTATATTTCTTGTCATTTTTTCTTGATATTATTAATTCTATTAATTTATCTTCTTTTTCATAAATATTAAAATATTTTACTCTGTCTTTTACAATATTAGTTTCCTTTGAAATTGTATCTGATAAATAACAAACATTATCACCAGCAAGTGCTTCTACAACAACTAAAGGGAAACCTTCATATAATGATGGCATAAGGAAAATATTAAACATTTTCATAAAGACATTTATATCATCTCTTACTCCTGGAAAAACAAAATATTTTTCCAAATTTTCTTCTTTTACTTGTTTTTCAATTAATTCTCTTTGTGTTCCATTTCCTACCAAAACAATCTTAAAGTTATCAATTCTATTTTTAAAAGATTTTGCAAAATTAATAAAATATTTTTGATTTTTAACTTTTTCAAATCTTCCAACATGACCTATAATAAATTCATCTTCTTGTATTCCTAATTCATTCTTTAATTTTTTTACTTGAATTTCTGATACAAGTGAATATTTTTCTAAATCAATACCATTGTTTATTAAGGTATACTTGCTTTTTTTATATAAGTACTTTCCTGCTTCATCTCCACATGACAATTTTATATTTGCAAATATTTTTATTAAAAACCTAGCTAAACTATTATAAAAGTATCTAACTACATTAATTTTTCTTACATCACTAGTTGTATGAGAATGGCATATCCTTTTTTTTACTCCTGCAAAATATGCCACCATCAATACAAATCCTGAATAAAAAGATACATGTGAATGAATTGCTTTTACTTTTTCTTTCTTTAAAATTCTATAAATCTCTCTTAAATTTTTAAATCTACCATTGCTAGGCGAAGGAACAATAAAAATTCTTCCCCCCATTTCTTTAATCTCTTTATCATATTCACCCTCTTTATCGTCCAAACACAAGAAATCAAACTGTACTTTTTTTCTGTCAATATTTCTATATATATTCATTATCATAGTTTCAGCGCCACCATGATTCATTGTTTTTACTACATGAATTACTCTATTATTTTTTTTTGACTCTAGCTCATTTTTTTTCTTCATCTAGTATTTCCTTTCTAAATTTATCCATTTTTTCATCAAGTTTCTCTCTTTCATATTCTTGACTTTTATAGAAATTTCTTTTAGCAATACTTTTCATTTTTTCTTTATCATTAATTAATTCCACAATTTTATATGCTAACTTTTTTTCGTTTTTCCTTGGAATAATACACTCTTCACCAATTAGTTCGGGAATTCCTCCTACTTTAGTTCCTATACATGGACACCCTCTACTCATAGCCTCTATTAATGCTCTAGGCAATCCTTCTTGTAAACTTGGCATTAAATAAATATCTATATCATCTAACCATTTATATACTTCTTCTCCACCTGGTAATGTTCCATCAAAATAAACAATATCATTTACTTTATATTTTTTTACTAAATTTATCCAATTTTCTTTGTTTCCTACTCCTAAAAAATGTAATTCAATATTATACTTGTCCTTTAATTTTGATATTGCTTTAATTGCTATATTATGTCCTTTATACTTTACATTGAGAGATCCTATTAGTCCTAATTTAACTGTTGCACCTTCTTTTTTATTTTCTATTTTTCTTATTCTTTGTTGTAAAACATCATTTGATACTTGCTTTATATTAACATCCGAACAGCCCAAATTATTATTTTTATTTGGATATCTTCTCTGTAAAAATTCATTTGAGACATATACCACATTTTGAGCCTTTTTAATGTAATATTTATTTAATATATACATAATCGGTGCTGCTATTTTTCCTAAAATAGTACCATAATTCCATAACGCATCAAAAGGACATCCAACCATTTCAATTAAATATTTTTTATTAATTTTATTAATTTCTTTACAAGCTATAACACCTATTATACTTGGCATTCTAATAATTACAAAATCACTGTCTTTAATATTTTTTACTATTTTCTTTTTTTGTTTTCCAAACAGTAAAGAAAATATATTTATTTTTTTTACTGTATCAAAATTAATATTTTTTCCAGATACTATTGATAGTTTTCCAATCTTTTCTTTTTCTATATTTTCTTCTCTTGTACATAATGTAATGCTTGTAAAATCTTTCAGATACCTTTGTAGATAATCATTTGTTAGACCTCCTGATGTATAATAATTATCCTCATATTTTTTTAGTCGAGCATCATGAAAAAAAGCTAACTTCATATTAACCACCTTTAAATACTTTTCTTTATTTTTTTTATTAATTCCTTATATTTTTTATTACTTTCTTCTATATAATTTTCTATTTTAATTATCACATCTGCTTCTTCTTTTTCTAAATTTTCAAATTTATTTTTTAAATTTGAAAATGTTAGCTTCCCAATTTCAATAGCATATTGGCTTAAATCCATATCTTTCATTATTCCATTTCCCTTGTTTCCGCCATAAGTAATTGCAATTGCTGGAACCTTGTTTGTAATGGAAAATATAACCGAATGAAATCTAGTACCTATTATATACTTACAATGTTTATAAATAAACTTCAAATCATAACAATTTAAGGAATCATCTTTTATCACTTTATAAGATTCTTTATCATCTATATCACTTATTATCTCTTTAATACATAATTCGTCATTTTCATGGTCATTTATCGCTCTTGTATGAACAACAAATAAAGGTTTATATCCTTTTTCATTTAAAAATTTTGTGAATTCAACAAATGTATTTTTATATTGTACATATTTTTCTTGCGGATTTTCATATTGATAAAATCTATATGGTCTAACTGTGATTGCAACATATTTCTCTTCTTCTTTTAAATTATATTTTTCCATAAATTGTTGCCATTTATTTTTCTCATATGAATCCGACAAGAAAAATGCTAAATCTGGAAATAGTGGTATATCTCTATCTAATCCATTTGTTTTTCCTGATGCAGAAATACTTTCTCTCGCTGTTACAATGCTTACCTTATTTAATAATTTATTTAGCATTTTTTTAGTAGTTTTACTTTTAAATGGTCCAAAAGAATTTGGCATTATGTAAACCTTTTTGTTCATCGCTAAAGCTAATCTAATGTGAAATGTTAAATAATACATTGTATAAATTCCCACAAGTCCACCACTATAGTCATGTAAAAATCCTCCACCTTTTACATAGCAAGAATCACATTCTTTATACAAAGTTATAGATTTTTTTTTCTCCTCGTTTAAGAAAGGATATATAATAGCTCTAGTAAACCTATTTAATAACAAACTTGAAGATATCAAATCCTTAATAGCTACTAGGCCCCATTTTATAATTATTGATTTGTTGTATTTTATATTATGATTATTCTTTGATATTCTTGAAGGATGTTTTAATATATCACTAAAGCTTTTTAATCCAAATTTTTCACATTGTTTGGTTTCCCCATCTGACATCATATAAATATCAATTTTCTCATCATATACATTCTTTATTACATTTGCTGTTTCCAATACTAAGGCTTGGTCTCCTCTGTTCAAGTCTGTGCATGATGGTATTATTAACACTTTTTTACTCATATCAAATATTTCTCCTATATATTTTTTCAATATTTTTGATTACATTTTCAATTTTAAATAATTCAACTTTATACTCTATCATTTCTTGGTTGTTTTTTTTCATTTCATTTATTATTCTTTCTTTTAGTTGATTATAGTTATTTATTTCTATACATGAATTTATTAAATCTCTATTCCCTCTACAATTCGTTGCAATAATTGGTAATCCAGAAAACATAGCTTCTATAATATTAACAGGTAAGCCTTCTTGTTTAGCAGTTGAAACATACAAATCAGATATTTTTAGTAGTTTTGGGATATCTTTTCTGTATCCAAGAAATTTTATATTATTCTCTATTCCTAATTTTTTAACCATTTCTTGATAGTAACCATTTCTTGAATCAGTACCAGACAATATAACCTTTATATTTTCTTTTCCTTCATCTATCAATTCCTTAACTGCTTTTATCAACATTCCTTGATTTTTTCTTTTACTCAATTCTGCTACATATATAATGATGAAATCATCATCTTTTAAACCTAAACTTTGTCTTAATTTATGCTTCTCTTTATCGTCCATTTGAAAATCAAATTTATTTTCATCTACTCCAACACCATTAACAAGTTCTACTTTTTTTGCATTAAATTTTGTCTTAGCTAAATTATAGTCCTCTTCATTTATTGTTATTAAACAATCTGTATATTTAGATAAATACTTTTCTATCGGATAAAATAAAACCCAATTAAGCAATGGTGCACCTTTAAAAAAGTGAAAACCATGAGCTGTATATATTACTCTTGTTTTATATTTTTTTCTGGCATTTTTTGCTGCTAGTCTTGTGACTACACTTCCCATAGGAGTATGTGTATGTATTATTTGAAATTTTTCCTTCTCAATAATCTTTTTTAATTCAAAAATCGCTTTAACATTATTGATTTTCAAAGGACTTCTCTCAAATGTAATTTTATGCTTGACATCACAATATGGAATCACTTCGTCACCATTCGTTGCTACATGTACTTCATAGCCTTGTTCTTTAAACCACTTTAAATATGGTATATGAAATTGAAGTATGTGTGAATCAACTGTAGCTGTAAATAAGACCTTTTTCATCACTTTGCTCCTAACCTACTTTACTTACTTCTCTACTCTCTTTTAATTCTTCTATTTCTGCCTTTATTCCCATTTCAGAAATTTCTGCATTATCTCTAGAAAATACTGTTTTTATTGTTTCAAACACTAATTTTAAATCTTGTTTAAAACTAATATTATCTACATATTGTAAATCATAATCTATTTTTTTGAAAATGTTTATACCATTTCTACCCTTCACTTGGGCTAGCCCAGAAATTCCAGGTAAAACATCTACTCTTCTTTTTTGATTTTCATCAAACCACACATAATACTCTGGTATCCATGGTCTTGGTCCAATAAAGCTCATTTCACCTTTTAAAATATTGAATAATTGTGGTAACTCATCTAAGCTTGTCTTTCTTATAACTTTTCCAACTTTAGTTACCATTTTATCATGACTTAAATTTCCTTGCAACTCTTTTCGATTGGTTTTCATAGATCTAAATTTGTATGTATAAAATTCTTTTAAACCCTTTCCCATCCTTTTTGATTTATATATAACTGGTCCCTTATCTTCTAATTTTATTAGTATTGAAATAATTAGCATTGGAATTGCAAATATAATCAATAGTATAATAGCTAAAATTATATCCAATAATCTTTTGATTCTAATATACATAGATATCCCCCTATTTTCCTAATATATAATTCAAACAATTTAATTATACTATTTTCGACAATTTTAGTCAAGTGTATTCAGAAAAAAACAGAAAAAAAGAGTAAATCAAATTTTATAATCAGCATTTCATATTTTTACTGGTAATATATGGTAACTGTCTATTT
>CALXCG010000002.1 GCA_944386745.1 uncultured Clostridia bacterium | reverse complement strand
GATGGTATTGATTGGATTAAACGTAAAACTTGCTCTGTAGTCATTACATCAGTATCTCTTAATTTTCCATCATATGCTCTCATTTTCAACTGGTTAGTATTACTAACCAGTTCGCTACCTTCTTCATTTAGCTTATTTTTAAGCCATTTCCAATAGTTTCTTGATTTTTGGTAATCATTATCTGTTAATACAGCTATCACATCTACAACAGAGAAATACCATTTTTCTTGTTCATCATTCCATTTTGCTCTAATTTTTTTATCCTCAAATAATTTTAATTCATTGTTTTGTCCCATATATTACCTCTTTTCTTTCAAATGTCCGCTTTTTTCGGACATTTGATTTTTTTATTTTATATATTTATATCATAATCCTAACAATTTTTCAATATTTTTGCGAAAATTTGTTCTTGTTTTTATTTGTATTTTTCTTGTATTCTATCAGATATAATATCGGTGAATACCTGTTTATAATCTTGAACATCACCAATATTTGATTTTGGACATATAAAAACTGCAAATGGTAGTTTTTCTTTTTGCTTTTTATCCTTATCATTCTTTTTTGTCATTTTCAGAGTATTCACCTACCTTTCTATCAATTGTATTCGTTTCTTGTTTGTCCTTATTACTAAAGCTCCTCTTCGTTTCACATAATTTATCTCTACGTCGCTTCGCTTCCTAGAGCTAAAATAACTACAAGTGGTAAATCAAATACCCATATGAGATTTGCCCTCATTCCTCTTTTTAGAGAATTGTCCCTTTACATCACGTTAGCCAGACAAAAGTATCATTATATGTGCTTGTAGTTTGCTATTCAATTTTCAATGTGCTATACTATTATAGAAAATAGTTATTTAGAATTGCTATTTTCTATTATCTATTTTTATTATAATAGCCTTAAAACGGCTTGTAAATAGATTTTTATAAGTCTATAGCTAAAGTAAAATTCAAAATAATTATAGTCTATTTTTAAAATGTAGGAAGTGCTGTAATGCTAACTAATTTCGCAATTAATAATAATAAAATCATAATAAAAAATAATCGGAGAATATTTTGGTGCAATTCATGATTTTGAATACAATATTGGAGATAAACTATATGAATTTGCTATAATGGATAATAAAGAATTTGATAGATTAAAAAATATATACTCTCAATTAATAGAACTTGTATCTACTGCAAAAGAATCTGATATAATGGATGAGAAATTAGATTGTTTCTTTAAAATGTTTCAAATAGTTAGAGCTTGTTTAGAATTTTCTCCTTATACACACTTCTATACTCAGGTTTTGATAGATATAATTGTAAAAACTTATAATACAAAAGTATTTAGGTCTGATTTATTATTTAAATCTGATATTGGATGCTTTATTGAAAATCCAGAATACTCTCCAAATGAATATTTTGAAGAATTAAAAGAAAACGAATATAATATAAATCTTATAATGCATGAATTTACTCAGAAAATAGAAAAAATATCTAAGAAAACACATAAAAAATATATGGATTTTTTTGAAACAATTAAAGATTTATTGATAAAAGACTTCATGGAGAAAAAGTCAGATTTAAAGGAAAGATTAGAATTGATTAGCAAATATTCTCAAAACTCTACTGTAAAAAACTTATCTACTAATGAAAGATTATATTTATATGAAGCAAAAAAAGTTTTTGATATACACTATTTAAATACTAATCCTGCACATGCACTATTTTTAGATACAAAATTCAAAACAAAATATGTATGTAATGCAGAATTGTCATTACAAGAAAAAAGATTAGATGTAGAAGATGTAGTTAATTTAATAAAAGAAAAGCATATTATGGCTGAAGAAGTGTATGAATTAGCTAATGCTGAAGAACAAATTAGGTTTGAATTATTTAAAATAATCCAAAATAATTTTACAATTAATAAATGTGAAAATTGTGGCAAATTATTTATACCTGTAACTACTAGTAAGAATAAAAATCAAAAAGGCAGAAATGACCAAAAATATTGTAATAATCTATATTTAGATACAGGAAAAACTTGCAGAGAAATTGGTGCTTTAAATAAGCGAAAAGAGAAAGTACAAAAAAGTCCAATTTCAAAAGAATTTCAAAGAGAATATAAAAGAATGCATGGATTACATAATAATCATACCAAAGAATTTTCTGAGAAGAAATTTAAGGAATGGTCTAAAAAAGCTCATAAATTGAAAGATAACTATAATGATAGTCAAATAGAAGAATTTAAAGTAGAATTGAAAAATTTAAGTAATCTGTATTGGAAATAAAATGGATAATATATTAATTAATAAAATAGTAATACTTCTCAATATAATTTTCTTTACTTTTGATATATAATATGAGATAATTTTATTAATTTTTAGTTTTGATTATAAGTTATCAATAAAAAAAATGAATGAAAGGTTTAAATTATGGAAGAATCATATAAAAACGGCTTAGCAGAAGTTGATATGATACTTAACTATGCAGATGAAGAATCTTTAGCTAAGATCCCTGAGAGCTTAAAAAATTTCATAAAGGAAAATAAATCTAATTATAATGTTAAAATAGATCCTCAAAAAGATTTAAAAAATCAAAATTTATTATATGAAACAAAAGTTATTCTATCAGTACTATATAGAGATTATTGGGCATCAAAAGATGAAAGAAAAAAATTATTAGAAAATGAAAAAGAAGAATTACTACAAATAAAAAATAGTGAACGAGAAGAATTTAATTATGGTAATTTATTTAAACAAAAAAATAATGAATTAAATGATAATTTTGAAGAGACTAGTTTAGTAATTAAAAGAAAAACTTTAATAAAAAGGATTTTAGATAGACTAAAAAGTTTTTTTAGAATGGGAGAAAAATAATGTATGGATATTTCTAAAGTAATGGAATTAAGTGATATAGAAAAAATAAATTATTTATCAAATCCTAATAACGAACTAGAATTGTGGGAAAAAATAGAGATATTAGATTCTTTAAAAGATGAAAATATAAAAGTGCGTTGTTTGATGAATCCAAATATTGAATTAGATTCTTCAGATAAAGTATCAGTAATATGTTCAATAAAAGACAAAAAATTAATTTTGGATTGTTTAACTAATCCCAAAATTGAATTAACTCCTTTTGACAAAGCAAATGTAATACTTTCTTTAGAAGATGATAACTTTAAAATTAATTGCTTAACAAATCCTAATATTGTTTTAGATTTTTCTGACAAATCAGAATATGCCATTTCATTAATAGATATACTACTCTCTTTGAAAAACGATAAATCTAAAATTAGTTGTTTAACAAATCCTGATATTACTTTAAGTGCATTTGAAAAAGCAAGAATTATAGTTTCATTAGAAAATGAAAAAAGTAGAGTTGACTGTTTGAATAACCATCAGCTTGCTCTACAACCTTCAGATAAAGCATTGATAATAAGTTCATTAGAAGATGATGATGAAAAATTAAGATATATGCAAGATTCAATAATGAACTTTAGTGAAAAAGATAAACTATTAATTATCTGTTCTTTACAGGATGAGAAAAAATTTCAAAGATTTGGAATTATACCATCTGATGCTTCACATAAAAATCCACTAAATCTGCCAGCAGATATGACATTTGGAGTTGAGTTAGAAGCAGAAGGGGAATATGCAAAATATATTGAGGTTGTGAAAAATATACTTGACGGATGGGAAGTAAAAGGTGAAAGCACTTTAGAAAATGGAGTTGAAATAACTAGTCCTCCTTTGCATGATAAAGAACGTGACATAAACGAACTTTCAACTGTATGTATGATTATGAATAAATTTGGATTATACTCAAATGATGATTGTGGACGGACATATACATTTTAATGCAAAGTTTTTAGGAAAAGATTTCAAAGCTTGGGAAAACTTTTTTACTATATATAATGAGTGTGAAGAACTTTTTTATAAAATAACTAATAAAGAAGGGCAACCACCAAGAAAAGGCATAACTCAATATGCTCAAACAAGTAATAAGACAATTGTAAATACATTTGGAAATGGTAAAATTAGTATAAAAACACAAGAAGATTTTGATTTGATTTTAGAAGCATTAAAAGATACGAGAAATAGAGGAATCAATTTGAGTAATATTGAGGAAGAGGGAATAAATACAATAGAATTTAGAATGCCCAATGGAACTATAGACATAAATGTAATTAGAGAAAACATACGATTATTTGGTCAGCTGTTAAGTATATCAAAGCAAATGTCTAATAATCCAGATTATAAGAAAGATACTTTTTTAACATTAAAAAATCATGATTTGACTGAAAGAGAAAAAGTGGAATGTCTTTTAGAACTACTTTTTGATGATGAACAAGAAAAAAGCATATATAGGCAACGTTGGAATGCAGTAAAAGAAAATGATTCTTTTGAAGAATTGAAAGCAGAAGTACCCACATTTCAAAGAGGAAATTACTCAATGCGAGAGCAAGTATCTGATATATATAAAGAAACTAAGGCTATAGATAGAATAAATTTTGTTAGAATGGTAAAAGCAACAATCTATAAAATAAAAAATAGAAACAATATAGATAAAATGCAACGATAAGTAATTAAAGCTAATTATATAAATCCTTCCGTGATAAAATATAAAATATCAAGGAAGGATTTATTTACACAACTTTTACGATAGTCTCACAAACTTTCCAATACACTCTTAAAGTCTAATTATAATTCGATATTAAAATCTTTTTCCATTTTCTCATTCTTAATTTGTTTTTCTGCATCCAAAAAAATTCTGTTTTCTTTTTCAAAATCTCTAATCAAATTATCCTCTGCACCCATATCAAACTTTTTACAAACCCATTTTATAAATTTCCCAATAGTTTCCTTAAATTTATTTACTACCATGCACAAACGGCTATTTTCTTTTTCTAAACCTTTAATTTTGCTTTTATATTTCCATTCTAAGTCAAATGCTTTTTCTTCATATTCTATTTTCATATTGTGTATTTGATTATTTAATTGTTCATTTTCATAAAATATTTTATCTCGTTCTTTTTGATATTTTTCAGCCGTATTTACTAAATTTACTTGTTTTGATAATTCTTTGTGAAGTAAAACATTTTCTTGATATAATTCATTTATTAATTTATCTTTTGGCTTAATAATTTCATCTTCTACTTTTTCTCTATTTAATTTTATAAGTTTAATATCATTTATATTAGGTGTTTTGGGTAAGTCTAGTTTTATATTATCTAAAATCTTTTTAGTATTTTCAAAATTAGTTACCTTTTTTAAGTTTTCTATCTTTTCGTGTTTTGCTCCTGTTTCTTCAACTGGTAATCCTCTTTCTATTTCAAATCCTTTTGAAGTAATGTATTCAAAAAAAGCATTTTGTAATTGTCTATAACTATCTCTACCTTTCCAAAAATCCCTACAACATATTTTATCTATTTCTTTTCTTTCTTTATCTTTTGTATGAATTACTGGAATATATATCAAGTGCATATGTGGTGTTCCTTCGTCTAAATGTACTACTGCTGATATTATGTTTTTTTCTCCGAGATTTTTGTAACTACATATAAAATTATAACTTTCTTCAAAATATCTTTTTGTTTCTTTTTCTCCAATTTTATCAAAAAATTCTTTATCAGATGTAAATAGCATTTCGCACATTATTATACTGTTACTTCTTATATGTCCTTGTAAATTATTTTCTTTTTTTAATCTATCAAATTCTTTTATATAGCTCAATTCGTTTTTCTTTAAGTAATAATTCAAATGTGTTTTTTCTGAATCAATATCTTTATTTGTATGACCTCTTGTTCTTCTTTCATTATGGACATAACTTCCTTTTGCTTCTGTTCTAGTCAACTTTTCATTTCTTATAATTGCATAACTCATATCTTCTTTGCACCTCCTTCTTGCTTAAGATTTTCTTTGAATGTCTAACATACTAGACAAACAAGTTTGTCTGTATGGCAGGGCTATTGCCCCACACCCCATTCAATCAAAAATAAAAAAGCAAATTTTTATTTTTGATTGCTAAAAAACTATAAATAGTTTTTTAGACAAATTTAAAAGAGGCTAGTTCTAATATTGAGTAGAATTAACCTCTTTTAAATTTGCATATAAGCTACTCCAATCGAAGTCATCATAATTTCTGTCACTTCCATATGAAGTATTTTTCTTTTTACACATGTCCCATTTATTATAATTATTTTTATTTTTTATATTATTTATTATATCTTTGTCTTTATTATATATAGGGTATTGTTGTTTTTGACTATTTAAATAGTTATTTGTTTCAATATCCTCTTGGCTTTTTGAATTATACCTATTAATATTTTCAACAATAGGTGTAATTTGTCTTTGTTCTATTTCTTTACTGTCTGTTTTATATTTTAATTTTACTTTTATATACTCTTTATCTTTCAGAGAACTTATAATTTTAGATACTCTATTGGCTGTCACATTTACAATACTTGCTATATATTTATTACTTGCAAAACAACTTTTAGTTTCTTCACTTAAATACAAAATCATAGATAGTATTATCTTTTCTTTATCTGATAAATTTTTATTTAATAAAATTTCTACAGGTATCCATAGCCCCTTTAGTTTTTGTGTTGCCATATTTTCTACATCTCCTTTCTCCTCACGTTCAATTTTGTGGCTTTTAAAATAATTTTTAGTATAGTTTTAAGATCAAAAAATAAGCCTTAAAATTTTACTTTTAAAGCTTATCTGTTTTATTATTTAAATTTCTGTATCCACTCATTTATCCTATGCTTGTCCGATGTATCAATCAAATATCGCAATCCCCTGGATATGAAAATATTGCCTTTCTATGTTTTCCTAGTAATGCTCCTGCTAAAATTACTGATGAACGCATTTGTCTCATTAAATCTTCTGGTATTTCATATTTGTCAATTTTATTTGTGTCTATTATTATTTTATTAGACTTTTTTGTTACATTTCCTCCTAATTTTTTTAATATTTCAAACATCATTTGCGTATCATGTATATTTGGAACATTATATAATGTTGTTTTTCCTGCATTTAAAATAGTTGCAGCTATTATTGGAAGTGCAGCATTTTTTGAACCTGATATTGTCACTTCTCCTTCTGCTTTTTTTCCACCTTGGATTATGTACTGTGCCATTTTTTATATCATTCCTTTCTCTAGGCTCTATCCTAGTTGGAAAAGAATTAAATTTTGGCAAGGAAAACAAGTTTGAAATTTATGAGGCGTACTTTTTGTACGTTGATTAAATTTCAAATGAAGTTTGACGTAGCCAAAATTGTAATTATTTTTCAACTATCCACCTTGCATATCATATTTAGGTAATATAACTGTTTACCTATAACCTTCTTTTGCTATATTTTATGTTTTCTTTACGTAAAATGTGTCTTTATGCAAGATGAATTGTTTTCTTAAATCTCTATTTTTTTATTAAATTCTTTTTCATACCATCTATTCAACTCTTTTCTAGTTTTAAAAGCTAAAACATTTTTATCAGCAGTTCTCGCTAACACATCTTTAATTGTTTTTCCCTTAGTATTATTCCAGTTAAATGTAAATCTCAAAAATTCCCAATCCATTTTTTCTTTACAACCTGGTATTTCTGGTTTTTCCTTACCTCTACGCTTAAAATATCTTGACAATATCCCCTTCATTCTTGCCATTCTAGAATAATTTAAAAATATCACTAAATCTGCAGCTTTCACTCTATTTTCTAAAGTGGATTGATATGTACCATCAATTACCCATTTTGGTTCTCCTACCTTTTCTAAAATTATTCTGTCTCTCTCATCTTTATCTCTTGGTTTCCAATTTGCCAGGTGATGAATACCATCTATATGATAAACTGGTAATTCTAGCACCTTTCCCAAATTATCTGCTAAAGTTGTTTTTCCTGTTCCAGGTCCACCTATTATTGCAATTTTAGAAATACTTTTCATTTTTTTAACCTCCCTTTCCCAACGCAAATATGGCTGAAAAATATCATTACAATTTTTCAACCTCATCTGCTAAATTTTTATTTTGCCATTTCTCTTTTTTTCTATATATACTTATATCATACTTTACTTTATTTTCATATACTTTTACGTAAATTTATTGCAAAATTTAAAATTGTGTCATATAATATGGACTAGCATTGAAATAAAATTAGAAGGGATGATTCATTTATGAGCAGACTATCAATAAAAGAACTATATAAAAACTCTAAAAAATATGACAAAAAAGAAATCACAATAGAAGGCTGGGTTAAAACCGTACGTGACTCTAAAACATTTGGATTTATAGAATTAAATGACGGTACTTTTTTTAAAAACTTACAAATAGTTTTCAATAACAACCTAAATAATTTTGAAGAAATTTGTAAATTAACAATTAGTTCTTCAATTAAAGTAACTGGAACTTTTATACTAACACCAGAATCAAAACAACCATTTGAAATACAAGCAAACGATGTAGAAATAGAAAATTTATCAGATTCAACTTATCCACTTCAAAAGAAAAAACACTCTTTTGAATACTTAAGAACAATTAGTCATCTACGTCCAAGAGCAAATACATTTCAAGCTGTATTCCGTGTAAGAAGTGTTTTAGCATATGCTATCCACAAATTCTTTCAAGAGAGAGGATTTGTATATGTAAATACACCTTTAATCACAGGAAGCGATGCTGAAGGTGCTGGAGAAATGTTCAATGTTAATTCTTTTGATTTAAATAATATTCCTAAAGATAAAGATGGAAATGTTGATTTTTCAAAAGATTTCTTTGGAAAACCTGCACATTTAACAGTTAGTGGTCAATTAAATGCTGAAACTTTTGCAGAAGCATTTTGTAATGTATATACATTTGGTCCAACATTTCGTGCAGAAAATTCAAATACTGTAAAGCATGCAGCAGAATTTTGGATGGTTGAACCCGAAATATGTTTTGCAGATTTAAAAGATGATATGGACTTAGCAGAAGATATGATTAAATATATTTTTAACTATGTGTTAGAAAACTGTCCAGAAGAAATGCAATTCTTCAACAAATTTATAGATACTGGTTTATTAGACAGATTAAATCATGTAATTTCTTCTGATTTTGCAAGAGTTACATATACTGAAGCAATTGCTGAATTAGAAAAACATAATGATGAATTTGAATATAAAGTTTCATTGGGTGTTGATTTACAAACCGAACATGAAAGATATTTATGTGAAAAAATTTATAAAAAACCTGTTTTTGTTACAGATTATCCAATGGATATAAAAGCATTTTATATGAAACAAAATCCAGATGGAAAAACTGTTGCAGCAACTGACCTTTTAGTTCCGGGAATAGGAGAAATTATTGGTGGAAGCCAAAGAGAAGAAAATTACGATAAATTATTAAAACGTATGAAGGATTTAAATATGCCAATTAAAGAATATGACTGGTATTTAGACTTAAGAAAATATGGTAGTTGTAACCATGCAGGATTTGGTCTTGGCTTTGAAAGGGCAATTATGTATTTAACAAGTATGCAAAACATTCGTGATGTTATACCTTTCCCAAGAACTCCAAAAAATTGTGAATTCTAACAGGGAGGGATTTTGGGGACGGTCCTAAAAATCCCTGCTTTTAGGGATTTAGGGACGGACCTTCAAATTCATGACTTTAAAAATTTAGGAATGATTCTTAAAATGACAAGTATTAATTGATAATATTAACACTTGTCATTTTTAATTCAATACATTAATCTAACGCAAATTTTCATTATCATCTGATTGAGTTGTTCCTGCTGATTTTAATTTTTCTGTTTCACTTACTTTTTCACTATTTCTATCTTTTACTCTTTCTTGAGATTTTTCCTTAGCTATCTGCAAAATGTCTAAAGCATCTTCTGAATCTAATTCCGCTAGTAAATCCTTTAATTCATCAATTTCTCCTTCTATTTCTGAATTTAATTTTTTACTTTTTTTGCCTTTCTGTTTACCTTTAGCTATTTGAGCTTTAAAACTTTGCACATATTCACCAATTTCATCTTCTGGCACTTTTTTTATCATTTCTTCCAAGTCTTTCAGCTGATAGCTAACAATTCCTCTAATTTGTTTTTTTATTTTTTCTATATCTGTAATATCTTTTCCATATATTTGTATTTGGGAAATAAAATATTCTTCTTGTTCGTCTGTTATTTCTTTCATTGCTTCAGATTGGGGAATATCTATTACTCCAACATCATTAAAAGTACTCGCAACATTTTTAGCTATTTCACTCAATATACCCTGCATTAAAATTTCCTTATTATATTTATGTTGTTTTCCATCAATTCCTTTATATGCCTTTATATCTTTTATTTGTTCAAACTCTTCTTGAACTAAATCTGGAAATTTACTTTCTAACATTTCTTCTGGAGTAACAACCTTTTTCATTTCAAATAATCTTGTGTTTCCAACTTGTCTGAATTCAATTGCAGCCTTTCTTGCTAAAATTCGAGTAATTATTTCTTTTACTTTTAAACTTCTATTTTGTTTTTTTATTTCTTCTAATCTAGTCAATATATCAGTATCTCTTATTCCTTTACAATTTACGTACATTTCTTTTAATTCTTTATTTAATTCTTGTTCTTGTTGTCTTTTCTGCTCGATTCTTTCTTCTCTTTCTATTTCTTCTAACCTTGCTTTTTCAGCTTTTCTTATTTCATCATTTGGTATTTGTTCTGCCACTTTTTTTGCTGTTTTTAGACTCATATCAGTTTCTTTGATTATCTCTTTTATTTGAGTTGTATTAAAATCTGTTTTTTCTGCAGTTTCAACTAAAGTTTCTTCTGGATTTTCTATTTGCTCTATATTTGGAATCTCTTTCATTGCATCCATTGCTACTTGATCTTTCAACTTTCCACTTTGCTTTGCTTTAGCTATAATCTCAGTAGCCATATCTGGATTCTGCCTAATAGTATCTAATACAATTTCAAGAGCTTCTTCAAACCCAGTATTTTGAGCAACATTTTCAGCCTTTTCTATATTTCTATTTACTATTTTATTTTTTCTTTCATTTATCATATCTTGAAATTTATTCCACGCACTCATACATTTCACCTTGCTTTCTAAATTTTTGTGTCCAATAAATTATATATTCACATATAAAAAAAATCAAGCAATTCACAAAAAAGTTACAGAACTACTTGATTTTATAATTTTATATCTATTTTCCCTTATTTTTTCAAGGTCTGTCCCTAAATCCCTAAAAGCAGGGATTTTTAGGACCGTCCCCTAATCCCTTTTTCCATAGTATGAATCTAGTAATATTTGTTTTAACTCTGTTACTAGAGGCACGCGTGGATTTGCTGTTGTACATTGGTCTTCAAACGCTCTATCAGCTAACATATCTACTTTTGCTAAAAATTCCTGTTCATCTATTCCAGCTTCTTTAAATGTGCTTGGAATATTTAATTTTTTGTTCATTTCTATGATTTTTTCAATTAAACTATTGATTCCCTCTTCTACTGTATCTGCTTTTAATCCTGCCTTTTTAGCTAATCTATAATATTTTTGATTTGCTATGAAATATTCATATTTAGGAAATGATACAAATTTACTTGGTTTTGAACTATTGTATCTTATTACATATGGTAATAAAATTGCATTTATTCTTCCATGTGGTAAATGGAACTCTCCACCTATTTTATGTGCTAATGAATGGTTAATTCCTAAAAATGCATTTGTAAATGCCATTCCTGCTATTGTACTTGCATTATGCATCTTTTCTCTTGCTAGTTTATTATCTCCATGTTCATATGCTTCTTGTAAATTTTCAAATACAAGTTCTACTGCCTTTTCTGCTAATCCATCTGTGTAATCTGATGCCATATTTGATACATATGCCTCAATTGCATGTGTTAAAACATCCATTCCTGTATCTGCTGTAACTGATTTTGGCAAACTCATTACTAAATCTGGATCTACTATTGCAACATCTGGTGTTAGCTCATAATCTGCTAATGGATATTTTTTATTTTTCTCTTTATCAGTAATTACCGCAAATGATGTTACTTCTGAACCTGTTCCTGATGTTGTTGGTATTGCTACCATTTTACATTTTGTTCCTAACTTAGGAAATTTATATGTTCTTTTCCTAATATCCATAAATTTCAATTTTAAACCTTCAGCATCTGCTTCAGGATGTTCATAAAATAGCCACATGCCTTTTGCAGCATCTATTGGACTTCCTCCTCCTAATGCAATTATTACATCAGGATTAAAGTTTTTAATTAGCTCTACACCTTTTTTGATTGTATCAAATGATGGATCTGATTCTACTTCACTAAATATTTCTGAATGTACATATTGTTGTCTTTTTCTTAAATGATATAGAATTTTATCTACATATCCTAATTTTACCATTCCTTCATCTGTTACAATAAATGCTCTTGTTATATCTGGCATTTTTTCTAAGTATTGAATTGAACCTGCTTCAAAATATATTTTTTCTGGAATTTTAAACCATTGCATATTAACTCTCCTTTTCGCTACTCTTTTTATATTAATTAAATTTACTGATGATACATTAGCCGTTGTTGAATTTCCACCAAATGAACCACATCCAAGTGTTAATGATGGCATATTTGTGTTATATATATCACCAATTGCTCCATGAGTAGATGGAGAATTTACAATTATTCTTCCTGCTTTCATAGTTTCTGAAAATCTTAATATTGTATCCCTATTTTCAGAATGAATAACTGCTGAATGCCCTAATCCACCAAATTCAATCAATTGTTCTGATTTTTTTATTCCTTCATCTTCGTTTTCAACTATATAATATGTTAAAACTGGGCTTAATTTTTCTTTTGAAAATGGATATTCTCTTCCGATTCCTTCCTCATATACAACTATTACTTTTGTGTCTTCTGGTATCTCAAATCCTGCCTCTTTTGCAATTGTATATGGTGATTGTCCTGGAACATGTGATTTTAATTTATACCCATATTCTTCTGTATAATCAAACATGCTATCTTGTAATTTTTTCTTTTCTTCTGGATTTACAAAATAGCATCCTGCTTCTCTCATTAATTTTTCAAATTCTTCGTAAATCTCTCTATCAACTAATACTGCTTGTTCTGATGCACATATCATTCCATTATCAAATGCTTTAGACATTACTAAATCATTTACTGATGTTTTTAATTTTGCTGTTTTATCAATATAGCAAGGTACATTTCCAGGTCCTACTCCTAATGCTGGTTTTCCACAAGAATATGCTGACCTAACCATTCCTGTTCCACCTGTTGCAAGTATTAAGTTTACATCAGGATGATTCATTAACATTCTTGTTGCAGTTATTGATGGCTCTTCAATCCATAATATACAATTTTCTGGAGCTCCTGCTTTAATTGCTGCATCTCTTAAAATTTTTGCTGCAGCACTACTTGATTTTTGTGCAGATGGATGAAATCCAAATATTATTACATTTCTTGTTTTTGCTGCTATTATTGATTTAAACATTGTTGTAGAAGTTGGATTTGTAACAGGCGTAACTCCTGCAATTATTCCTACTGGTTCTGCTATTTCTACATATCCTTCTTCTTCATTTTCACTAATTATACCTACTGTTTTTTCATATTTAATGCTATGATATACATATTCTGTTGCAAACATGTTCTTTGTTATTTTATCTTCATATATTCCTCTTTTTGTTTCTTCTACTGCTAATTTTGCAAGTTCCATATGATGTTCTAGCCCTGCCATTGACATTGCTTTTGTTATTTTATCTACTGCTTCTTGGTCTAATTTCATGTACTCCTGTGATGCTATTTTTGCTTTTTCTACAAGTTCATTTATCATTTTTTGAACTTTTTGTTCTTCTTGTGCGCTTACTTCTGCCATTTACTTCGCCTCCTATCTTTAGTTTAACCACTTCAATTATATATTATTACTAAAAAATGTCAAGAAAAATCGTTCTATTTTCTCGACATTTTTTATTCTGCAATGTTAGCCACTTCATAAATAAAATTTTATAATTCGACTTTAGTTATTATATAAATAATTTTGTGGGTTTACATGTTCTCCATTAACTCTAATTTCTAAATGTAAATGAGGTCCTGTTGAATTTCCAGTAGAACCAACTGCTGCAATCACATCTCCCGCTTCAACTTGTTCACCAACTTTTACATACATTTTACTTGTATGAGCATACCAAGTTTCAACACCATTTCCATGGTCCACTTTTACTAAATTACCATATGAGCCATCATAACTTGCAGATATTACAGTACCTGCTGCAACAACCTTAATTGGAGTTCCTTTCGTTGCCGCAATATCTAAACCTGTATGTGTTGATTTTCTAATTCTACTATTTGCACCATAACGTGATGTAATTGTTCCTTCAATTGGTGTTACGGCCAATTTTATTCCATTAATATCTGGAAGGCTATTTATTCTTTCCTCTTCCTCTTTTTGCTTTTGTTCTTCCTCAATTTTTTCAGCAACTATTGTCTGAGTTTCAGTTTTAGCTACTTCTAATTCAGAAGTATTAACTTCTTCTTCATTTTCAGTATATTTTTCTATAATTGTCAAATCTACATCTTGTTCATTATTATTTTCTTTTATTTCATTTACAATTTCTTCTGCTTCTTCAATTGTGTTAACAGATTGTATTGTTTCATTTTTATATGCTACATCATAATATTTATATGTTACAACTACTTCATCTTCGATTTCAGTTGCAATTTCTTTTTCGTTTGTCTCAAGTGTTCTATTAATAAGTTTTAACTCATATTCTGGTTCTTCAGATAAATTTATACTGTCAACATTTTTTGTTTCTTCACTAATAATTTCATTTTTCAAATTCTCTTCAAATGATTGTATATTTTCTATATATCCTAATTCTTCACCAGATATGCTTACTTTATAGACTGGTCTATATTTTATTAGTACAATCGCGATTATAAAACCAAAAGCTATAATAGCAATGTTAAAATACTTCATAACTTCTTTCGTATAGTATTTTAATCTATTTTTTAAAATAAACTTCACTCTCCTTTTTGATGCTTTTTTTAACGCGACTAATGTATATTATACTATATATTCTTTACAAAATCAAATTATGTATACATATTTTTATATAATTTGTCAACTTTAGCCTTAATTAATCTTTTTTAACTATATTTTTTCCATATTTTTCTCACATTTCCTTGTTTTTCCTTGCTTTTTCTTACTTTTTCTTTATACATACTTGCAAATTTTTTCAAAATAATTTAACCTATAGGTTATATATATGTTTTTTAGTTTCTGTAAATTTAAACTATAAAATGCTATTATATGCATATAATAAAAATAGGAAGGTGATAAAAATGGCTTTAGATTATACAGTAATCGGTCAAAGAATTAAACAAGCAAGACTTGCAAAAAATTTAACTCAAGAAGATTTAGCAGAAAAAATTGATATATCAGTAGCTTTTTTAAGCAGAGTAGAAAGAGGTAATTCTCATATAAATTTAAAAAGATTAAATCAATTATGTGGTTTATTAGATGTAACAGAAGGTTATCTTTTAAATGGTGCATCTAGTAATTCAAAAGAATATCTTGACAGAGAATTTGCAGATTTAATTAAAAACTGCTCTCCTGCAAAACAAAAATTAATATACAATGTTGCAAAAACAATTGCTGATACTGATTTAGATGAAGAATAATTTTATATATTGAAATTTTTTTGAACAAATAATTCTGAATTTTATTTATTGAAAATATTCGATAGATATTAAATTCAGAATTATTTTTTTATGTGCCTATATATGTATTTTTTTAATTTTAATGTCAAAATTATGTCACTTTCTTATACACAATATTTTATGTATAAGATTTGTTTTATATAAATTTTATCTATTTTTATAAAATTATATCGTGTTTACGTCATTTTTGTCGTACTTTTTTCATTTTCTATATTGTATAATATTTTTATACTTTTACTATGGAGGTAAGAAATGATTCGTCAATATAGATTACAAAATAAATTAACTCAAGAAGAATTAGCTGAAGAAATTGGTATTAGTTGGCGTCAATTACAACGTTTAGAGCATAACGAAGAAAAGACTAGAATTTCTACTTTCAAAAAAATTGTTAAAGTTCTTAAAATTCCAGATGATGAAGTTTTAAGATTTATAAAAAATAAATAATGTTTACAATCCTTATTTTAAACACCTAAAATTTTCTTTTATAGAAAATCATGGTGTTTTTATTTTTTGTTGCAAAAGCAACAGTCTTTTTCTATTTTTATTATTATGATTTTGTTAAATCAAATTTAGTTACTGTTATGAAAAATTATTGTATTTTTTATGTAGTAACAATTCGTGGGGACCAGCAAACTACAGTCTGTTATATTATATTTATACTATTTTAGTTAATTATTCACAGACTGTGTGATGCTGTGAGTTACAAATAAAAAATACAATAATCTTTCATATGAATTTTATTTTGACAAAATTACCTATTTTCATTGCATAACTTTTATAGCTATGGTATCATAAATGATAGTGAATTTGTCAATACTATAAAAGACAATAAATTTAAGTTGAATAAAAAATATATAAGGAGGTATATTATGAAATTTGAACAATGGAATGGATTTACATTAGGAGATTGGCAAGACGAAATAAATGTAAGAGAATTTATACAAAAAAACTACAAACCATATGAAGGAGACAGTTCTTTCTTAGCTGGAGCAACTGAAAAAACCAAAAAACTATGGGATGAAGTTTTAGAATTATATCAAAAAGAACATGATTCAGAAGGTGGAGTACTAGATATAGATACAAAAACTGTATCTACAGTTTCTAGCCATGAAGCCGGATATATTGATAAAGACTTGGAAGATATAGTAGGACTTCAAACTGACGCACCTTTAAAAAGAGCTATCATGCCTTTTGGAGGAATCAGAATTGTAGAAAAATCATGTGAAGCATATGGAAGAAAAGTAGATGATGAAGTTGAAGAAATCTTCCATAAATATAGAAAAACACACAATGATGGAGTATTTAGTGTTTATACTCCTGATATTAGAGCTGCAAGAAGTTCTCATTTATTAACAGGATTACCTGATGGATACGGACGTGGAAGAATCATTGGAGATTATAGACGTGTTGCTCTATATGGTGTTGATGTTTTAATAGATGAGAAAAAAGATGAATTAGAAGTTTTAAATGTTGATGAAATGACTGAAGAAGTTATTCGTGAAAGAGAAGAAATTAGTGAACAAATTAAAGCTCTAAATGAATTAAAAGTTATGGCTTCAAAATATGGATTTGATATTTCTAAACCTGCAAGCAACGCAAGAGAAGCTGTACAATGGTTATACTTTGGATATTTAGGGGCAATAAAAGACCAAAACGGTGCTGCAATGAGTATAGGAAGAACATCAACTTTCTTAGACATCTATTTTGAAAGAGATTTAAAAAATGGTGTTATAACTGAAGAAGAAGCACAAGAAATTATGGATCATTTTGTTATGAAATTAAGATTAGTACGTTTCTTAAGAACGCCTGAATATAACGAACTATTTAGTGGAGATCCAGTTTGGGTAACTGAAAGTATTGGTGGTATGGGAATTGATGGTAGAACATTAGTTACTAAAAATTCTTTTAGATTACTTCATACATTAGAAACTTTAGGTCCTGCTCCAGAACCAAACTTAACAGTTTTATGGTCAACAAGACTTCCAGAAGGATTTAAAAAGTATACTACAAAATTGTCTATTGAAACTTCTTCAATTCAATACGAAAATGATGATTTAATGAGAATCACTTTAGGAGATGACTATGGAATCGCTTGTTGTGTATCACCTATGAAAATTGGTAAACAAATGCAATTCTTCGGTGCAAGAGCAAACTTAGCAAAAACTTTACTATACGCAATCAATGGTGGTAGAGATGAAATGTCAGGAAAACAGGTTACACCAATCTTTGCACCAATAACTTCTGAATATTTAGATTATGACGAAGTAATGACAAAATTTGACCAAATGATGGATTATGTTGCAAGAATTTATATTAAAGCTTTAAATGCAATTCATTATATGCATGACAAATATTCATATGAAGCAATTGAGATGGCATTACATGATAGAGAAATATTAAGAACAATGGCTTGTGGTATAGCTGGATTATCTGTTGTAGCAGACTCACTATCTGCAATAAAATATGCAAAAGTTAAAGTAATCAGAAATGAAGATGGACTTGCTGTTGATTATGAAGTCGAAGGTGATTTTCCAAAATTCGGAAATGATGATGATAGAGTAGATCAAATAGCAGTTGATATCACAAAGAAATTTATGAATAAATTAAGAAAACATCAAACATATAGACATTCAAAACACACTTTATCAATATTAACAATAACTTCAAATGTTGTATATGGTAAAGCAACAGGAAATACTCCAGATGGAAGAAGAGCTGGAGAACCATTCGGACCAGGAGCAAACCCATTACATGGAAGAGATACAAATGGAGCTTTAGCAGTAATGAACTCAATTGCAAAATTACCATTTGACTCAGCAGAGGATGGAATATCATACACATTCTCAATAACACCTGGAACACTTGGAAAAACAGAAGAACAACGTGTTACGAACCTAATTACAATGCTTGATGGATATTTTAAACAAACAGGGCATCATATAAATGTAAATGTATTTGATAGAAGCCTATTAGAAGATGCAATGGAACATCCTGAAAAATATCCACAATTAACAATAAGAGTATCAGGATATGCAGTACACTTCACAAAATTAACAAGAGAACAACAATTAGACGTAATACACAGAACAATACACGAGAAAATCTAGACAGGGATTAGGGGGACGGTCCATAGTCATATGAAAGGAAATTTATCATGAATAATACTAACAAAGATTTACAATACTACGCCAAAGTTCACTCAATAGAATCTTTTGGAACTGTTGATGGTCCTGGAATTAGATTTGTATTATTTTTACAAGGTTGCCATCTTCAATGCAAATATTGCCATAATCGTGATACTTGGGATATTAATGGTGGACATTACCAATCTTTGGATGAAATATTAAACAAAATTCTACGTTATAGAAATTATATCCATCCAGACGGTGGAGTTACTGTAACTGGCGGAGAGCCATTACTTCAAGTTCATTTTTTGATAGCTTTATTTACTAAATTAAAGGAGTATAATATTCACACTTGCATTGACACCTCTGGTATGGTTGCTTTAACTAATGATGTAAAAAAACTTTTAACTTTAACTGATTTAGTCCTATTAGATATTAAGCATATAGATAATGAAAAATGTAAGTCTTTAGTCGGTGTTGGAAATAAGTTGGAATTAGAATTTGCCAAATATTTAAGTGATAATAATATCCCTGTTTGGATTAGACAAGTTTTAATTCCAGGATATACTGATGATAGTAATGATTTACTAAAATTAAAAGATTTTATAAATTCTTTGTCTAATGTTCAAAAAGTTGAAATTCTTCCATATCACAGTATGGGAAAATATAAATGGGAAAAACTTTGTCTAAAATATGAACTAGATGGTGTGAGAGATACAAATAATGATGATGTTCAGAGAGCAAAAAAAGTTCTGGGAATTGCCTAGAACTTTTTTTGTATTAGTTTTTAGCGTGTTTGAGTTAGGATTTAATCAGAGAAAAACATTTCTAACAATTCTCCTGTATTGTATGTTGTAAAGTTTTCTCCTTCACAACCACATTCAACACTAAGAAAGTTTACAAACTTGTTAGCAAGTTGCTGATATTCACCATTAACCTTTTTTAACGCAGATATCAATTGAAACCAAGTTTTCAGCAAATTTGTTTCGCTTATATTACTCATCATACAAATAACACATATTTGTAATGAATCATCTGCATTAATTTCATAATTAGCATCATCAATATATACTTTTTTGTTATCAACTGCTCGACAAACCTCTTGCCTTAATTTAATGGTCTTCGCTAAGAATTTTCTTTTTAGCTCATTATAGACAGTATAGACTCCTACAAGTCCTTCTTCTTTTTGAGTTTCAACAAGTTTCTCAACAACTCTTTCTTCATGAAAAAGCCTTATTAATTCTTTTAAGAATTCTTTTTCCCGCATTTTTACTCCTCCTACTTATTCATATTTATAAATTGATTTTTACTCAAACACTTCAACCAATTTATGTCCACTATTATAATACAAAACTTTCAGAATTTCAAGTTTAATCAGTAGTCTATTCTAAAGTTAAATTAAATTTTATCCTTAAATCAAAATTAAAAGTCCGTCCCCAAATCCCTAAAAAGAGGGATTTTAGGTCCGTCCCCTAAATCCCTTTCTCCTACATTCCTAATAATTTTAATTCTACATTTTCCATCTTATATTTTCCATCAACTAATTTAAAATCGACTAAAGTATTTTCCAAAGTTTCTTCATTTTGTCTTAAATCTGTTGAAAAATATAACTTAATTTGTGGTATTTCTACTTGATTTTTTACTATTTCTTTAAAACATTCTGCCATATGTTTTTCATCTTCACAAATTAGTATTAATTGTGGCATACCACTAAATCCAGAATCTCCTGGTACAAAGTTTTCATAGAAATCTTTATATAATCTCATTTTCTCAACTAATTTCTTTTGCCAATCTTGTTCTCTTCTTACTACTTCAAAAACAAATTGTATTGATTTTCCGTTTTTAGTTAATTTAACAGCTCCACCTGTTGCTTTAAATAATTTACCTGCAGATTTTGCAGTTATTGCTGGTTTTACAGTATAACTATCAAATGCCTTTACCTTTCTTAAATATGCAATAATTGTTTGATTTCCAGCTAATCTTTTCTTAATCATTGGAACTGGTTTTGTATTATCTGATGGTTGCCATTTACATTCAATTTCCTTTGAATTTAATAAATATTTTCCCATCTTCTCTAAGCAATATATACGATAAATTCCCTTTCCTTCATCAGATGTAAAATAATATCTTGTCAATATCTTTGATTTTACTAATTGGTCCAATTTATTATTTAATTTGTCTTGTGATTTAGGATCAATTCCTTTAATCTCTAACATTTGATATAATTGTCTTGAAGTAATAAATTCAAATTCATTTACTAATTCTAAGATTGCAAAATGAATTTCATTTATATGCCCAATGTTAATTTTATGTACAATTTGATTCATTGAAACATATCCGTCTTTTCCATCAAATGTTTTAATTTCTCCTTCTCTTATTGCAAAAGGTGATACTTGCGCTTTAATTTGGTTATCTTCAACCATTTTAATTCCCCCTTAAATAATTAGAATTTTCTATTTATAAATTGATAATTTTATTTTCTTCTTTTGTTTATCTATTTTCTTTATATAGACATCAACTACTTGTCCATATTCTAATCCTTCTTCATATTCTGACATTCCTACTAAATTAGGTGTTAATTCGATAAATATGCCATTTTTATTTTTCTCTGTTTCTCTAACTATTCCTTTTGCTTTTGTACCTTGTTCAAATTTTTCTGCATTTTCTTCCCACGTTCCAAGAGTTTCTTTATATGATAAAATTACTTTACCATCATCTCTATTTATAGATTTTACCACAACTTCAACCTTTTGTCCAATTTTTAACCTTTCAGAAGGACTTTTTATTCTTGCTATTGATAAATCTTCAATATGTGCTAGTCCTACTACTCCTCCACCAATCTCTATAAATGCTCCATATGGTCTGATATTTTTAACTATTCCTTCTATTCTTTGCCCTACTTGTAACTCATTTTTCACCCAATTCAAAGCATCTTGTTGAACTTCTTTTCTGGACAAAATTACATTTTTATCTTGCCTAACATCTTTTATTCTGAACTGAACAAATTTATGGACTTTACCTGTACATAAATTTGTTTTTGGTAATCCAGTTTCTTCAAGATTTATAGCTTCAACTTCCTCTCTTGGGATTATTCCTGTAATTCCTTTTCCTAAGTTTATATGTAAATTATAATTTTCATCACAACTTTTAACTAATCCCTGTAATGTTGTTTGATTTTCCTGACAATCCTTAATATCTTCTACTGTATCTAATTTTGTAATCTCATTATTCCATCCTTCTGGTATAAATTTAAATGTATTCATTTGTTATTTTCTCCTTATTCTTTCGTTTGTACAATTATATATTTTTTGATTTTATTTTTCAATATTTTGCATTATTTTTTTAAAATTCTTTTTACTTCATTTTGATTCAAAAATCTCCATTTTCCTAATGGCAAGTCTTTTACATCTATTCCTGCTATTTTACTCCTATGCAAAGCTAACACTTTATGTCCTACAGCTTCACACATCTTCCTTACTTGTCTATTTTTCCCTTCATGAATAGTTATTTCTAATCTTGATTGATTTTTTTCTTCATCTATTTTTAATATTTTCACTTTAGCTGGCTTGGTTATATATGTCTCTTTATCCTCTATTTTTACGCCATCTCTTAATTTTTGTACCGCTTCATTAGATACTTTTCCCTTAATTGTAACTGTATATGTTTTATCTATTTCATGTTTTGGATGTGTTACCTGATATACAAAATCCCCATCATTTGTTAAGATTAATGCTCCTGATGTATACATATCTAATCTACCCACAGGAACAATTCTTTCTTTAACTTTGACTAAATCTAAAACTGAATCTCTATTAAATTGGTCTTTTACTGTTGTAACATATCCAATAGGTTTATTTAACAATATATAAACATATTTATTATCATTTTGAATTTGTCTATCATTATATATTACAACATCTTTTTGTGGATTTATTTTTGTTCCCAACTCTGTTACAACTTTTGCATTTACTTTTATTTTTCCCTGAAGTATTAATTCCTCAGCTTTTCTTCTTGATGTAATTCCACAATCTGCTATAAATTTCTGTAATCTTACTTCTTCCATTTAATTTCTTCCTTTCGAGAGAGCAGGGATTAAAAGATGGGCTTAAATCCCTGATTTTTTAGCTACCTTAAAGATTAATTTAATAATTTATGAGTTTCGAATGCGAATGAAATTATAGTAAAAATTCTTTACTTATAAAATAGGAGAATCTCAAACTTGCTTTGAGAGGTGCCTATTTTATAAGTTTAGAATTTATCTATAATGTAATGTTAGCCAAGAAACGATATAAATTATTAAATTAATCGTCTCATATATTCTGGTAGTTCCGCTTCTAACTTCATTTTCTCACCTGTAATAGGATGTCTAAATTCAAGACTTTTGGCATGCAAAGCCTGTCCTTTTATTCCCCATTTATTCTTGCCACTTGAATATGTACTATCTCCTATAATTGGATATCCAATTTGAGCTAAATGCACTCTTATTTGATGTGTTCTTCCTGTTTCTATATTCACCTCTAATACTGTATAATCTTCAAATCTCTTTAATACCTTAAAATGAGTTATTGCCTCTTTACCTTTTTTGGTAACAGCCATCTTCTTTCTATCTTTCTCACTTCTTCCAATTGGCATATTTATTGTTGCTTGGTTTTCTTTCACAACTCCTCTTACAATTGCAATATATGTTTTTTTAACTTCATGATTTTTTATCTGTTCACTTAAATTAATATGAGCCTTATCATTTTTAGCCACAACTATAATTCCAGATGTATCTTTATCAAGTCTATGAACTATCCCTGGTCTTATTTCTCCACCTATTCCAGATAAAGAATCTTTACAAATAGCCATAACAGCATTTACAAGTGTACCATCCGGATTTCCATTTGCTGGATGCACTACCATTCCTTTAGGTTTATTTACCACTATGATATCATTATCTTCATAAATTATTTCTAATGGAATATTTTGTGCTTTTAATGAAATCTCCTTTGGTTGTTCTTCTTCCAATGTAATTTCATCATTTTCTTGCACTTTATATGATGGTTTAACTTTTTTATCATTTACTTTAACCTTTTCTTCTGAAATTAATCTTTGTATTGCAACTCTTGATAAATCTTCATTTTTTTCAGATAAATAACTATCAATTCTTTTATTTTCTTCTTCCTTTTCTACAATAAACTTTTTCACTTTAACTAACATTCCTTTCCTAAGGTAACATGTTATTTGAAAAATAATGTTAAAATTCAAAGTTATAATTATTTTTCAAACTTTTGTCTCAATTCTTTTGCAGTAAAATAAGTAAACTTTCCAACAACTAAAATCCAGCCGATTAGAACAAATATATCTGCTATATTAAACATTGGTAACCACTCTATTCCACTAATATTTATCCATTCTAATACATAACCTCTTGCAATTCTATCTATCAAATTAGATATTCCACCTGCAATTATAAAACTAAGAAATACTTTCAATATTTTATCGATAAACTGATTTTGTGACAACATAAATCTTGCAATAATAACTATTATTATTAGATTAGTAACTATATACATTATTGCAGAATTTGAATCTGTACTAGATGTTGAATAAGTATTTTGTTCAATAATTATATTTCCTACATTTTGAACAATAATTTTTGATACTTGGTCAATTACTATTATTGCAATAATTATTAAAATTATTGCAATATCAAATTTATTAATCTTTTTTACATTTTTCAATTAACGGACACCCTCTCATAAATTACAAAATAATCATCTTTGTATAATTCTTTATAATGTGGATCATTCGTTTTTGTTATTATCATATTCATTTTAGAATTGTCATAAGTTATTACATGTGTTATATCATACTTTTCAAATACATCCTCGTAAAATTTTCCAATACTTGATGTATCTATAAAGTCCATAAATATATCATCTGCTACTATTCCATTAAATTCTGGTGAATATAAATCCGCTCTTGAATCTATAAATACTGGTATTCCTCTAAACAACATATAGCTTCCATAATTATATTCGTTATAAAATCTTGCAGTTCCTAAGTCTATGTTCTCTAATATATAATCACATGCTGCAACTGGATATGCTGTTTCGTCTATATATGTGTCATCAAATTTGTCTTTAGCAAAATAATAGCTTAAACTTAAAACTACTAACGTCAATAGAACTACACCTATTTTATTTGTTAATACTTTTACTACATTCTTATCTAAGTCTTTACTATATATTCTAACCATTTCCATTAGCAATTTTCCTAAAACAACACTTCCTATTATTGCAAACATTGTTATCTGCCTTCTAGAATCTAACATTAGGTACAATAATCCACCTATCATAAATAAATCACATAGTCGTATTTTTGCCTTTGTAAAGGTTAATACTGCTAAAAATAAGATTATTGCACACATAGCATCAACATCATCAGATAATGTCATTGGTAAATGCTCATTGATATTTTGTGTTGTATTTCCTTGCATTGTTTTATATAAATATGTGTAAGGTGTATCTCCTATTGGCGTTAATAATCCTGTAAATAGACATATAATCATTACTAAAATTAGCCATTTTACATTTTTATTTTTTACTAATTTTATTTTATATGGATTTTGTAATTCTTTTGTCCTCTTTATTTTTACTTTATCTACTTTTTCTTCTAATTCTTTTAGTTTTTGTCTTAATTTTTCTAGTTTTTCGTTATTCTTTTGACTCTTTTCTAATACATTTATTTTATTTTTTAAGACAAAAATCTTAATTTTTTTATAAAGTATTGTGTCTGCTAACACTGCAATTAGATATTCTGCAATATATGGTAAATACAATACAAAATAAAATGGGAATACTGCTACATGTAAATTTGCTATTAATATTGGTATTATAATTAAACCTGCTGCATATCTCTTCTTTTTTGTTTCTAAAAATTTCTCTATTAAAAATATTGTTAATATAAACAATATAAATGTCACAAGCTGTGCTCTTGCTGCAATATATCCTCTTATTACATACATTACTCCTATTGTTATAAAAAACGAAAATAATTGATTTTTAGCTATTTTCGTATTTACTAGATATATAGACCAACCTAATATTACTGATAATATACATGTCGCTATATATATACCAGTCATTCCAAAGATGCTATATACAAAATATGTTATCAAATCATAAAGCCAATGTGGGTAAGTATATGGTAAATCTTCATGCCACGAAAATGGATCCTGCATATCTATACCATATTTTGCAATATGCTCACCTATTTTTATCGTGTAAAATGTATCATTTTGCAATGTTACAGGTGTTAATGCAATACAAACTATTGCAATTAAAACAAGTGCAATTATTGTAAATTTAGTAGTTGATTTCATTTTCTTTTTATCTTTCTTATTAGTCATACTTTTTCATTCCTTTCATGCTTTACATTATATCAAAAAAAGTTTCAAAAGACTAGCCTTTTGAAACTTTTAATATATATAATTAGCAATCCTTTTATTTTAAACAGCTTCTTGATTTTCTGCTTCAATCTCATTTTCATTCTCTTTTTCTTCTACAACTTCTAAGCTACCAATTGAAACTTCATAAGCAACTCTTGTTTCTACACTTCCATCTTCATGTTTTTTCTCATAAGTTCTTGATTGAACTCTTCCTACTACTTTTACTTGAGTACCAACTTCTAAGTTTTGACAAAATCTTGCATTTCTTCCCCAAGCAATACATGGAATATAATCTGACTTGTTATATGCCCTATTTACAGCAAGTAAAAGGTCTGCAATTTCTCTACCAAATGGTGTTTGACGATATATTGGTTTTTTACAAATATATCCTACTAATACAACTTCATTAGTAACTATATCCTTTCTAACTATATCATTTTCTTCTTCTTCATTTTCTTCAACTTCCATAATGTCTTTAGCAAACACTGTTAATATTAGTCTATTCTTTTCATTTTCATAACTATTATATGATCTGAATTGACCTTTTATTAATAGTTTGTTTCCTTCTTGTAAAGTATCTTCTTTAATTAGTCTTTCTGATATTGTAATTGGTATAATGTCTGAATTTCCACTTAATCTTGGTATTGATAAGTTAAAAATATAAAATCTCTCTCCATATATTTCATGGCTAAATTTCTTTTCTCCTGTAACTTTTCCAACTAATGTTAAATAGTTGTTTTCTAAATAATTTGTATCCAATGTTTTTTCCTCCCTATTTTATAATTTTATCAATTGTATTTCCCCTTGAACGATTAATTACAGTTCTTATTATACACTATTTTTTTGGATTTGTCTACATAAAAAGTTAAAAATATTCAAAAAAGTTAGATTTTTCCTATATTTTTTCTATTATGGGATAATTATATAACCTTAAAATGGTATATAAAATCAAAATTTCATCAATTTTTAAGATATTATCTTCTCCCTTTTTTATCCTTCTTTCTTCAATTTCTATCTTATTTCCATATTTATTATCTATACTTTTTTGCCAATAAATTAGAATATCATCTTCACTATTGCTTGAAACTGTAACAATTGCATTTTGATTCATTCCACATGTGATTAAATTTTGTACTTCAAATTCTTCATAATTTTCATTTAAATCAGTATTTATTATCACATATTTTGCTTCTTTACACATTTTTTTCAATTGCTCTTTTAATTCTTTACATTTTTCTAAATCATTTTGAATAATTATTGTATCAAATTTTATATTTTTCATATTTTCTAGGCTTTTTGTATTTATATGAAGCACATTAATTTGATTGTCTTTTTTGGCAATTTCCGTCTTTATTGTTTCGAAACATTTTTTATTTGCAACAATACCGATTAATACCATTATTCACCCCTTATATTTTAATCAAACTAATTTATCACATATGTTTTCTACTACTTATATTATTAACAAATTTGGTAATTTTATACATACACTTTTTAAATTTATTTTTCAACCAGCATTTGTGTTCCATTACTATTAATCATATAATTATTCAAATATATTAAATCTGATACCTTCACAACCTCAAAACCTTTTTGCTTAATATTTTTAAGCAACATATCTAAACTATCAGCTGTGTGTTTTGTTCCATTATGGCTAAGTATTATATCCCCTGCTTTTATCTTTCCATCTAATCTACTCCACATTTCTTCACCAGTTAGTCCAGTATAATCTAAAGTATCTAAATTCCATTGAATTGTATAATATCCTTTGTCATTTGCTGCTTGTATTACGGTATTGTTATATTCTCCATATGGTGCTCGATATATTTTGGTTCTTGTTCCAGTAATTTTTTCAATCTTATCATTACTTTTTTCCATTTCTTCTATATTTTGCTCATAACTCAAATTATTTACATGTGGATGTGTGTCACTATGACTTGCTATTTCATGACCTTCATCATATATCTTTTTTACTGCTTCAGGGAATTTTTCTATCCAGTCTCCTACCATAAAAAATGTTATTTTTGTATCATTATTTCTTAAAACTTCTAATATCTGGTCTATATCATCTGCATTCCATGCGCAGTTCATTGTAAATGCAACTTTTTTCTCTTCTGTTTGGACATTATATATTGGTAGTAATTTGCTATTTTCAGATGATGTTGTTATTGCCTCATCTTTGTTTCCTATTGTTCCGGCTACACAAAATAGTATTACTACTGTTATTATTGATACTAAGTATGTACATATTTTTTGTTTGTTTAATACAAAGAACATTTTAAAAACCTCCAAGTTAAAGCTACTTAATTGTATGCTTTTACTTGGAGGAAAATTCCTAACATTTTATTTTTTGCCCTCATTTATCTAAAATTTTTCTATAATCTGATTAACTTTTTCTAGAACTATGTGATATATTTTTGCCTCTATTTTTAACTCTTACAATTTTCTAATATCTCCTCTAAATCTTCTTTTAATTGTACTATATCATTTGTTACTATATCCCAAATTAGATTTAATTTTATTCCCTCATAATCATGAACGATTTTGTTTCTTAAATTTTTTATAATAATCCATTCTATATTAGGATATTTTTCCATTGTCTCTTTACTTATGTTCTTGACTAATTCACCTATTTGGCTAATCGCAAAAATAGTGGCATCTACTTTTTCCTCATTACTTGAAAATGTTTGAAAATCGCACCCATCAGTATATCTCAATGCTTTATTTATATATTCTATCATCTTTTTTAATGACATATATTCTTTATTTTTCATATACAACAACTCCTGTTTCTTTTATTTCCTTGTCAATTGATGAATCTTTTATTATTTCATATTTTTCAAATCCATCAATATTTTTTTTCAATTTTTCTTCTATTTGGCATATTAATTTTAATAATGCAAATCCTTTTAATTCTGAATTTGTATCTATTATTAAATCCACGTCACTTTCTTTTGTTGCTTCATGTTTTGCATAAGAACCAAATAGTATTACTTGATATACAGGTTTATCTTTTAAAAATTCTTTTAATATTTTTTTTATTTCATCAATTGTATATATTTTTTCACTCATAATATCACTCCTTACACTATGCTATTAATATAGCATAATTTATAATATTTATCAATTCCTATTCATTATCTTTTAATATTATAAACATATCCTACTTCTTTATATTTTTTTCCTTCTTTTTCAAAATACTTTTCATCAAATAACAAATTTCCACCCATTTTTTCATAGAACTTTCTTGCATTTTGATTTTTCTCTAAACACCATATTACCATTTTAGTTTTATTTTTATTTTTTAAATCCTTCTTTACATATTCTATTAATTTCCTCCCTATTCCATTTCCTAACTTATCGCAATCTACATATATTGCTATAATCTCTGAATCTATATCAGTATTTTCATAAATTGCATTATCATCATATCTGCAATATCCTAATATAGAGCCATTTTCTTCTGCAACAATCACATTTCCTATATTGTAATGTTTTCTCCATTTTTTTATTTTTTCTTCTCTATTAAGATTATTCAAAATCTCATCATCTATTATTCCTTTATATACTTTTTTCCAGTCTTTGATATTTATATCAACAATTTGTTCAATATCTTCATATTTTACTTTTCTAATTATTAAGTTATCGTAATTACATCTAAAACTATTACTTAATAAAGCAATTTTTATTCCTACAACGCCATATTCTCTTTCTTGTTCTTTTGAATAAAATTGATACATTGATTTGGTCTTTCTTTCTATTTCTTCCTCATCTGTATAAATTTTTTTAAATAAGTTTTCAAATGTTTTATCTCTGTATATATCTAATACATCTACCAATATTTTTTCTTGTAAATCTGGTAACTTTGAAAATTCTATTTTATCTCCGATTTTTACTTTTTTCCTTTTTTCATCATATAATCTAAATTCTATTGTTTTTGTTCCATTTTTTATTCTTTCAAATGGACTTTCGTTTAATTTCATTTTATGTATCATAATGTTTTACCTCTTTTCTTTACATCTTATTAATCTAATACTTATCGATTCCTACACCATTTTTCAAATAAACTTTAATTTGTTCTCTATAATCTCATGCTCAAAAAATCTTTCTTGAAACTCTACCAAAGCCTCAATTTGTTCCTTCATATATGTCTTTCCAATTGGTGCAACTACCAACTTATCGTCATCATCCTTCATTCTATGTATTGCTGCTATACATTCACCATCAAATTCTTTTACTGCTTCAAATACACCTATAATATACACATCTAGCTCTTTTCCATCACCACTAACTGTATTTGGAACATATCCATAGTTGATTGGATATATTGATTCTGGGAACTGAGGATGCTCTGTTCCCATTGGTCTATCCACAATAACATGAACTTTTTTTCCTAAATAATCTTTAAAACTTGCTTTTTCCATTTTTACTCACATTCCTTCCCAAGGCATAGACTTCCTTTTAGCCTTTGACCTTTATTTCTAGAATATTTATATCACTTTTATGCTAAAACATCAACATAATTTTCCATTTTTGACTAAATTATATAAATTTGTTAAAATACAAATAAACAAAAAATATTCAAGGAGATATAAATATGGAACGAATTGATAAAATAAACTATTATTTAGATATAGCAGAAACAATTTCAGAAAGAGGGACATGCCTTAGAAAAAACTTTGGAGCAATAATAGTAAAAAATGATGAAATCATATCTACTGGATACACAGGAGCTCCAAGAGGAAGAAAAAATTGCATTGATTTAGGTATTTGTACTAAGAAAAAGATTTTTCCAGATGTTAGACATTCTGGATATGATGCTTGCAGAAGTGTCCATGCTGAACAAAATGCTATGCTTAGTGCTGCACGTAAAGACATGATAGATGCAGATTTATATTTAGTTGGTATAAGACATGATACTAAAGATTATGAAGAAGGTGCTCTTCCTTGTCAAATGTGTCGAAAACTTATAATTAATTCTGGTATCAAAAATATCTATGTTAGAATAGATAAAAATAATTACACTACAATTGATGTGAATGATTGGATTCAAAATGACGATTTATTAAACGGAAAAATCACATATTAAAAGGCATTGCATATGCAGTGCCTTTTTATCATCAAAAGTTAACTTTACTCAAATTATCTATATACTAAACTAACCTTGAACCTAATACATATTCCTCTAAGCACAAATTTTGTTCTTTCATTTTCTTAGCATGCTCTAGTCCAACATATCTCCAATGCCATGGCTCATATTCAATACCTGTTATATCCTCCTTTTCCTTTGGATATCTTAAAATAAAGCCATAATCACTTGCATTTTCAAGCAACCATTTATATGCTTTTGTATTTTCAAAACCTTCATCTACATTATTAAAATCAACAGCTAGTCCTAAATGATGTTCACTTGTTCCCGGTCTGTTTATATATTCATCAGTCAACTTTTGAGCTTCTTCTTGACTCTTTCCTTGTTTTAAATATTTATTTATACTTTTTTCATACAAGCCTTTTTGATATTCTATACTTCTATATGTAGATTGAGCCCAAATATTTTTTATTCCTTGGTCTCTCATATCAAATATCATTTGTTTTAATGGCTCTATTGCCCTTTTATCAAATTTCCTAGAAGCATCTAAATTTTCAAGTTCAACAGTAAAATCATCTGGCAATGGATTTTCTCTATTTACAAGCCTTATTTGCCAGTCATCTAACAAACTCAAATTATTAGATACTGTTACTGTATCAGTTGTATTAGTTTCATTTTCTGTGCCAGTTTCATTAGTCGAATTAGTTGTGTTTTGTGATTGTTCGAAATTATCATTATTACTTATTTCACTTGTCTCAGAATTAGCTGCTCGTCCATCATTTAGAATAACTTTTCTTGCCACAATAACTACTACTGCTATAATTATCAATAAAAATAGAATTATAGCCAATTGTAAAACATGTGTATTAGCTAATCTATTTAACTTTTCTTTTCCACCCTTTTTTCTCATTTCAATACTCTATGATAACTTGTATCATACCTTTCCTTTTAATAGCTTACTATTTTATGACTAATCCACTTCCATTTTCGATATAGTTATATTGGTCTATATCACTTTCTGATTCGAAATAATCCCAAGGCTCACCACCTATAATCTCGCCTGTAGTTGCATCAACAAAATAACTATAACCAGAAAGCTCTCCCTCTTTAATTTTATCATATTTTAAAGTTACAATCCATACTTTTCTAACTCTTTCTTCTGTAATATAATAAGTCTTTTCTCCAACAGGCAACTCTCTTTGTTTTTGATATTCATCTCCAAATTTTTCTCGCTCATATGCATCACTATTCATCTTTTCAATTCTAATATCTGCTTTTATCTTTTTAATCTGTGCATCTGGCTCTATTTGCTTATCTTTTTCCTCTGCTATTTTTATAGCATCTTCTTTTGATAATTCTACTGGATTATTTTCAAACTTCTTGCTTTCTACTGAATATGAATAAATCTCATTTATTCCAGGAATCCAGCCAATATTCACATAGTCATAATGATTATATAACTCACCATACTTCCTTTCAAAAGTCGCATACCAAATATATGAATCCTCTTCTGTTCCCATATTATTATTTAATTTTACAATTTCATAATCTTGACTGTCCTCTTGATACCTATTCAAAAAATCATATCCTACCTCCAGTGCTTCTTCCTTTGTCGAACGCCCTGAAACATCTCTTCCTGTTGATGGAATACTCAAACTTTTAAATTCTCCATTAGTAGCATCAATTTCAATTGATGCATTTCCGCCATATACTACCCATGATTTTTCTCTTTTTGATGAATCAATTAACATTGAACCTGTCTGAGTTTCTGCATTAATTCCAAATTTTTTTAACACTTCATTTCCCTTTTTTAATGCTTCATCTTTAGAAATACAATCAGCCATCTCTTCTTCTAAAATTTTTTCTTCTCCCTCAACTATATATGCATCACCAATTTTCTTATATGTAATTTTGTATTCTTCTGGCTCTTTCCATACTTTCTGATAGGTTACTACACTTGCATACCCTATCCCCACTGTGATACCAATCGCTAATACAAAAGTTGCTACCATTTTTATTGGAGCAAATTTATTCATTTTAAATTCAGTCTGATAAAATTTATTTTTAATTTTGCTGTTTCTCAAATTCTTTTCTTTCTTATAGATTTCTTCTATATATTGTTTATTATTCTTCATAAGTCATTCCCTCCTCTTCTAACAATTTTTTTAACTTCTTTTTAGCTCTGTTTAATAATGATTTAACTTGTCCTAAATTTTTATTCATTACCTTTGCTATATCTTTATATTTCATTTTCTCAAAAGCTGATAAATAAATTACTGCTTGATAATCAGGCTTTAATTCTTTTAACTTTTTATTTAACATCTGATTATTATCATTTTTATAAATTATAGCTTCTAATTCCTTATCATCTTCTGTTATATTTTCAACTTCTTTTAAACTCACAACCTTCTTCTCTCTTTTTATATAATTTATTGCTCTGCATTTTGCTATCATAAATATGTACGTTTTAAATGAATACTGAAAATCATATTGTTTTTTATTTAAAAGAATATATACAAATACATCTTGCGATATATCTTCTGCAATAGATATGTCTTTTGTATATCTTGAAATAAAGAATATAATCTGATTTTTATATTTTATTACTAATTGTTCAAATGCTTTATTATCACCATTTAGATACTTTTTATATAATTCTTTATCTGATTGCTCCTCTGGATTCATTTTTCAACCTTCTCCCCTTGCTTATGCTCATTCATTTATTATACAATCAATATTTCATTTTGTTACGATTTTCTTATAAATTTGTCAAAAAAAATACATCCTAGATATTTAATTATCTAAGATGTACAAATTTCGTTATATTTTAATCAAATAAAGACCTATTATAACTATAGAAATCAAAATCGTCATAGTAATGACCATCATTATCTAGGCCATCTAATCCTTCTGAAATCCCGATTACCATTCCTAAAAATACTAAAGCAACAAACATAATTATAGAAATTATTAAACCAATTGATCCTGTAATTAATCCTGCAATCGACATTCCTTTTTTAGATGATTTTATTCCAACAATTCCAAATATTATTGCAAGTATACCACAAGGAATTGAAATATACCATACACAACAAAATACAATTGCAATAATTCCAAGCACTAAAGCTGCTATACTAAATCCTTTTTTGTCATTTTGTGGTTCTTCATTTATAACTTCTACTTTAGGCTCTTCTTTTGGTGTTTCTGTTTTTGGTTCTGCTTTTTCTTCTTGTTTTGTCTCCTCTACTTTCTCTACTTCTATTATATCGTCCTTATTTTCTTCCATAAACATCTCCTCCTATCAATCTTTTTTTATACATTGATTTTTAAGTTCTCATATTGTCTATCATATTCTAATTATACTATATTATTAATATTTTTACAACAAATTTTGCAATATTTATTTTTCAACTTAATTCTTCAACATTCTACATTTTTCTGCATAATATATATAAACACTATTATTGTAATAATAGTTAAAAAAGAAAGGAAGTTTTTAATATGGAATTGAATGAAAATAAACACTGTTGCCCAATTCTAGATATAGATGGTGTGATTTCAGGAGGAAAACAATTCGACTTAGACATCACTTTACCAGAAGATAATCGTGATGTAATATATGGTGTTGTAAAAAATTGTTTTAAAGAACCAGTTTGTGATGCAGTTGTAAAATTAGTTGAAATAGTTTGTGAACATGGAAAAGAAGAAAGAAGACCAATAGGACACACATTTACAGATAAAGAAGGAGAATTTGTATTTGGACCATTATGTCCTGGAAAAGCATACGCTATTCAAATTTGGGTAAATGATACTAACAAGATGAAAATATGTGCAAAATGTCATCATGAAGGTAAATGTTTAAAAGGTGACAAACATGAAAAATGTGATTGTTTCATAGATGGAAAAATGGATTTTTGCGATAAGAAAGAACATGACAAAGATGACTGTGACAAAAAAGATGATTGTTGTAAGAAAGATGATTACTACGAAAAAGAAGAATATCACAAAAAAGATGACTGCTGCAAGAACTAAAACTATTTAAAGGGCTTGATTAAGCCCTTTATTGTGTCTACATCATTCCCATTTTTTTAGCAAATTGCTTTCCTTTTTTCATCAATTTCTTTTTGTTCATCATATCAGATTCTGCATACATCATAATTAAACCTGTTGTGATTAATCCGCCTATCATAACTCCTTTAACAAATTTCATTTTGTTACACCTCCTCATATTTCTAAATAACAAATTCTCTATTTTTAATTTTTGCTTTACTTATTATAGTATTTGTCATTTTTTCTTTTTTATGCTTTTTTGTATGATTTTACAATGGTATATATTTCATGAATAGCAATTATTGCTAGAAAAATTCCGAACAATCTTTTTAAAATTTTCACGTCAATATTTATTGAAATATTTGCTCCTATAATCGCCCCTAATATTCCAAATATTGAAATAATTAAAGCTGATCTCAAATATATATTTTTATTTTTTAAATTAACAATTATTGCAACTATTGAAGTTGGAATAAAAAATATCAAATTTGTTGCCTGCGCTATATGTTGTTCTACACCCATAAAAAATGTAAGAAGAAAAATTAATATTGTTCCTCCTCCCATTCCTGTTCCACTTACGATTCCAGATACAACTCCTATCAAAATCTCTATCATAAAAAAACCTACTTTATATTATCATTTTATATGATGCATAAACTAAAAATATCGTAAAAGCAATTTTCAAAACTCTTTCTGGTAATTTTTTTAACAATTTTGCTCCGTATATATCCACCTATTGCTCCACCTATTGCACAAAGAATAGCTATGTTCCATTCTATATAATTTTCTTTGTAATAAAAGATTCCACTTGTAACCACCATTGGCAAAATACAAAATACTGATGTTCCTCTTGCTTTCGTGTTATCTAATTTTAAAAGATAAATAAAAGCTGGAACTAAAATCATTCCACCACCTGTTGAAAATAATCCACTAATTACACCTGCTAAAAATCCAATTATACTTTGCTTTAAAATGTCTTTTATAGAAAATTTTATTTTTCTTTTCTCCATAATAAAAACCCACTTACTAAGTAGGTTATCCAATTTATTTTATTCTATTCAATAAATACTATTAATGTCGCATGAGAAACGTCCCCAATGCGACATTAATCTTCAACATAGTATTTTGTTCCTAGCATCTTATCTGGTAAATATTGTTGTTCTACGTAATGACCTGGAAAATCATGTGGATACAAATATCCTTCATGATATCCTAATTCTTTCATTTTTTCTATTGGTGCATTCCTAATATGCATTGGTACTTCTCCAGTATCTTTTGTTTGAACATCTTGAATAGCTTTATTTATTGCCATATATGATGCATTTGATTTTTTTGATGTTGCAACATATACAGCTGCTTCTGCAAGTAATATTCTTGCTTCTGGCATCCCAATCATATGCACTGCTTGCATTGCTGCATTTGCTACAACTAATGCATTTGGATTTGCCATTCCTACATCTTCTGATGCACAAATAACTATTCTTCTTGCTAAAAACATTGGATCTTCTCCACCATTTATTGCTCTTGCTAAATAAAATATTGCAGCATCTGGGTCTGAGCCTCTCATTGATTTAATAAATGCACTTATATTATCATAATGCTCTTCTCCATTTTTATCAAATATTGCTTTTTTTGATTGAACACTATTTTTTATTACTTCATCTGTTATATGTATATATCCATCACTATCCATATTGGTTGTCAATACTGCTACTTCTAAACCATTTAATGCTGTTCTAACATCTCCACCACTAATTATTGCCAATTTTTTTAATGTTTCATCTTCTATTTTTATATTATAATCTCCTAAACCGTCTTTTCTTTCGATTGCATTCTTTAGTATTTGAAAAATGTTCTCTTCTGTTAATGGATTTAATTTTATTACCATTGACCTTGAAATTAAAGCCTTATTTACTTCAAAATATGGATTTTCCGTTGTCGCACCTATTAAAATTATTGTTCCATTTTCTACATATGGAAGTAAAGCATCTTGTTGCAATTTATTAAATCTATGAATTTCATCTATAAATAAAATACTTTTTCCTGTTGGATTTAACATGAAATTCTTAGTTTCTTCTATTACTCTTTTAATATCTGCAACTCCTGATGTTACTGCATTTATTTTATAGAATTTATATTTTGTTGTTTCACTTATTACTCTTGCAAGTGATGTTTTTCCACATCCAGGAGGTCCAAATAGAATGATACTTGATAATCTATCTGCCTTTATTGTTCTATATAATATTTTGTCTTTGCCCAAAACATGTTCTTGTCCTACATATTCATCTAATGTTCTTGGTCTAATTCTAAATGCTAATGGCTCATTTGAATTCATAAATATCTACTTCCTTTTTACTATAACTCTTTTCCCAATAACAATAATCCTTTTTTGATTAAATCTTCTGTTGATAATTCTTTTTTATTTTCTATGTTTTCAAATGCTTTTTCTATTAATCTCTTATTATATCCTAATACCTGAAGTGCTGCAATTGCTTCTGATACTCTATTATCATTTTCTATTGCTTGTTTTACTTTAATATCTGTTTCAGATAATTTTCTTACATCTTTACCTTGAGTAGCATTTGTCAATTCTTCAATTTGTTGTTCTTGTTTAATCTTATCTTTCAATTCAAGAATTATTCTTTTAGCTGATTTTGGTCCAATGCCTGGAATTGTTGTTAATGTTTTTATATCTTCTGAAATCACTGCAAGTGCAAAATCAGAAGGCTCACAAACTGCAAGCATTGTTAATGCCGTTTTTGCACCAACCCCACTTACACCAATTAATAATTCAAACATTTTTAATTCTTCTAATGTATTAAAACCAAAAATACTAATATCATCTTCTCTTACTCTATAATATGTATGTACTTTAACAGTATCACCAATATTTCCTAATCTATCCATTCCTGCTTCTGACATAAATACTTTGTAACCTAATCCTCCTACATCAATTACTACATATCCTGTCATTTTCATTTCTAAAGTTCCTTTTATATATGCTAACATCTTATACATTCCTTTCTTTTGTCACACTAAAATTATTCATTATATATCATAAAAATATGTTGCTTCTAAATCTGCTTCATGTGTTAATAATGCTATTGGATATTTTTTATATGCTGCACCAATTGTGTTATATATTTCTTTTGGTTCTGTATATCCCATATGCCATCTAATTGAATATTTTTCTTCCGGTGTTAATTTCATATATTCTGTAATCATCATAACTGATTTTTCTCCATGTCCATATGGAATTGTGTCATCTATTGTATAATATGGCACTTTTTCCCATACTCCTAAAGCATTTTTTGCATTTCTGTAATCTACTTTATAAAAATTTGTTTTGCATATATCATGTAATAATCCTATTATTATAATTGATTCTTCTGGTATATTTATTGGCTCTACACAATGTTCTACCTTATGTTTTAAAATTTCATACACCTTTAAGCTATGCTCTGCTAATCCACTTTCAAAACTTCCATGAAATCTTGTACTTGCTGGCGCTTTGAAAAAGTCTGATTTTTCTAAAAAGTTTATTAAATCATCTATTCCTTCTCTTTTTACTGTTTTTAATAAATCTAAATATTGTTGTTTTATATTTTCTTTCATTGCTATTATCATTCCTTCCACTAATTTTTATTTAATTTATTGAATTTACTTATTTATAATATTGTTCTTGTCCTCAAGTATTATATATTTTGTATTATAAAAAGTCAACCTTTTAGCGAAAATTTGTTTTTAATATTTTCTTGTTTTTTCCATTATAAAAGACTTCGTAATTTATTACGAAATCTTTTAATTTATCGTTTTAAGAGTAAGCCTAAATATCTAAAAGCAGTGATTTTCAAGTTCGTTATCTAATCAATGAAAACTTGGATTTTTATGTCCGTCCCTAAATCCCTAAAAAACGGGATTTAGAGGACCGTCCCCCTAATCCCTCCAATTCTTTATTCTTTCAATTGCTTCTATTGAATTTTCTTTAGTACCAAAAGCAGTTAATCTAAAATAGCCTTCACCATGTGGTCCAAATCCACTTCCTGGAGTTCCAACAACATTTACTTCTTCTAGTAATTTATCAAAGAACTCCCATGAAGTCATGCCTTTAGGTACTTGTAACCAAATATATGGTGAATTAACACCTCCATATGTTGTAAATCCTGCATCCTCTAATCCATTTTTTATTATTTTTGCATTTTCTAAGTAGCTTTCAATATTAGCTCTAATTTGTTTCTTACCTTCTTCTGAATATGTAGCTTCTGCAGCTCTTTGTACAACATATGATACTCCATTAAATTTTGTACAAGTTCTTCTATTCCATAATTTATTTAATTCAATTTCTTCTCCAGCCTTTGTGTATCCTTTTACTGTGTGTGGAATTACTACATATGCACATCTAACACCTGTAAAGCCTGCTGTTTTTGAAAAGCTCTTAAATTCTATTGCAACATCTTTTGCCCCTTCTACTTCATAGATACTATGTGGTATATCTTCTTCTGTTATAAATGCTTCATATGCTGCATCATATAGAATAATACTATTATTTTCTTTAGCATAGTCTACCCAAACTTTCAAATCTTCTTTTGTTAATACTGTTCCAGTTGGATTATTTGGGAAACATAGATATATCATATCTACCTTTTCTTTTGGTAATTCTGGCTTGAAATTATTTTCAGCTGTTACTGGTAAATATACTATATTTTCATACATGTCTTTTTCTTTGTTATATTTTCCACTTCTTCCTGACATTACATTTGTGTCTAAATATACTGGATATACTGGATCTGTAATTGCAACTTTATTATCCTCAGCAAATATATCTACTATATTTCCACAATCACATTTTGCACCATCTGATACAAAGATTTCATCTGCTTTGATATCTATTCCTCTTGCTTTATAATCATTTTGAACTATTGCATTTCTTAAAAATTCATATCCTTGTTCTGGTCCATATCCTTTAAATCCTTCTTGTGTTCCAATTTCATCTACCGCTTTATGCATTGCCTCTATACATGCTGGTACTATTGGCTTTGTAACATCTCCTATTCCTAATTTTATGATTTTTTTGTCTGGATTTTCTTCTGTGTATTTTGCTACTTTTTTTGCTATTGTTGAAAATAAGTAGCTATCTTGCATATTTAAAAAATTTTCATTTATATAACTCATTGTTATTTCTCCTTTCAAACTAATCTAATACACCTTCAAAAACTGTAACAGCTGGTCCTGTCATATATATATGATTATTTTCCTCATTCCATTCTATAAATAATTTTCCACCTAGTAATTCAACTTCAACATTTCTACCAGTTTTTCCATTAAGATAGCATGCAACAGCTGTAGCACATGCTCCTGTACCGCATGCAAGAGTTTCTCCTGCTCCTCTTTCCCAAACTCTCATTTTAACATGATTTTTATCAACAATTTGTATAAACTCTACATTTGTTTTATTTGGGAAAGCCTTGTCAACTTCTAATACTTTGCCATATTTTTCTACATCAAATTTTTCTGTATCTTCAACCTCTGTTATTGCATGAGGATTTCCCATAGATACACAAGTAAATTTAAATTTTCTTCCTTCAGCTTCCAATATTAGATTTTTAACCGGCTCTTCATCTGAAATAACTGGTATTTCTTTTGGGTTTAATATAGGTTCTCCCATATCTACCTTTACCGTTTCTACCTTTCCTTCTTTTGTATTTAACTCTAATGTTTTAATTCCTGCAAGTGTTTCTATAGTTACTGTTGTTTTATCTGTAAGACCTTTATCATATACAAATTTTCCAACACAACGTATGCCATTTCCACACATCTCTGCCTCACTTCCATCTGAATTAAACATTCTCATTTTGAAGTCAGCAATATCACTTTTGCATATTAGGATTAATCCATCTGAGCCTATGCCAAAGTGCCTATTACTAACAAATTGAGCTAGAGATGATTCATTTTCTATTTTTTGATGGATTGCATCCATATAGACATAATCATTCCCTAGCCCTTGCATTTTTGTAAATTTTATCATAATTTTCACCCTCTTTAGGTATTAATAGCCAGTAAAATATATTTATATTCTACTGGCTGTAATTCTAGCATAATATTTTATTTTTTGCAAGCTAATTTTGTTACAGAAATTTCACTTATTTCTTTTTTGATATTCTTTTATATCTATCAAACCATTCATAAAATCATCTGTTAGTTGTTCTTCAAAAATATATTCACCATTTTTGTATCTTAAGATATAATCATTTCCAATCTTATTCTTCAAATCCTGTGGCATATTAGTTTCTTCAAATATTTTATTTGTACTCATATTTTGTAAATAAACTCCTTTGGAACTAAAGTCCACAACTTGGTATAATTCATTTTCTTTTCTAAACTCATTTAATTCATTTGAATTAGTATTCTCATTGCTCATTTGATTTTCTCCTTTTTCTTTAACATCTGCTAAATGGTTTGAAAGTTCTTCCATAAAGTTATTTACTAAATCGCTTTCTTTTATTTTATTTACTATATCATTTATTAAATCTAAACTCAAATATCAATCACCTTCCTAGTTTATTTTTGTGTTTTGGGATATTGTTATATGAAACAAAACAGAATTTTTTTATAAAACAAAAAGATTTAAACTAGGAATATTATACATCGCCATTAGTTTTATGTCAATTATTTCTTTAATATTTTTTTATTTATTATTCAGAACTCTCTCCTGTTGCATAATTAATTGTAACTCCAGGCTGTACATTATATATAAAAACATTAAAACTAACACCTTGTCCATTATCCTCAACAGAATATGCCTCCATTTCCACGCCATTAGCTAAAAGATTATCACCTTCAAATATAGGAGTTACTCTGTATAAAACATGATTATTTGGATTTTGTTCAATATATTCAGCTACCTTATTTTCAAAAGGAAGCATGCCTTCTACATTAAAATATCTAGTACCAGTAATCAAATTCTTTTCATTTGCATTCTCTGCTGACAATTGATATCCAATCAAATGACATCTATTATATAAATATTCCCCATCATATTTTGCTTGAACCCAACCTGTTGGCTTTACATTACTAATACTTTCTCTTTCTTCTCCATCAACTGGCATTGTCTCTTTGCAAATATTTGCATATGCCACTCCACATCTGCCTAATTCATCCAATTCGCTATATTTTTCGAAACTTTCAGTTGTATATTCACTTTCTTCAAAATATGGAACATTATTATTTATCTCAACATATATGTCTCCAGAATATTCTGGAATATTTTCAATGCTAAAATTTATATTACTTTGAGCTAATTCGCTTGTAGAACTTGTCGAAACAGTATTATTCTCTACTGCATTATTATTTACCTTTGTTGTACTTAGTATATCTTCTCCAAAATATATACCAATTCCTAAACAAATTGTAATTATTATTCCTATAAATTGTTTTATCAATTTACTCTGACTTCTACCTCTGCTCATCTTATCAACTCCTATATTATATAATCTTTACTTTTAACATTTACATTTTATCATAATTTTTATAGTTTCAATAGCATCAAATTATATTTTATTAATTTTCCATTAATTCACTTTAAAAACACATAATTTTAGTATATAATATCTAAGAACAATTGATACAAACGAACTAATAGAAACGGTGATTGTTATGAAAATATTTAGAAAAATATTACTAATATTATTAATCTTAATAATAGTTGCTTGTGGTCTAATGTTTATACTAGGATATAGTGCATACTCTTCTGCTTTAAAAGAAAAGCCATTGCTTACTAGAATAGAAGAGGTAACAAGTGATGAACATTACACAAGCTTTGATAACTTATCAGAAGATTATAGAAATGCAGTTGTTGCAGTTGAAGACCATAGATTTTACGACCATGGTGCAATTGATCCAATTGGAATTGCAAGAGCATTATGGGTTAATATTACAAACTGGGAATTACAAGAAGGTGGTAGTACCATAACTCAACAAGTTGCGAAAAACGTTGTATTTTCACAAGAAGAAACATTTTCAAGAAAACTAGGAGAAATCTTAGCTGCATATGATATTGAAAAAAATTATAGTAAAAATGAAATTTTAGCATTATATGTTAATACTTGTTATTTTGGAGAAGGATACTATGGAATCTATGATGCAAGTATGGGATATTATAATAAAGAACCCAAAGATTTAAATTTAGATGAATCTTCAATGCTTGCAGGAGTTCCTAATGCTCCATCAGTTTATGCTCCAACTGTAAATCCTGACTTGGCTAAAAAAAGACAGCAACATGTCTTAGAAAAAATGGTAGAAAATGGCTATATTTCGCAATCAGAAGCCAGTGCAATTTGAGAGATGATTTGGGGACGGAGAAAAAATCATCTCTCATCTAAACTATTTTTTCTCCAATCTTTTTTCATTTCTTGTTCTTCTCTTTCATCTACTTTATCTTGTTCAACATCAATTAAATATACTCTATTATAAAATCCACCTTTTTGTTCCCTTTTAAGTGCTTGCACTTTCTTTAATTCTTCATAACTAATATTTTTTGCTCTCATAATACTTTGTATTACTTCCATAATATCCGCTAATTCCTCAACAGCGTTTTCTTCTATAAATTCGTGTGCTTCTTCTAATAATTTCTTATTTAATTCTTTTATATATTCTTCATCATCCATTATTCTCCAATTTGCTTTTCTACCTGTTATACTATCAATATTTGCTGGAATCTTATCTCTTACCAATTTATTATATGTATATTTCATATGCCACATCTCCCATTTCTATAAATATTGTCTACATTTTATTATTCACATATAAAGAAGTCAACAAAAAATATATAATTTCTAAAAATGTATCTTTCCTTTTTAGCTTCATATACTTTACTATACTGGAGGTATTATGAAATTTATTATTATAAAAAGAAAAAATATTATTATCACTTTAATCTTCTTTATTACAGTATTCGCTATAATCTTCCTTTTATTAAATTTTAATAACAATTCAGTAGATAAAAATTCTAATATGAATAATAGCAGTAAATCTATTCAAACCAGTATCAATGAACTAGAAAATTTTTATAGCAAAATACAAAATCTAACTAATCAAAAAGAGAAAATTGCATATTTAACTTTTGATGATGGTCCTACTTTAAAATCTACAAGTAAAATCCTTGATATATTAAATGAAGAAAATGTTAAAGCTAGTTTTTTTGTTATTGGAAAACATGTAAAAGAACATCCTGAATTAGTAAAACGAGCATATGAAGAAGGACATTATATTGCAAATCATGGTTACAGTCATAATAATAGCAAATTATATTCAAATGCAGATGCTTTTATAAATGAAATCACATCTACTGATAAAGAAATTAGTAAAGCAATTGGAATTGATAATTACTGTTCTCATGTATTTCGCTTTCCTAATGGATATATGTCATCTGTTTATAAATCAAAGAAAGAAGAATATGTTACTCTTCTTTCTAATATTGATTATACATATATTGATTGGAATTGCTTAAATAAAGACTCTGAGAAAAAATACAGTAATCAAGAGTTATTAAATAACTTAAAACAATCTACTAAAAATAAAGGTACTTTAGTTATTTTAATGCATGATACTTCTGATGTTAATCAAACAGATTTAGTTTTAAAAGATTCTATAGATTACCTAAAGGAACAAGGATATACATTTAAAAATTTTTACGAATAGGGATTTAGGGGACGGTCCTAAAAATCCCTAAAAACAGGGAATAAGGGACGGACCTCTAATCATGATTTAATTATAGAATGATAATATCTTAATAATTTTTGAAATTTCGAATGCGAATGAAATCTTGTTATACATTCTTGAATTATCAGGTAGGAGAATCTCAAACTTGCGGTTTCGAGGTGCCTACATGATAATTTTAGAATGAATTCAAGATGTAATGTTAGCCGAGAAATGAAATAAATTATTAAAATATTATCATTAAAGTATAAAAGGATAAAAGGTCCGTCCCAAAATCCCTAAAAGCGGGGATTTTTAGGACCGTCCCCTAAATCCCTAAATCCTCACTTCAATCTCATATTCATTTCTACTTCCGTCTAGTTTGATGTGATTTTCAACCTCATTTCCATTTAAAGTAACTTTGCTAGTACCACTTTCAAAAATATTTTTACCATCAGGATTTTTAACAGTTATTTTATAAATACTATTTTGCCACTTATATTGCATCTGGTATTCTTTCCAATTTTTAGGTATACATGGCAATATTGATAAATACCCATTTTCAACTTTTAATCCCAATATATATTCTATTCCAGCTTTATAATACCAACTTGATGAGCCTGTATACCAAGTCCAGCCACCTCTTCCAGCTAAGTTGTTTGCTCCATATATATCTGCTGGAATTACATATGGCTCTACTTTATATTTGTTACATGCATCTTTTGTTCTTGAATGTTCTATTGGATTTATCATTCTATACCACTCTAGTGCCTTATCTCCAAAGCCTAAAATACTTTCAGCTATTATTACCCAACATGAACTGTGAGTATATTGTCCTCCATTTTCTCTAACTCCTGGCAAGTATGATTTTATATATCCAGGCTCTAATTTGCTTTTTTCAAATGGTGGATCTAATAGCTTGATTATTCCATTTTCTTTATCTACTAAATGATTTTCTAGACTTTCCATTGATATATATTTTTTGTCATTATCTCCTGCATTTGAAATGATACTCCAACTTTGTGCAATGCTATCTATTCTACATTCTTCATTTTCCATACTTCCTAGTACATTTCCATCATCCATAAATGCCCTTTTATACCATCTTCCGTCCCATCCATTTGTATTTAATGCTCTTTTTAATTCATTCTTTATTCTCTCGTATTTTTCTGTTTTATTTTCAACAATTTTTTCAGCACCTTCTTCAATATCATTTTCATCGTTTTCAATTTTTCCTACTTTCTCTTTATCGTTTTCTACCGGTTCTTTTTCTTTCACGATCTCAATAAATCCATCTAAAATAGTATATAAGAAAAATCCAAGCCACACACTTTCGCCTTTACCTTTATTTCCAACTGTACTAAATCCATCATTCCAATCACCTGAGCCAATCTTAGGCAATCCATTTTCTCCAAAATTGAAACTTCTTTCAATAGCTTTTATACAATGCTCATAAATTGTTCCTTTTTCTTTACTCTCTGGATATTTATCATATCTTTCATCTTGACTTTCTTCTAGTTCTTTTCCTTCAATATATGGTGTTTCTATTTCTAAAATACTCTCATCACCTGTAAATTTGATATATTCTAACACTAAATATGGCAACCATAGCAAATCATCTGAAAATCTTGTTCTAATACCTCTACCTGTTTCATCATGCCACCAATGTTCTACATCTCCTTCTATAAATTGATGTTTGCTGTGTTTGATTATTTGATTTTTCAAGAATTCTGGATTTATATATTTTAAAGCTAAAGTATCTTGAAGCTGGTCTCTAAATCCATAAGCTCCTCCAGATTGATAATATCCACTTCTGCCTAACAATCTACTTGTAATTGTTTGATAAACAAGCCATCCATTTAATAATATATTTGTTGATTCTAATGGCGTATAAACTTGCAACCTATTTAATCTTTCTTTCCATTGATTTTTTACATCTGTTAATTCCTGCTTACAATTTGCAATTTTTTGATATTTATATGCTGTATTTTTACAATCAATTAATTTTTCATCTGAACCTAGAACAAATGAAATTTCTTTTGCACTATAACTTTCTAATTCAACTTCTATTTCATATGCAATACATGCCTGCTTTCCAATAGAATTTTCCCTATTTAGGCTAACTTTATTTAATCCTTGCGGATTATCTAGTCCGCCCTTTCCTAAGAAATATTTTTTATCACCTGTATATGAATTTATTTTCTCGCTACTCGATACATAATTTATCATGTATGATGATTCTTCCGCATATCTGTTTCTTGCATATAGCACATTGTTATTTTTATCAAATTGTAAATCTATATATCCTTCTGTTTTCAAGTCATCTTCACCAATAGTTGGTTTCATATAATAATACAATTTTAATTTTTTTCTATTTGGCGTTGTATTTTTTAAAGTCAACACTTGAATTTTACAAGAATCTTCATTTGGCACAAATACTTCTAACTCTTGCTCTAGTCCATCACTTTTATGAATATACTTTGCATAACCAAAACCATAAACTACATTATAGTTTTTATTATCTGGCATTGGATTTAGACCTAAAGACCATTTTCTAGAATTCTCTAAATCTTTCACATAAATAACTTCTGAAGGAATATCATAATTTGGATTATTTTCCCAAGTTGATACTCTATTTAGTCTACTATTTTTATACCAACTATATCCCCCCATATTTTCTGTTATTACTGTTCCAAACTTTTCATTTGCTATAATATGACTCCAAACTGTTGGCAATCTATTATCTTTGTTTACTTTTATTATATATTCTTTTCCATCTGGAGAAAAAGCACCATATTCATTATAGTATTTCAAATCTTCCCTATTTTCCAATAAATCTATATCTTCTGTTTCATCTATTACTTGTGGAAGTTGACTTTCTTCTTCAATTTCTTTTCTACTATCTAAAAATCTTTCTTCAATATCTTTTATATTATTTTTTAATCCACCTTTATCACTATTTAAAACTATATCTGCTATAAAATCTAATAATTGAATATCTTTTTTATCAATTTCTCCCTTTGTTAATATAAAAATTCCACCTTTTTGACTTTTCAAATATGCCATATGTGAATTTAAAATTGCACCTTCAATTTCTTCTCTTACATAGTTCTCATAACTATGTTTTTCTTCATCTAATATTACAATCTCAACCTCAATATTTTTCGTTCTAAAAAATTCATATGCTTTTAGCACTTCTTTTATGACATATTTGTCGTTTACATTTCTCATTTTTACAAGAATAATTGGTAAATCACCTGATATTCCATACTTCCATAAATCACTTTGCTTAAACACTATTTGAGGGTTTGTTTTTTCTTTTCTTTGACTGCTTAGCGGATTTGTAAAAATTATATATGAAAGCATTTTTTGATAAATTTCAATTTCGTTTCCTTTTATTCTTAAATATCTACTTTCAGCCTCTACTCTTGCCTTTGATAATTCAAATTCTTTTTTCACATTTTCTGCTGATTTATATTTTTCTAAATGATTTAATACTTGTTTTTCATCTTCTCCTACTGATAAAATAAAATCTACAATCACTTTTTCCTGTGCTTTTACCTTAATTGTCCTCTTCTCTGCAATAATTGGTTCTGTAACTAATCCTATTTTTTTAGAAAAAGGTATTGAATTTTTAATCATGTTTGGAACTTCTAAATTCCCTCTACCTGTAAACTTTTCCGCTTCTAATTCATACTCAAAATCCCCAATTGTTTCACTATTTGTGGATAAAGTTGTTGCAACAGTAATTTTAGGTTGATTCTTTTCCCTTACTTTTCTTGTTGTTACTAAACTATTTGTTTTTTCATCATATTTTGTAGTTAAAAACAAATTATTAAACACTGGATGTGCATAATCTTGTTCTTTCTTTGATAATACTGGTTCAAAATATGAAGTAACTTCTACTATATCATCTTCATTTCCCTGATTTTCTATTATTAATCTTCTAATTTCTACTGGCTCATTAGAACTTACAGTTGTATTTATTTTCACTTTCAAATTATTATTTTTTATTTCTTGTTCATCTTTATCTGGCATAAAACTTATTTGATATTGTCCATCATTAAAGCCATAATTTGAACTTATTAAAGTTTTACTTTTTACACTCTTAACTGCAAAAAATATTCCTTGTGCATAATCTTTTGTAGGTTTAAATCTATTTATATCAATTCCCCTATATCTACTTACACCTTGACCTTTTTGGTTCATTGCAACGATATAATCTTCATTTGAGATTACATTTCCAATATCCAATCTTTCTTCTATTTTTTGATATGTTGTTTGGATATAATCTTCATAATCTTTGTATTCTAGCTTTTCTACCTTTTCCTTTTTCTCTTTTGTTGTTACAAAAGTCTCTGGCATTGTTTCTTGTAACAAAATACTAACTGCATCAATTTCAGGATTTCTCATAAATCTTTTTTGCAGAATATTGTTATTAAATAAATTATTAATTGATAGCAAAATTAGTCCTTGATGATGCGCCATATATGTTTTTACTACACTTGATATCTTCCCTCTTTCTACTCTTTCTGGTGTATAATCTATTGATTCATAAAATCCAAATTTTCCATACATTCCTTCTTGTTCTAATCTTTTTAAATTCTGCACTTCCTCTTTTGGAACTTCATTTATTGCCAAAATACCACCATAACTAGATACAACCATTTCATCTGCAAGACCTCTTTTTAATCCAAGCCATGGTATTCCAAATGCCTTATATTGATAATTTGATTTTAAATCTTTTAGGTTAAAAGCTGCTTCTGAAATTCCCCATGCTACATTTAATTGTTTACTATATTCCATCTGACTTTTAATCATGAATTTACAAGACTCGTCTAATAAACTTCCTTCATAACTTGGAATATTTATATTAGGCATCAAATACTCAAACGCAGTACCAGCCCATGAAATCAACCCTTTATATTTTCCTAATTTAGTCAAAGTCCTACTTAAATAACTCCAATGTTTAGCAGGTACATCTTTTTTTGCTATTGCAACTAGACTTGCTTGTCTTGCTTCAGATGCAAGTAAATCATAATATGAATTTGTTAATTTATTATCTTCGATATTAAATCCAATTGAAAAGATTTGCTCCTCTTGGCTGTACAAATATGAAAAGTCTGTATCATTAATTAGTTTGGTTACTTTTTCTACTAACTCACTTAGAATTTGATTTTTATTTTCGCTTACCTCCATTTCTTCTTTGTTTTCATTGTTTGTATTTTTTATTTGTTCTTCTAAAAAAGATTTAACTACATACAAATATCCAACAAAATTACCACTATCAACTGTCGAAATATATCTAGGAACTAGAGGTTCTTTTGTCTGTATTTGATACCAGTTATATAAATGACCATTCCACTTTGGAAGTGACTCTACGCTATCAAGTATATTTTTTAATAAATTAATTGCTTTTTCAAAAGTTATATATTTTAAATCATAAGCAGATATAACTGCTAAAAGAGATAACCCAATATTTGTAGATGATGTTCTAGGTACTATTTCTTCTTTTCTATCCTCTTGATAATTATCTGATATTAGATAATTATTTTCCTTTGTCAAATAAGTCTCAAAAAAGTTCCAAGTCTTTTTACCAATTTCTAAAACATACTCTTTATCTTTTTGATTTAATTTTTTTATTGCAGGATGTTTTTCGATTGTTCTACTTACATACCACATTATACATGGAGCAACCATCCATAAAAGTCCTAAAACACACGCAAAACCATTTTGTTTCAAAAATCCTAATCCAATTGTTGTCACACCTGCAAGTACATTAAATGCCATTTGATTAAAGTATGAAACCAAACTTGATTTTGACTGTTTTTCTGCTTCTTCTGAAGTTGTCCATTCTAGTAGATGCTTTTTACTTATACACATTCTATATATTGTTTTTGTAATTGATTTTGTTGACACATATGCTTTATATGGTAAAACTGCTAAAGTTATAACCGCTCTTAAAAAAGTTCCTTTAAAACCTGTGATTTTTGGAGCAAAAGTCTTTTGCTTTTCTTCTCCTTCTTTCTTAAATATCAATCTATTTAAAAATTCTAAAATGTATGGCAATATAGAAATCAGTAAAACAAATGTAACAATTCCATAAATCTTTTGGTTATATATAATCCCCAAAATACTTGTATATATTATTGTTACAATAATACTAATTTCTAGTAAACTTCTTCTTAAATTATCAAAAATTTTGTATTTTGATAACAAATTTAATTTCTTATTCCCAATCCATTTTGTAATCTGCCAATCTCCACGAATCCATCTAGCAAGCCTTGTCATAAAACTATTATATTTTGTAGGATATCCATCCATAAGCAAAATATCAGAAGCTAAGCCACATCTCAAATAACTCCCCTCAAGCAAATCATGACTTAAAACTGTATTTTCTGGAATTTCACCCTTTAATACTTTTGAATATACCTCTAAGTCATAAATTCCCTTTCCAGTAAAAATCCCCTCATTAAAATTATCCTGATATGTGTCTGAAATTGCGTTACTATATGAGTCAATTCCTCCTGCTCCTGCAAATATTTTCGTAAATAATGTTTTAAAACTTATATCTAAATCAATACCCACTCTTGGTTGAAGTATCCCATATCCTTCTGTAACTGTATTTGTAGTTGGATTTATTACTGGTTTATTTAGTATATGTGACATTGCACCTATTAACTCAAATGCTGAATTTAGAATTAAATCAGTATCTGCATCTAAAGTAATAATATATTTTATTTTTGGCATATTATCTAAATTTTCTAATGTATTTTCTCTAAAAGGATTCTTTATATTTCCTAACAAATATTCATTTAATTGTGAAAGCATACCTCTTTTTCTTTCCCAACCAAGATATGAATTTTCTCCTTCATTCCAAATACGTTTTCTATATATAAAGTTAAAAATTTTCTCATTGTATTTTTTATTTAATTCATTTACTAATTTTTTACCTTCTTGTATTACTTCTTCATCAAAATCTTCTTCTCTTTTATCACTTTCTGAACAATCTCCAAGTAAAGTAAAATACAAGTTTTTACTTTTATTTGCTAAGTAATATACTTCTAGTTTTCTCATTAGTTCTTGCACTTTTTCTTTTGATTTTACTATTGTTGGAATTACTACCATTGTTGCCATTTCTTTTGACAAACCTTGTGTTAAATCAAGTTTTGGTATTAGTTTTGGTTTTACTATTTTACTTAATATATATTGTATTATTTGTGTTGCTACTTCTGATATTGGAATAAAAAATATAATAAATGTTAATATTGATATCCATAAATTGCTAGTTTTGAAATTTATAATACCTGAAATAATTATATCTATGATTAATGTTGTGATATAAATTGCTGAAATATATATTTTTGTTTTTCCTTTTTGACTTATTGAATTTTTTTCTTTATATTTTAATACTGTATATAGCTCATCAATTCCTTTATCTATTAAGTAATATCCTATATGTGATTTTTTGTTTTCTTTATTATCTCCTTCTATTTCTTCTAAACGTTTTTGTGCTAATTCTAGTGTTTTTCTAGCTATATATATTTCTGAAATCTTGGTTTTTTTAGATATTTCTTTTATAGCATTTCTATAATATTCCTTTGTTTTATTATCCATGTTTATATATGTGTTACTTGGGTCTTGTCTTAAAATTTCTTCAACACCATTTATTTTTTCAAATATTTCTAGGAAATTAATTCTTTGAATTTTCTTTATACTTGTAATACTATTTCCCATACTAACTTTTCTAACAGCTATGTCAAAATGTTCTTTTTTAATCACATCTTGTACTGTTGTTCCAGCCATTTCTACTGCTTCTTCTAAAACTTTTAAATAACTATATCCCTTTTTTCCATATCTTTTTAATATATATGACATGTATTCTATAAATGGGTATTTCATATCTTGAAAACTATCTTTTTCCATCTTTTTGCATGCACTTGTTTTACACACTATATTAGTTTTGTTTTTGTTTTCAATTAATCTTTCTACTATATTTTCTGCTTTAAATTTTTGCATTTGTGAACTGTATATTCTTTCACACAATTCTCTTATATTTTCTATTATTGATATTTGCAAAAATATCCCTATATTCCAAATTTCTTCCATGCTTAGTGTTTTTTTACTTTGATAACTTTGCAATGCTTCTTCTAATCCTTCTTTTTCTATTTTGTTATCTGTGTATGCTACTATTTCTGCTGCTAATACATAGATTCTTGCAAATCCTTTATATTTTCCATTTGCAATCCCTAAAAAGTTTTTGTATTTTTTTAGTGGTAATTCTTTTTCTATTTGTTTTACTGTTTGTTCTATGATATAGAAGTTATCTAGTAACCATTCTCCTGCTGGATGTATGCTTATTCCTAGTTTTAAATGTTCATTTAATAGTTCATATACTTGTTCTATTGTTTTATAATTTTCTATCATGATTGGTACAGGATATGTTTGTTTGTCACTTTTGTTTTTTAGGTTATGACTTGATGCTATTTTTTGCAAATGCCTATTTAGTTGCTCTTTGTCTAATAACGTTCCATCTATTTTTAATATTTTTGTTGTTTTCAAAAATTTCCACTCCTTGCTTTTTATGTTTTAAACTTATTGTTTGCAAAGAGTGGAAATTTTATACTTTTTTGTTTTTAATTCGAAAAATTTAATTTTATTTTTCTTGTATTGCAGAAATATAATTACTATATTACATGGAAAAAGGTACTGGAATCCAGTACCCTATCCTTAATCACAGAGGAAATGTGCAAAGCCATTTATCACTATGAATGCAAGCACAATGTATATTACCTTCCTTATAATCAGCATTCCTGCTAAAAATGTAGAAGAAAAATACATAAATGCTCCAAAGCATAATGCTAACATAGCAATTACCAGCCACATCCATCTCCGAATTGTTCTCTTTGTTGATTTTTTCATCTTATTGTCCTCCTTATTTTCGACTATATCTAGTCATTCTTCTATACTCCCATTTTTGGTTACACCTATATTATACCACTTTTTATGTAAAAATGCAAAGATACTGTTTTTCTATTATCTTACGTTTCTCTTCATCTTCATAATCTGCCACTATCTCTCTTACTAATTCTTTTTCTTCTTCACTTATTTCTTCACTCTCTAACAAATTTTTTGACAATTCATAAAACTCTTTTATATTTTCTTCTTTTGTACTACACTTAAAATCTTTTCTTAATATTCCTTTTTTCATAGATATTTCATCAATTTTATCTAAATATGGTAATATCCTTAAGTAATCATATATTGTATATGCCTCATATTTCTTTTTTGTTTTCATAATTTTACTCCTTTCAATTCAGAATTTGCTCTTTTTTTAATCCTGTTATTTTTATAATAAAATCAATGTCTACTTTTTCATTTAACATCTTTTTAGCTATTTCTATAATTCCTTTCTCTCTTCCCTCTTTTTTTGCTTTTTCAAAATCTGGATCTATACCATTGAAATGCTCAAATTCTACTTGTACTTCTTCTAATTTATTTTTTGCAGTCCATCTTGCCTGTCCTGTGTAAATTACTAATGGAATTACTTTTGGAACTCCTACCTTTTCTATCTTTCCCTTAATATTTTTCATTCTAGTCCTAATTATTTCTAAGCTATATTCTAATATTCTATATGACATTAATTTATCAACTTTTGTTTGATGTTCTATTAGAAAGAAAACTTCTTTTCCTTTCAGCTTATATACTATATCAGCCTCTCTTTTTTCGTAGATAGTTGTTATGAATTTTGTATCATACTTTTCTATCATTTCTTCAGTTAATTCTTTTTTCGGTTTTACATATCTGTTAATTAATTTAACAATTTCTTTATTTCTATTTAAGATTTCTCTAAATAATTTGTCATGTTTATGATATTGTTTTTCTTTTTTACCACTACTTACTTCTAAGCTATAACTTTGACTATTATCCTTCAATCCATAATTTCGTTGTTTTATAACATATGGATATAATTTGAAATAATCATACGATGTATATATTATCATTCTATTGCTCCTTTCATTATACTTTTATAGTACCATTAAATCAATATTTATTTTATAGTAAATTAGATGATTTAAATATATTTTTCCATATTTTTCTTTACTTTTCTTCTTATTTTTCAATTTTTCATTTTTGTGAAATTTCTTCGATAGAAAATTTTGAACTAAATCTATATTATACAATATTTCTTTACTTTACATTAATATAAGTTTTATATTTTTAAAGCAAATTACTTATACCATAAATTTCCAATTATGTCAAGCACAATTGGAAATTTTTTGAAATATGTTAAATTTAAAAGTAAATTCCAGCAAAAACTCAATTGGAATTTTCACTTTCAAGATTGTAAAAATAGTCTGTTATACCATTATATATTCCCCATGCAAGCCTATTTTGATACTCATCCTCTTGTAATTGTTTTTCTTCTTCTGGATTAGATAAAAATCCACACTCAACTATTGAAATAGGTATTTCTACATTTTTCATAATGTATACTGTATCTAACTTCATTGCTACTCTTTTATTTTCTTTTTGCATAGAATCATTCAAATTTTCTTGTAACTGCTCTGCTAACATTTTACTATTATCATTTTTTGAATTAAAAAAACATTGCCAACCATAGTATTGTTGTTGTGGGATTTTATTTAAGTGTATTGAAACAAAAATGTCTGCTGAGGATTGGTTACCTATTTTTACTCTGTTTTTTATATCACTAACTTTTTTCTGTTTTAAGGTTTTACTGTCTAAATCATATATTGCATTTTCTTCTGAACGTGTCAATATTACCGTACTACCTGTTTGTTCTAATAAATTTTGCACCTTCAATGCTATTTTTAAGTTTATTTCCGCTTCAGTTGTCCCTGATTTACTTTCTGCCCCTTCATCTGATGGGTATTTTTTACTGCATTTTAATATTTAATTAAAAATCTAAATTTATTTTAGATTGTTTTTCTTTAAAAATTAAATTCTATCTCAACTTTTTTATCTTCATATACTTCAATTCTGTTTATTAGTTGCTTTAATATTTCATTTGTGAATTCTTTACCTTGTTTAAAATCCATAACAATTTTCTTTAAATTTTCTTCTGATATTTTGCTTTTATTCTTTTCTTGTAATTGTTCTAAAGATTTTTTAGTTTCTTTTAATTTACTTTTAAGTTCATCATACTGCAATTTAAAATCTTCTATTGATATTTTTCCATCTACTCTTTTACTATATAACTTTTTCATTTTATTGTCTATTTTTATTTGATTGTTTTTTAGTAATTTCATTTCTTTATAAGTTATATCATTTTTTCTATATTCATCAGTAATTTTATTTGTGGCTATGTCAATATTTATTGTATTTAATTTTTGTTTTAAAGCATTTACTACTATTTCATTTAATGTACTCTCCATAATCGTATGTCCTTTGTCACATATACTAGGAAATTTATAAATCGTTCTACATTTAAAATACAAACATTTTTGAGGATTATCTAATACCTTATTTCTTATTTTAGTTCTTGTTCTATATTTGTATTGCATTCTTGCCCTACAATGTCCACAATATACTAATCCTTTTAATAAATACTCATATTTGTTTTTAGGTTTATAAAACTTTTCTTCCAGCATTTTTTGTACTTTGTCAAATTGTTCTTGTGAAATTATTGCTTCCTGTGTATTTTCTTTAAAAATCCATTTTTCTTTTGGTGTTTTATATTTTTTCTTTGTTCTGTAATCTGTATATATTTTATTTATTATCATCTTACCTGTATAAAATGGATCTTTTAGAATTCTACTTATACTATCACTTCGCCATTCATTAATTGTTACCTTTTGTCCTTTATATTTCTTTGGTGTATCAATTTTCATTTTAGTTAAATATTTTGCAATCTCTCCTTGTGAATGTCCTTGTAAATACATTTCATATATTAATTTCACATTATCAGCCACTTTTTCATCTATAACCACTTTGTACTTATTTTCATCATCTTTCTTATATCCATAAGGTACATTTTTTTCAACATATTTTCCTTGTTTTTTCATATCAGTTTTTACAGATTTTATCTTCTTAGAAATATCTGCAATATAACTTTGATTCATTATTCCTCTTAGCATTATAGTATCATCAATTTCATATCTTTCGCCACTATCTATAAATTCTGTTACAGAAATTATCCTAACATTATTATCTGGGAAAAATACTTCAGTATAATAACCTGTTTTATTTTTATCTCTAGTTAATCTCGATAAATCTTTAACAATAACCATATCTATTTTTTTTCTTAAAATATCTATTATCATTTTATTCAGAGCTGGTCTTGAGTCTAAAATTCCTGAATATCCATTATCTACATATTCATTAATTACACTAATATTATATTTTTTAGCATAGTTTAAAGTAATGTCTCTTTGTGCCTCTATACTATTATTCGTATTTGTATCTTCTTTTGATAGTCTTAAATAAATTCCTGCTTTGTATTCTTTCATTTTGTTTCCTATCCTAAATTATATATTGCTGAAAACATTATATTTATAATTAATGTAAATATTGTTGTCTTTGTCAATCTCTATATTGTAAATAATTTCAGATAATTTATCTCTATTCCAGTTTTCAATATTAGATAATTCATTCATAATAGATATTAATCTTTCTTTTGTTATTACAGGTCTTTTTTCCTTTTCTTTTAAAATAGAATTAAGATTATTCTTTATGTTTGTTCTTCGTTCTATTTCTGTTTTATAAAATCTTTTATAATCATCAATTTCTATAATATCACTTTTATAATCTTCATATAGTGAAGTTATTGTCTTATCGGTTTTCTCAAGTTGCTTTTCAAGAATTTTTATATTATCATCATATACCTTTGTACTATTTTCATTATACTGATTTAAAATTAAGTTTTCTAATTTATCGCTTTTACTTATTTTGCTTAATTTTTCTTTTACATTTGCTATAACTATTTTTTCAACTATGTCCTCGTCAATCGACTTATACTTTCTGTTACAATCAAGAGTATTATTTTTTCTTACAGCTGTTCCACAATATATCTTTTTAGACTTAATATTTCCATCTTTATTACGAACTACTTTGATTACCATTTTCGTTCCACATTCTTTGCAAAATACCAGTCCATTTAAATTCCATTCATATTTTCTATGTTTTGTTTTTTTATGAATACTTAATTTTGTTTGAACTCTTTCAAATTGTTCTTTAGAAATAATTGGCTGATGTGTATTTTCTACAATTTGCCATTCTTCTCTAGGTATAATTTTTACTTTTTTTGATTTATAGCTTAGATTAATCTTTTTGCCATATTCTATATGTCCAATGTAAACTTTGTTTTTTAAAATTCTACTAATAGCCTCATCTCTCCAACTATAATCTCCGTTTTTAGCTCCTCCAAAATCGTAATAATCTGGACAATATATTTGTTGTTCTTTTAAATACTTTGCAATATCAGTAATCTTTGTTCCTTCATCATACATATTAAAAATCATTTTTATAACTCTTGCTTGCTCTTTATCTATCTCTAATTTATTTTTATTATCTTTGCTTTTTTTATATCCATAAGGGGCTTTTGCTGCTAAATACATTCCTTTTTCTTTCCTTGCCCATACACCGCTTCTTACTTTTCTTGAAATATCTTTACTATACCAGTCATTGATTAGAGTTTTAAATTGTATCATATCATTATTTGAATTTTTTAAATATGTATCTACATTATCCAAAATTGAAATATATCTTATATTTTTTTCTAAAAAATATATTTCTATGTAATAGTTAGCTTCAAAACTATTTCTTGAAAGTCTTGATAAGTCTTTAGTTATAACAGTATTAACGACACCATTTTCAATATCTGTAATCATCTTTTTAAATGAAGGTCT
>CALXCG010000001.1 GCA_944386745.1 uncultured Clostridia bacterium | reverse complement strand
AATCTCAAAAACGAAATGGAGAAAATAAAAAAAGATTGTTGAACAAAATATTTTTTATATACTTTGTCAACAATCTGAATGAATGTATAATTATTTTATACATCCATCGTTTCTTCTACTTTTTCTCTTATATTTTTATATGAATTAGATTTATTCAAATACCTCAAATTCTGATATTGAGTTTCCTCTTAAATAATCTTGAATTGACATTCTTTTTGCATTTTCTCCTTGAATTTCCAATACTTTGATAATTCCACCCTTTGCTTTAATATATAATCCATCTTTACTATCTGATAATAAAACTACACCATTTCTTAAAAAGTCAAGATTTTCTACCATTATCTCATCTTCTTTAGCTAAATCTACTTTCCAGAACTTAATTTTCTTACCATTTAAAAATGTATAAGCTCCCATAATTGGATTTAATCCTCTAACTAAATTCTTAATTTCTTGTGCTGTTTTTTTGTTCCAATCGATTTTCGCCATTTCTTTTGACAACATTGGAGCAGTAGTAAAATCATCTCCTTGTTTTTCTCTTGGAGCTGATCCTTTCTCTATTTCTTTTAAAGTTTTAACCAAAAGCTCTCCACCTATTTTAGAAAGTCTATCCCATAATTCTCCTGTTGTTTCATCTTCTCCAATTTCCACTTCTTGTTTTAAAATCATATCACCTGTATCCATTCCTTCGTCCATATACATTGTTGTAATTCCAGTTGTTTTATCTCCATTTAATACTGCCCATTGAATTGGTGCTGCACCTCTATATTTTGGAAGTAATGAACCATGTACATTAATACACCCTAATCTTGGTATTTCTAATATTTCTTTTGGCAGAATTTTTCCGTATGCTACTACACATATAACATCTGGATTTAGATTTTTGATTTCTTCAATAAATTCTACATTTTTTTTGACTTTTTCTGGTTGATATATTTTTAATCCTTTTTCCTCTGCATATTCTTTTACAGGAGATGCTACCATCTTCATTCCTCTACCTTTTGGCTTGTCCGGATTTGTTACTACTCCTATAATATCATAATTTGCTTCTACTAAACTTTTTAAAGACTCTTCAGCAAAATCTGGTGTTCCCATAAACAAAACTCTCATAGTTTCTATCCTTTCTTTATTGTAATTATTTTTCAACAATACTAATTTTCTTCAGGCTCAACATACTCTAATGTTCCTGGAATTATTTTATCAATAAAAACTTCCCCATTTAAATGATCCACTTCATGTGATATAGCTTGTGCTAATAATTCTTTAGCCTTTACTTGCATCCTTTTTCCTTCTCTATCAGTATATTCTGCTACAACTTCAGCAGGTCTAATTATTTTCGCAAATTCATTTGGAAAACTTAAGCAACCTTCTTCTACCTCTTGCTCTCCCTTTGTTTTAATAATTACAGGATTTATTAATACTATTGGTCCTTTATCATCATATAAGTCAATTACAACAATTCTTTTTAATACACCAACTTGAACTGCTGCTAGTCCCACTCCATTATATTTATGCATTGTTTCAATCATATCATCTATAAGTGTTTGTATTTTTTCACTTGATATATCTTCTTCTGGTACTTCTTTTGACTTTTTCTTTAATATGTCGTCTCCTTGATATCTTAAATTTCTAATTGCCATGTCTATCTCCTTTCTTTACTCACAAGGATTAGGGGGACGGTCCTTAAAATCCCTGTTTCATAATAAATCTTTTACTTTCATAATACTTTTAAAAATTTATGAATTTCGAATGTGAATGAAATTATATTAGAAATTCTTAATTTATAAAATGGGAGAATCTCAAACTTGCTTTGAGAGGTGCCTATTTTATAAGTTTAGAATTACTATATAATGTAATGTTAGCCGAGAAATGATATAAATTTTTAAAAGTATTATGAAAAATAATTCTATAACAGGGATTTTAAGGACCGTCCCCTAATCCCTGCTAACTCATATTGTTTGGATTCACATCTATTGAAATTCTTGTATCTTTTATATTTTGCTTATATATATTTTTTAGAGAATCATTTAAAATTCTGTTTATTTCTTCTGTCATATTTCCTTTTATTATAATTCTCCACCTATATCTATTTTGTATCTTATCAATTGGACAAGGCATTGGTTTAAATAGTTTTATTTCATTCTCCTGCAAATTTATCAATGCGTTCAACTCTTTTTGCAATTCCTCATACATTTGATTTGATACTTTTCTTATTTCATTTTCATTATAACTATTAAATCCAATTAATATTATATCGCAAAATGGCGGATATTTCAATTGTTTTCTCAAAGCAATTTCTGTTTCGTAAAATTTTTCATAATTTTGCTCTCTTGAGCATTGTATAGCAAAACCTTGTGGATTATATGTTTGAATTATGACTTTTCCTGGCAAATTCTCACGTCCTGCTCTTCCTGCTACTTGTGTTAAAATTTGAAAGGTTCTTTCATTTGCCCTATAATCATCTATATTTAGCGAACTATCAGCTGCAATTACTCCGACTAATGTTACATTTGGAAAATGATGCCCTTTTACCACCATTTGTGTTCCTATCAAAATATCTATATTTTCATTTTTGAATTTATTTAAAATTTCTTCATGTGAATTTTTCTTTGTTACAGTATCTATATCCATTCTTATTGTACTTGCATTTGGAAATTGCTTATGTATTTCTTGTTCAAGTTTTTGTGTTCCTGTTCCAAAATATCTTATTTTATCGCTTTTACATTCAGGACATACTGTTACTATATTTTGCTCATATCCACAATAATGACATTTTAATTTTCTTTCATAGCTATGATATGTCAAACTGATATTGCAATTTGGACATTTTACTGTGTAACCACAATTTCTGCACATTATAAAGGTTGAATAACCTCTTCTATTTAGAAATAATATTGTCTGTCTTTTATTTTTCAAATTTTCTTCTATGTTAGAATATAGTTCCATACTTAACATTGAACGGTTTCCATTTGCAAGTTCTTGCTTCAAATCTATTATTTCAACTGATGGAAGTGATGAATTATTTGCTCTTTTTGTTAGTTCTAATAAATTAATCTTTTTTTCCATTGCTTTATAATATGTCTGTAAATCAGGTGTCGCACTTCCTAATAACAATGGAATATTGTTTTCTTTTGCTAACTTCTTTGCTATTTCCTTTGCATTGTATTTTGGTGTTGTCTCTGATTTATATGAGCTATCATGCTCTTCATCTATTATAATAATTCCAACATTTGCTAATGGTGCAAATATAGCCGACCTTGCTCCTATTACAATTTTTGCATCTCCATTCCTTATTTTTTCCCATTCGTCATGTCTTTCACCAATTGAAAGTTTACTATGTAATATTGCTATATCTTCTTTTCCAAATCTTGATACAAATCTTTCTAACATTTGTGGAGTTAATGAGATTTCTGGAACTAATACAATTGCTGTTTTTTCGTTTTCTATTACTTTTTGTATTAGTTGCAAATATACCTCTGTCTTTCCTGAACCTGTTACCCCATATAATAAGAATTGTTCAAATCTATTTTCATCAATCGCTTTTTCTACTTCTTCAAATGCTTCTTGTTGCTCATCTGTTAATTGTAATTTTTCTGTTCTCTTATAATCTTTAAATAATAATGGATTTCTTTCTACCTTTTTTTCTACAATTTCTAAATATCCGTTTTTTATTAATGTATTTACTATTGCTCTTGATGTATCTGTGAACATCTCTATTTCAGGTATTGTTGCCCCTTTGTTATCTTTTACAAATTTTAATATTTTTATTTGTTTCTCAGATTTTATTTTTTTAGTTTCTATCTCAAATTCTATTTCTTCAATATCTTTTTTTAAATATACTGTATTTATGATTTTATCTTGAATTCTCTTTTCTTTATTTTTTGTTCTTGTTCCAGGTGTTAGCATAAGTTTGATACAATCTGATACATTACAAAAATATCTATTTGCCATCCATTTTGCAAGTTCTATTTGCTTATCTGATAGATTTTCTTCTATTTTTATAATGTCTTTATTTGCAAATTCTGATTTCTCTTTTAATTTAACTACAAACGCTTCTTCTTGTTTTTCTCCTTTTCCAAATGGCACTATGACTTTGCTTCCTACTAAAATCAAGTCCTCTAGTTCTTTTGGTATGTTGTAGTCATATGTTCTATTTAGTTTTTTTGCTCTTCTTTTTTTTTTTTCTTCTGCTACCATTTTAATCTCCTTTTTCACTTATGTAAGTATATCAAATTTTTATGTTTTAAACAATAGTAAAAAGAAAATAGATATCCCTTTTCAGAAATATCTATTTTCATAGTTTTTAGCCTTTGAAATACTCAAGTGCTTCAAATAATGACTCATCATGTGAAGCTCTTATATCATACTTTTTGTCCAATTCCTTTCTATCACAATCCTGTGATACAACAGATACTAATCCATCATTATCACTAGAGTTAAGAACTTTTTTGGCAAGTCTGTATTGCAAAGCTTCCTTAACTGTCTTAGCGGTTCCATGAGATGCTACAAAATTAATCCAGCGGTGTTTAGCCAAATAATAATACTGGATGTCAGAAACTAATTTCACTCCAGATACAATCCTATTTGGAAAATGATATTTTTTCTTAATCTCTTCATATATCATTTTATATATCATTTTATCTATTGGATTTTTTGTTTTATGTCTTACAAACCTTTCATCAGCCATCATTGTGCCTTTGAAAGGAGTCGCTATGGTAGCAATTCTAACTGTCCTTTTATGTAAGAACTTTGCAGCATTTATTAAATATAATCCACCTTCTCCTACACCTATTAAGACAATAGAATTATACTTATTAAACATTTCATCTTTATCAATTCTATTTGCTAACTTTTTACTTATAGAATCTATGGATTTTACATTAAACGGAAGATACATTTCCATAATATCTCCATATGGAAGTTGATAGTCTTCCACTTCTAAGATATCTGCATCATCACATTTAATAATCATATTATCTATTCCTGAGACTTTTATATGTATTCCTCGGCAGATAATATTAATTTTTTTATTACCTGGCTCATATCTTAAGAGCCGAAGTAATAAATTAGATGTGTTATATGCCACACCTTCCAGTTTGAAACCTACTACTCTTTTCTTTTCTTCCCGAATCATTATTTTTTCTCCCTTCTAAAATTATTTAGTTTAGAAATATATGTTAATGAGTTACAAAGTCTATTTTACCACATTATGTATATTTTTGCAAGAAAAATTCAAGAGCAATTTATTTTTTACTCTTGAATCCTTTTTATTAAAGGTCTGTCCCTTTCGTTTCATTTCGAAACAATTTGGCACGTCCCTAACGTCTCAATTCTGCATGTAAAGTTTTCTCTAATTCAGAAACAATTGAATCCATAACATTATTTATTTCTTCATCACTAAGTGTTTTATTTTTATCTCTAAAGATTAAAGAATATGCCACACTTTTCTTGTTTTCTCCAAGTTTTTCATTTCTGTAAATATCAAATAACTTCATGCTTTCAAGAAGTTTTTTACCTTTTTTAGTAATTATTTTTTCAATTTGACCTACTTCAACTTCTTCATCAACAATTATTGCAATATCTCTTTCAACTGCTGGAAATTTTGGAATTTCTACATATTTTTTATTTTCTCTTGAATATTTTACTAGTTTTGTAATATTAATTTCTGCTAAATATGCTCTTTTTCCTATATCATAATTTTGTAATACTTCTGGATGTACTTCTCCAATTGTCCCTATTACATCAATTCCTATTTTGATATTTGCACATCTTCCTGGATGATATGATTTGTTATTTCTTTCTTTTTCTATATCATACCTATTTACACTTATTGCTTCTAAGATATTTTCAATAATTCCTTTTAATACATAGAAATCAATATCATCTCCATACATTCCTATTGTTAAAATATCTTCTTGTACTGGAACTTCTCCATCTTCTACTTGATGATTTGTATTTTTATAATTTCTAGATATATCAAATAATTTTACATTTTGATTTTTCTTATTTGCATTTGTTGCAAGTATTTGCATCATACTTGGTACTGTTGATGGTCTCATCAATTTGAATTCTTCACCTAATGGATTTTGCAAAGTTATTGCATATTTTTGAACTTCTTCTGAAATGTTTGATTTTTCCAAGTCTTTTTTGCTTATAAATCCATATGTATAAATTTCTGATAAACCACTATCTACTAATACATCTCTAACTTTCTTAATTATTTTTTGTTCTTTATTTCTAACACCTAAAGTTGTATCTGCTTTTATTAAAGTTGTATCTAATTTATCATATCCATAAAATCTTGCAATTTCTTCTGCAATGTCAGCTAAACAAGTTAAATCCATTCTGAAATATGGTGAAATTGCTACATCATTTTCTACTTTGATTTCCAATTTTTCTAATATATCAATCATTTCTTGTTTTGATAATTTAGTTCCTAATAAGCTATTAATTCTATCCACATCTAATTTTATTTTATGAATTTCTTGTTTTGTAGGATAAACATCAACTTTTCCATCTACGACTTCTCCGCTATCAGTTAATTCTACTAATTCAACAGCTCTATTTACAGCTCTTAATGCATTTTCAGCAGATAAACCTTTTTCAAATCTTGAAGATGCTTCTGTTCTTAGACCTACTTTTTTAGCTGTTTTTCTTACACTTCCACCATAAAATACTGCTGATTCAAACACTACCGTTTCAGTATCGTTTTCTATTTCTGAATTTAGTCCACCCATAACACCAGCAATTGCTACAGCTTTCTTATCATCTGCAATTACTAAGTCCTCTTCATTTAATTCTCTTTCTTGTTCATCTAATGTTGTAATTTTTTCTCCATTCTTAGCTCTTCTAACAGTAATATGTTTTCCTTCAATAGAATTAATATCAAAAGCATGCATTGGTTGACCTAACTCTAACATTACATAGTTTGTAATATCAACTATGTTATTTATACTTCTAACTTCACAAGCTCTTAATCTTCTTTTCATCCAGTCTGGTGATTCCTTAATTTTTACATTTTTTACAACTCGTGCAATATATCTATAACATAAATCAGGAGCTTCAATATCAACTCTTAATCCATCTATTTCTTTTTTATCTTCAACTTCTAATTTATCTAAATTTCCTCTTGGATTTTTGAATTCTTTGTTCAAAGATATTGCTGTTTCTCTTCCTAGTCCTTCAATAGAAAAACAATCTGGTCTATTTGAAGTAATTTCGAAATCGATAATATCTTCTCTTAAATTTAAAACTTCAACAATGTCTTTTCCTAAATCTTTTTCTAAACTCTTATCTAAAATCATTATTCCATGTTCGATTTGTCCTGGATAATCTGCTAAATCTAAGTTTAATTCTCCAACTGAACACATCATACCACATGAATCAATTCCTCTTAATTTTCCTGTTTTAATTTTAACACCATTAGGTAATTCTGCTCCATCTTTTGCAATTGGTACAATATCTCCAACTTTTATATTATCTGCACCTGTAACAATTTGCAATTTTTCTGTTCCAACATCAACTTTTGTAACTACTAATTTGTCTGCATCTGGATGTTTTTCTATTTCTAAAATTTTTCCAACAACAACATTTTTTATATCATTTCCCTTTTCGTCTATTGTTTCAACTTTAGAACCTGTCATTGTTAAAATATCACCTAATTCTGTTGGTTTTACATCAATATCACTATACTCTTTTAACCATTCAATACTTGCTTTCATCTATCTTTCTTCCTTTCCTGGGATTAGGGGACGTTCTTTCAATCCCTGTTGTAGGGATTGAGGGACACTCCTTATTAATCTTACCTATCCCATCCATTATTATAATTTGTATTTGGCTTATACTCCTTTGCATTTTGCCAATTTCCATATGTTGCTTCTCTCTTACTTTCCATTTGTTTTCTTTTTATTGCTTCTAATGAATCTTTTCTAAATTTATCTCTCCAATCTGGAATTAAAACTTTTACTACATAATTTCCATTTTCATCAAAACTTGCTTGTGTATCAACATTTTCATTTTTTCTCATAATTTGTTTTATTTCTTCTATATAACTTTCGTTTCTTTTTCCATCTTGAAATTTAAATACTTTTGTTTTCACTAATTTTAACACTCCTTAATAAATTAAATTTTTAATAATTATTATTTACAAGAAAAATTATTTAATCTTTTTCTTAAAAATTCTACTTTTGATTTAAAATCCTAAAATTGTTTTAAAAATCTTACATCATTTTCAAATAACAATCTCATGTCCTCTATTCCGAATTTTGCCATTGCTACTCTTTCTACTCCAAATCCAAATGCAAATCCTGAATATTCTTCTGGATCAATTCCACAATTTCTTAAAACATTTGGATGTACCATTCCACATCCTAAAAGTTCTATCCAGCCTTCTCCTTTACACACTCTGCATCCTTTTCCTCCACATACAAAGCATGATACATCTGCCTCTGCTGATGGTTCTGTAAATGGGAAATGATGTGGTCTGAATCTTATTTTTGTTTTTTCTCCTAAGCATTTTTTAGCAAACATTTCCAAAGTTCCTTTTAAATCTGTCATTGCAATATTTTTGTCAACAACTAGTCCTTCTACTTGATGGAATACTGGAGAATGTGTTGCATCTACACTATCTGAACGATAAACTGCTCCAGGACATATTATTTTAATTGGTGGTTTTTGATTTTCCATTACTCTTGCTTGTACTGGTGATGTTTGACTCCTTAATACTATATCATCTGTGATATAAAATGTATCTTGAAGGTCTCTTGCAGGATGGTCTGGTGGTGTATTTAATTTATCGAAGTTATATATCGCTTTTTCAACTTCTGGTCCATCTGCTATTTGATATCCCATTCCTAAGAATATTTCTTCTACTTCTTGGATTACTTGTGTTATTGGATGTAGTGAACCTAAATTTACTTTTTTACTTGGTTCTGTAACATCAATATTTTCTGTTTCTAATCTTTTTTCTAATTCTTTTCTGTTTAGTTCTTTTTCTTTTTTAGTAAATAGTTCATCTAATTCATCTCTTACTTGATTTACTAAACTTCCTATTACTGGTCTTTCTTCAGGTGATAATTTTCCCATTCCTCTTAGTACTACTGTTAATCCACCTTTTTTACCTAAATATTTTACTTTTAAATCGCTTAATTGTCTTAAATCTTGACAATCATTGATTTCTTTTTGTGAATTTTCTTTGATTTTTGCAATTTCTTCTTTCATTTTTATTTTCTCCCTTCTTTAATATGGTCTATATGTATGTGTTGCTTTATATTGTCCATAAACTTTATTATTATATTTTTCGTAACGTTCTTGTACTTTATCTTTCTTAGTATTTTCAGTTAATAACAACTTATTTTTCTTTTTCAATTTCAATTTTATAAATATATTTTTTATAAAACGATTTCTATTTTTAAATGTAAAAGTTATGACGTATACTCCAAAGTTATTTAAATGTACTTGTACATCTATCTGTTTATTTGGAAATTCTTTTTTAGTTTCGTCAATACTTTTTTGCACTTCATCTTTATTATATATTTTTGAATCCATGTAGTATTCTAAATACTTCGTTTGGTTCATATTATCACATCCTATCAAATTTTATTTAAAATTTAATTTCTTTCAAAAAGCCACTTCATCCTTGAATTAGGACGAAATGGCTTATCTTTCGTGGTACCACCTAAATTTATTAGCATTTATAACTTTATTACTAACCTCATTATTGTTTTAACGGTGTTCTACCGCTTTCTCCTACTTCTTTACTTTATAATACAAGATTATTTCAGAGAAAGACCTAAAAAAGTGAAATTTCTATATAATATTATCAATGGATTCCAGCCTTTGTCCATTTTCTCTTGTGATAATTTTTTCTTATATATACTTTGCTTTTTTGTTGGTTTTATATATTCGCTATACTTTTTCAGCAAATTCTGCTGTTTCTGTACTTCTTCCTGAGTTTCCAATTTTGATATTTCTAACATGGTCAATTTTCTCCCATGATGTTTCTCTTTTAAATAAACATTTAAAGTTTATTAGTAACCATGATCCCATAAATAATGGATAACAAATTAATCCTTTAAGCATTGGTTTTATCGGTCTTCTATCTAATAGCATTGCTATAACTGCTGTACCAATTGGTAATAAAAATGTTGGTACTAAGAATTTTACTATATTTATAACTAATTCTTCATCTGTCATTCCATTTCCTGCATACATTAAGAAGTTTGTTGCTAATATTATTAAAGTAATTATAAACATTGGTATACTTCCTATTATATATAGGAAACCATCAAAATTCATCATTGTCTTATTTTCTTTTGCAGCTTGCGCAAGTTGTTTTGTATATTCTTTTATACATTGCATATGTCCAACAGTCCATCTGCTTCTTTGTGACCAACTTTGTGCAAATCCTGTTGGTTGTTCGTCATAACAAATAGCTTCTGTTGACCATCCTAATTTTTTACCTTTTATTATTCTTTTTAAAGAGAATTCAATGTCTTCAGTTAATGTTACTGTTTTTAAACCTTTTTCTGGTTTTATAACATCAAATCTTACCATAAAACCTGTACCATTTAATAATGGTGATAATCCTAAATTATATCTTGCTAAATGATAAAATCTATGCATTGTCCAGTAAAATAATGCGTATCCTGCTGATATCCAGTTGTCTGTTGGATTCTTAATATCTCTATAACCTTGAACTACATCTTCTCCTTGACATAGTTTTTTATTCATTGCTTTGATGAAGTTTGGATCTACTATGTTATCTGCATCAAATACCAAGAATGCATCATAGTCAGCATTTTCATCAATTTTTTGTTGTAAAAACCAATCTAATGCATATCCTTTTGTTTTCTTTGTTTCATCAAATCTTTCATATACTATTGCACATGCTTCTTTTGCGATTTTTGCTGTGTTGTCTGTGCAGTTATCTGCAATAACATATATATCATATAAATCTTTGTCATAGTTTTGATTTTTTAAGCTTTCAATCAAGTTTCCAACTACGGCTTCTTCGTTATGCGCTGGTATTATAGCCATAAATTTATGATTTTTGTTTACTTTTAATGGTTTTTCTTTTATTTTTACAAGTGAGCATAAACTTACCATTATTTGATATAACCAGAATATTGTAATTATCCATAACAATGCTTCTCTTAGTATATATAAATAATCCATTTTCTACCTCTCTTTTTATTTTTTCGTTTATTTAATATTATTATGCTACCTTTTTTATTATACTATTATTGTTAAAATTATGCAATAATTTTGCGATAATTTCTTGAATTTTTTCATGTTTTTTTGCTTAAAACTCCCACTTTGGCACATATTCTTCTTCATGTTCACCTAATTCTTGTATAAATCCATTTTCTATTCCTATTTCTTCAACATAATCTTCAATCTCTTTCCATTCTTCTTTTGTTAATTTTCTATTTAATTCTTCTACTTCTTTTGCTTTATATGTTGGAAAATATTGAGCCATTATACTAACATATGTATAATCTTCCAAATTTTGTTTTGTCCATTGTAAAACCTTTTTACTATTTTCAATATTATTTGGTAATACTAAATGCCTTATTATCATGCCTTTTTTCATTATTCCATTTTCATCAAATACTGGTTTCCCAACTCGCCTTTGCATTTCTTTTAGAGCATTTGTTACTGTTTCAAAATAATTATCTATTTTAGAATATTTTTTTGCTATATCATCAAAATAATATTTAAAATCTGGCAAATATATATCTACATATCCTTCTAGCATTTTTAAAGTTTCTACTTTTTCATATCCATTTGTGTTATATACAATTGGAATATTAAGTCCATTTTGCTTCGCAATCTTAATTGCTTCAATAATTTGTGGTACATAACTTGTAGGTGTTACTAAGTTTATATTTTCTACATCTTTTTCTTGTTGTTTTATAAAAATTCCTGCTAAATCTTCAATAGATATTTCTTTACCTTTTCCTAATTGACTAATTTCATAATTTTGGCAAAAAATACAGTTTAAATTACAGTTAGAAAAAAAGACCGTTCCAGAGCCTTTTTCTCCACTAATACATGGTTCTTCAAAATTGTGAGTTGAATATAATGCTATTTTTATTGTGTCTTTTGATTTGCATCTTCCTATTTGATTTTCATTTCTATTTATATTACATTCGTGTGGACATATTTTACACTTCGTTAGATACTTTTTGTACATATATATTATCGCCTTCTTTTTTAAGTGTTACTATTTTTTTCGTGAATTTATCTAAATTATTTTTTACTATATCTTGACTGCTACTTTCTTGATTTTCTTCTACTTTTCCTATTTCTTCATCATTTAAATTTCTGATAATTATTTGAAAATTTTGCATGTTTGTATTTTCAATACCTTCTTCAGTATCTAGATTTTCAATGTTTTCCTGAGAGTAATCTTCTAAATATTCTACTATTTCAACTTCATATCCAGTATCTGTCTTGTTTATCTGATTTAATAAAAAACAATCTTCCTCTTGGTCTAGTCCCATTCCTGTTGCATAATATTTATCTGTTTCTTCATCATATGTAAAATTTTCTGTGCCCTCTTTTGGGAATTCCTTTGTAAAATCTGGACCGAATAGTTCTTTTGCTTTTTCTTGAATTTGTTCATAGCTTAATTCATAATCTTCAAGATTCTTTTTTACCACTTCCCATGTCCACATATCACTTGCTTCATTTATATTTTCAAATGTAGGTAATGCTTCTGCCGTTACCTCTTTCCACATATATATTTTTGTTACATATGTTTGTATTTGTTCTATTTCTTGTACACTCACTTGGTTGTTTGAACTTATTGCCATATTTCTATATATTATCATTCCAACAAATATTATTAATAAAATAATTATTGCGACAATCATTTTTCTCATTTTACCTACATTCCTCTCACGCTTTATATTTCTCGATTGTCATTTTATCATACGTATTTTTTGTTTTCAATATATTTTTATCCAAAATTTAATATGTCCACTCCATCACAACTTTAAATAAATCTCCATCTATAACAATATCAAAAGTTCCTCTTTGTAGTTCAGTTAGACTTTTTGCAATAGATAAACCTAATCCGCTTCCTTCAGTATATCTAGATTTATCACCTCTAACAAATCTCTGCATCAATTCGTCACTACTAATATTTAGTCTATCTTTAGAAATATTTTTTATACTAATATTAACTTTTTTATTTGTCTTTTTCACATCAATATATACTCTTGAATTTTCTTGTGCATATTTGCTAATATTGCTAAATAGGTTTTCCATAATCCTAAACATATACCTATTATCAGCATCTATTCTTACATCTTCCTTTGGCATATCTGTTTCTACTTGAAGGTTTCTACTTTCAAGTCTATCTTTAAATTCTCCTATTGTTTGATTTATTAATTCTTTGATATTTATGCTTTCAATATTTAATTTAACATTTCCAGAAGATGCTTTTGATGCTTCAACTAAATCTTCTGTTAATTTTTTAAGTCTTTGTGATTTAACATCTAAAATATCTATATATTCTTTAATTTTTTCATCTTTTATATCTTCTTTTTTCAATAAATCTACATAGTTTATTATAGATGTTAATGGTGTTTTTATATCATGTGATACATTTGTGATTAATTCTGTTTTTAGTCTTTCTGCCTTCAAATTTTCTTCAATTGCGTTTTTAAATCCACCTGCTATATCATTAATATATACTGCCATTTCTTTTAAAGCTCCTTCAAGTTCTTGTTCGTTTATGTGAACATTGGTATCCCCGTCGTAGATTTTTTTTAAAGTTTCTTTAAGCATTTCTTCTTGCCTTACATATTTTCTTAATTGATAATATGCCCATATCCAGAAAGCTATTAAGATTAGTATTGCTATTCCTGTTACAAACATACTTAGAAGTATTGTTGTTATTAGTACAAATCCCCAATAAAGCCAGAATATCTTTTTAGTGTTATCTGTTTTGTTTCTGAATTCGTCTATATATTTTTTTATCTTATTTTTAAACCATCTTAATATTCTATATGTTAAAAAGCTTCTCCAAAATTGTTTTGCTTTTATTCTTTTTATTGTTGTGATTGTTAATCCTGCTGTCATTACATAACAAATTATATATGAAATTATTAGTATTGTTACAAATATATAGTTAAAACTATCTGTTACACTATTTACTGCTATTGCCCAGAACATTGGTATTATGCAGCAAAATAGTAAAAATACTAATTCATATGGAAGTTCGTCTATAAAGTCTAATGTTATTCCTTCTTTTCCTTTTTTATGTCCAATTGCCCATAATAAATATATTGCTATTATTGTTAATAATATCAAACTGATTGATAATGCAAATACCGGTAATTTTTGATTTGAAGTAACAAATTGATATATGTCTTGTGTAGTTACAAAATCAAATGATTGCTCTGTTCTTGCTTGATTATATGATGTGTATATATTATAATCTTTTAAAGTTTTTGATGTTTCATCTATTAAGTCTGGAGTATCATTCATTTCATGATAATATGTGTAATCATATTTCATATTATCTTGGTTCATATAATTTATGTCTGTTTGTATCTGTCCATCTACCATGTTCCAATAATATGGATTTGAACTGTTTTCATTCATAGTTTGTTGATAGTCATTACTTTTTATGTTTGTATACATGTTTCCTGTTTCTTTATCTATTATTATATAATTTATACAAATTTCAGAGTCGGAATAGTAGTCCTCTGAATAATAATATTTTTGTCCTTTTGAATCTTCTAATTGTATGTATTGCCCTGTTTCTTCACTTCTTTCGGCTTTTCCAACTTTATCTAACACAGAGTAAAAATATTTATCTGCAAACCATTGGCTTTGCTTATATTCTGTTTGTGTATTTCCATCTCTTTGATATTCATTTAGATATGATATATGAACAATGCTAAGAAATAATATTGCAGCTAATATCGGAATTAATATATAGCATAATATTTTTAAAATAGATGATTGTCTTAATTTCTCCATTTTTGCTTCATTCCTTTCTTTCTAATTTTATTGTAATTATTCCCCAACTTTTTCTATTTTGTAGCCAATCCCCCAAATCACCTTCAAATATCTAGGTTCTTTTGGATTTATCTCAATCTTTTCTCTGATGTGTCTTATATGTACTGCTATAATATTTTCTGCTCCATAGCTTTCTTCATTCCAAACATTTTCATATATTTGAGGAATAGAATATACCTTTCCTTTGTTCTTTAATAAGAATTTCAATATATTAAACTCTGTTGCTGTTAGTTTTACTTCTTTGCCATCTACTGTGACCTTTTTAGTTTCATCATCAAGTATTAATTCTCCTGTTCTATATATCTGTTTATTATCCTTTTTCTCCATTGCACCTAATGATACATAACGTCTTATTTGCGAATTTACTCTTGCAATTAATTCTAATGGGTTAAATGGTTTTGTTATATAATCATCTGCTCCTTGATTTAATCCTCCTATTTTGTCATAATCTTCAGATTTTGCTGACAAGAGAATTACTGGTATAGATTTGTCTTTTCTTAATTCTTCTAATGTCTCTAATCCATCTTTTTCTGGCATCATAATATCTAGAATTATTAGATGTATTTCATTTTCCTTTACTTTTTCTAATGCTTCATTTCCATTGTAGGCTTTTATTATGTTATATCCTTCTTTTTTTAAATATATTTCAATTGCTCCTACTATTTCTCTATCATCATCAACAACTAAAATATTGTACATTGTAAATCCCTTTCCTTTCATTTTCTGATAATAGTATACCATAAATATTATGAAGAAAAAATAGAGGAAAAATTAATTTTTTATTAATCTTCCTCTATTTTTTATGCTGCAGGTGTTTGTCTTTTCTTTTTACCTGTAGGCTTATCATTATTTTCTTTTTTGTTCTTATTTTCATTTATAACTAATTCTGGTCCTTTGTTATCCAAAATTGTTTCTTTTGTTATAATGCATTTTTCTATATCTGGATTAGATGGGATTTCAAACATGATGTCTCTCATTCTTTCTTCTATTATTGAACGAAGGCCTCTTGCTCCTGTTTTTCTTTCAATTGCTTTGTCAACAATTGCTTCTAGGGCTTCTTGTTCAAATACCAATTCTACTCCATCTATTTCAAATAGTTTTTGATATTGTTTTACCAATGAATTTTTAGGTTCTACTAATATTTGTATTAAAGCCTCTCTATCTAAGTCTTTTAGTGTTGCTACTATTGGCAATCTTCCTATAAATTCTGGTATTAGTCCAAATTTTAATAAGTCTTGTGGTAATAGTTCTTGGAATATTTCATATTTATTGATTTCTTTTTGGCTTTTTATTTGTGTTCCAAATCCTATTGCTTTTTCACCAGTTCTGTCTTTTATGATGTTTTCAAGTCCTTCAAAAGCTCCACCACATATTATTAAAATGTTTTCTGTATTTATTTGTATTAGTTCTTGGTTTGGATGTTTTCTTCCTCCTTGTGGTGGTACTGATGCAATTGTTCCTTCTATTATTTTTAGTAATGCTTGTTGTACTCCTTCACCACTTACATCTCTAGTTATTGATGGATTTTCTGATTTTCTTGTTATTTTGTCTATTTCATCAATATATATAATTCCTTTTTCTGCTTTTTGAATATCTCCATCTGCTGCTTGTATTAATTTTAATAGGATATTTTCAACGTCTTCTCCTACATATCCCGCTTCTGTTAATGTTGTTGCATCTGCTATTGCAAATGGTACATTTAATATTTTTGCTAATGTTCTTGCTAAAAGTGTTTTTCCACAACCAGTTGGTCCTAATAATAGGATATTACTTTTTTGTATTTCTACATCATCTTTATTTTGCACTTCTTCATGTGCTATTCTTTTATAATGATTGTATACTGCTACTGATAATGTTTTTTTAGCTTCTTCTTGACCAATTACATAGTCATCTAATACTGCTTTTATTTCCTTAGGACTTGGTATGTCAGTTAATTCGTTTAAGCTGTATCCTGCTTTTTCATCTTCATATAATTCTGCTTCTATTATACTATTGCAAAGCTCTACACATTCATCACAAATATATACTCCTGGTCCTGCTACTATTTTCCTTACATTTTCTTGTGATTTACCACAAAATGAACATCTTACACTTTTAGGTGTACTATTCTTTGCCATACTATATTCTCCATTCTTTTCTTATTTAATTTATTGTTTAAATTATTTTATGGTATGTTTGTAATTGATTTCAAAAAAATTGGTGGATATCCTTAAAAGGGGGACCAATTTTTTTGAAACAATTATGAACTTATTTTTAATTTAAACAATAATTATTTTCTTTTGTCCATAATTCCATCTATTAATCCATATTTTAATGCTTCTTCAGCTGTCATGTAATTATCTCTTTCTGTATCTTTTTGGATTGTTTCAACAGTTTGACCTGTTCTTTCACTTAGGAATTTATTTAATTTTTCTCTTGTTTTAACTAAATGATCTGCATGTATTTTGATTTCTGTTGCTTGACCTGAAAGTCCGCCACCACCGATTAATGGTTGGTGAATTAAGATTTCAGCATTTGGTGTTGCAAATCTTTTTCCTTTTTCACCAGCTGCAAGTAAAGCTGCTCCCATACTTGCTGCCATTCCAATACAGATTGTTGATACTGGGCATTTGATATAATTCATTGTATCTATTATACCCATTCCATCTGTTATTGATCCACCTGGTGAATTTATATATAAATTGATATCTTTATCTGGGTCTTCTGATTCTAAGAATAATAATTGTGCAATTACTAAACTTGCTGTTGTTGCATTTACATCTTCTCCTAAAAATATTATTCTATCTTTTAATAATCTTGAGAAAATATCGTATGATCTTTCTCCTTTGCTTGTTTGTTCGATTACATATGGTACTAAACTATTTTTTTCTAACATAATTCTATTCCTCCTTGTTTTCCTTTATTAATTATATACCATTATTTTGAAATATAAACAATAGTTTTTGATTTTTTTATTAAATTTTATAAACATTTGCTTTATTATTTCGTTTTATATATACGTTTAATATGAATAATAGGTAATAAACAAATGCTAAAAGCTAGGATAATTATTCACCCCAGCTTTTATTTATATTATTTCATTTTTGCGTTTTTTACTAAAAATTCTATTGCTTTTTGTGATGTTAATCCATCTTTGATGTAATTTCTTACATTTTCATTTTTCATGAATTCTTCGTCATTTTCTTTTCCATAATTTTTAGCCATTTCTTTCATTTTTTCGTCAACTTCTTCTTCTGTTGCTTCTATTTTTTCAGCTTTTATTACTGCCTCTAAAGCTAAACGTGATTTAATACTATCTATTGCTTGAGGTTCATATTCTTTTCTCATTTCTTCAGTAGTTTTACCCATCATTTGAAGATATTGTTCTAATTTTAATCCTTGATATGATAATCTTTGTTCAATATCTTTTATCATGTTATCTACTTCAGTTTCAATCATTCCTGATGGAATATCTACTTTTACATTTTCACAAACAGCTTTTATTACTGCATCTTCAGTTTCATATTTTGCTTTATCATCATTTTGTTTTTGTTGTTTTTTCTTTATATCCTCCTTTAATTCTTTTAATGTATCAAATTCGCTTACATCTTTTGCAAATTCGTCATCTAATTTTGGTAATTCTTTTTTCTTTATTTCATGTAATTTAACTTTAAATGTTGCATCTTTTCCAGCTAATTCTTTTGAAAAGTATTCTTCTGGGAATTTAACATTTATATCTTTTTCTTCATCGATTTTCATTCCAATTATTTGATCTTCAAATCCTGGTATAAATGTGTTACTTCCTATTTCTAATTCATGACCTTCTGCTTTCCCACCATCAAATGCTTTCCCATCAACAAATCCTTCAAAGTCAATTGTTACGATGTCTCCACTTTCTACTGGTCTATCTTCTACTGTAATCATTCTTGCATTGTGTTCTTGCATATGACTTAATTCATGATTTACATCTTCTGCTGTTACTTTGTATTCGATTTTTTTGATTTCTACTCCTTTATATTTTCCAAGTTCAGCTTCTGGTTTTGTTTGCATTACTGCTGTAAATATTAAATCTTTTCCTTTTTCAATTTGTGTTACATCAATATCTGGTCTTGATACAACATATAAATCGTTTTCTTTTACTGCTTCATCTAATGCTTCTCCTGCAACTTCATTGAAAGCGTCTTCATAAAAGATTTCTTTTCCATAATATTTTTCTACTATATTCATTGGTGCTTTACCTTTTCTGAATCCTGGTATATTAAAATATTTTGCACTTTTGAAGTATACTTTTTTTATTGCGTCATTAAATTTTTCTGCTTCTACTGTTATTTCTAATTTTACTTCATTTGCGTTTTTTGTTTTTTCAACTTTACATTTCATTCTATTCAATCCTTTCTTTTTTCTAATGACAGGTGACACACCTTACTCTTTGGTCATTTCTAATTAAGTTTAGGAATGTCCCCTACCAATTATTTTTAAAGCCTATTTATTATACCACATTTTTCCTAATTTGCAAGGAATTTTTCATAATTTTCAAAAAATACTTGTTTTTTTTATTTTTTTGTGGTAAACTTGTAAATAGTCAATTTATTTATGAATTTAGGAGGTGCAGTTAAGAATGGCAGTATGTGAAATTTGTCAAAAATCAGCTAGTCATGGAAATAAACTTAGCATTACTCGTTCTCATATAAGCAAAAGATCACCACGTACTTGGAAACCAAACTTAAGAAGAGTTAAAGCAGACGTAAATGGTGAAACAAGAAGAATTTATGTATGTGCTAAATGTTTAAAAGATGGAAAAGTAAAAAGAGCCTAAGCTCTTTTTTTGTTTCTGTTTATTATGTTTTATTAATGTCTAATTTTCTTATTCTTTAATTCCAAATATCAACTTTACAATACCTCTTAGAAATTTTGGTACTTTTTTTACTACAATCGTCATATGTATCTCCCTCCTTTTTAACAAGCAAGCCACATTATTCCAATACTCACTACGGCTACTCCTATTATAAATAACCAACCTGTCGCCGGAAGTAATAAAACCATTAATATTCCTAATCCTAAACCAATCAAACATACAGCCAATGTTTTTCTTAATATTCTACGCAATTTATTACCTCCTTTTTTGTATATTATATTCTTTAATTAATTATTTGTTCCTAATTATGTTATTTCATACTCATATACATTAATTGTCTTGATATTTATTTTTGAAAAATCATTGTCTTTTTCTTCAAAATTCACCATATGAAATTCTCTCTTTGATTTTTCCTCTAACTGTGTTTTGCTGATATCTACTAAAATTTTCGTAGATAAGTCTTGTCCAACTGGTAAGGTTTTGTTTTGATTGTCGTAAAAAATGATATTTGTATAGCTAATGGCATTAATTCCTTTTTTTAGATTTATTTTATATAAATTGATTTTATTTCCTTCTTTTTCAATTATATTATTTTTTTTAAATTCTTCATTTATATTAAATAAATTAAAGTTTTTATTATTAAGTTCACCATCCGCAATTGCTTTATATATAGGCAAATCATCAACAACTACTACTTTTTGAATAGCATTTTTAATATTTTCTACTACTTTTTCTAATGCAAGTTTATATCCTATCTGTTTTGTGTTTTTACTTATTTCTAGAATACTGTATTTATCTTTTGCTATTTCTCTGTGCTTTTTGTCTCTTATTTTTGATATTTTTGTTTTATCTTGTACCATTCCACCAAAAATATCAAACTCCTCATCTGAAGTTAGCATTTTTTCTTCTTTTGCTTCTTTCTTTATTTCTTTTAAACTGCTTTCTATATCTTTTGGTAAAACGTCATTATTTTTTACTTTGTTTAATATTTCTTCCAAATTTGTTGATAAAATATATAAGCTATCTGTTTCGTCCTTTGTTAAAACTCTCCTTTGAATTTTGTCCATTGTCTTTCCAAATTTTTCAAAGTCTTCTTCAAAATCAAATACTTTCGTAATTTTTTTAATTGTACTTACTTCTTCAACTTCACCTTCTGCAAGCGCTGCAACTTCATCTTTATTTGTATATTTCCAAAATTCAAATATGCTTTTTTTATGACTATCTATTTCTTCAATAAATTTCGTTGCATTTTCAATCTTCTTTTTCCTGTTTTTATTTTTTAGTTTTAGAGCATTTATATCCATTAACAAATTCTTTAATTCTGTTTCTAATTTTGCTAATTCTTGATATAACTCTAAAAGTTCTTCAATTGTGTAATTTTCTTTTTTGTTTTTCTTTCTTGTTTTTTTCTTCCTTGCTTTTTCTGGTTTTTCGTCCTTTAATATTTCTTCTTGCTTCTCTATTTTTTTATTTTTTTTACTATATTTAAAGTAGTATTTGAATTTACCAAAGAAAGTTTTTTTACATTCTAAAAATGTTGATATTTGTTTTTCTTTTGCAAGATATTCTATTTCTTGAATTGCTCCTTCTTCTTGTAATTTTTTTAACTTGATTTTATTTTCTTCTATCAATTCATTAGCTACATCTATTTTTTCTATCCCTAAATTGTATTTATTTAGTATCCATTGTGGTAAGTCTGGATATTCCATTTTTATATCTTCAAAATAAAATTCTATTTCTCCGTTTTTATCTATATCAGTTCTAAAATTAAAATAATCTGGAAGTTCAGTTTGCAATATAAACATAGCTTTTAATAGTTTATAAAACTGTGTTGCTTCTTCTTTTGTTTTTAATTTTTTATTGTAATTGCTTTTTACTTTTTCATAAACTTCAGTTTCTCCAACAATTTGAATAGTTAATTCATCTTTTTTATCATATACTTCATATATTAATGGCCAATCTTTAGTAAATAGCCATAAGTAGTTTTCTAAATCTTCAAACTCATTTTTTCTTATATATTCACTACTATATCCAACATTTCTGATTGGTACAAATATTTTTCCTGTCCTTCTTTTTTCTAATTGTTTTTTCAATAAAAAGAAGAATGTTGAATAATCAGATTCTTCTGTTGGTACTAACATAAAATATTTGTCTGTATTTTCTGAATAGTAAATTTGCCATAAATAATTACCTTCAAATTTAACCTTGAATGGTATTTTTTTGTTTAAATTTGCTTGTTCTTCTTCTACTTTTTCTATATCTTCTATTTTAACTTGTTTAAGCATTTCTAAAAATTTAGTATGTTTTAAAATATTTTCTTCTTTTTTCTGATCTAGATATTCATATAACGGACTGGCCTTTTTATATTTTTCTTCTAGTTCATCTAATCTATTTGTTGGTGTTAATAATATTTGAATATCTTTTATTGGAATATAGCGATATTGCCTATATTGCTTTTCATCATAAAATTTAGGAATTCTAAACTCTAATGGCTCGAATTTTTTTATGGATGCAGGTATTTTGCTTAAATCTAATCCAATGTATTCTAACTTTTCCTCTATATTTTCTCGTACTTGTTCTTTTTTAGGCAATTCTCTCTCCTCCTCCTCATTTAATGATTTCATAAAAATTTTCAAATTCATATCCTTGTTCTCTTAAATATGAAATAATCTGTGGTAATGCTTCTGCTGTCACTTTTTTTATTGGTGCATCATGCATCAATATTACAACACTATTTTTATTTTGTGTTGTCTCTTGTAGTCTTGTCAATTCAAATTCAATACTCAAATCATTTGTTTCAGCATCTCCATTTAAAGCATTCCAATCTACATGTACTATGTTGTTTTGTTTTAATAATTCATTTGCTTGACTTTTTATTTCTGCATATTTGCCCCCTACAAGTCCCCCTGGGAATCTAAACAAATGCGAATTGTATTCTGGCACTCCGATTGCGTTTTTTACTGCGTCATTACATTTATTATATTCATCTAAAACCGCTTGTGGACTTGCATATATACTTTCATAAACATGTGAATAACCATGATTTGCAATATAATGACCTTCATCATAAATTCTTTTTACCACTTCTGGTTTTGCTTCTACTCTTGATCCTAAAACAAAAAATGTTGCTTTTATATTTTCTTGTTTTAATACATCTAAAATAGTATTTGTTATACTTGAAGGTCCATCATCAAAAGTCAAAAATGCACGTTTTGTATCACAATGATATATATTTTCTATATTTTGCATCCCCTGTTCTGTCAATTTTGGAATTTTTGCTTGTCTTTCCGCTTCTTCTTGCTCTTTTAAAATTGACAACTGTTCTTCATATTGTTTATATATTTCATTGTTTTTTATTATATTTATTGAATTATTTGCAACAAATATCAGTAGTATTAATGTTATAATAATTAATACTACTAATGCTATTTTTATTGCAATGTTTTTATTTTTTTTATCTTCTGTGTTTATTAAATATATATTTGGCTCTCTAAATTCATTAATCATTTCATTTCTTACATCCTCTTACATAATGTTTAATTTGTTTTTTCAATTGTTCTTGTTACGTTTTGATTTGCATTATTATCTACTGAGCTTGTATCTCCTATTCCTTGAATATAAAAAGCATAAGCTATAACTGCAATAAAGAAAATAACTACAACTATTAATACTCTAAACACTATATCTCCTAATGTTGGTTCTTCCTTGTGTTTTCCTTTTGTTACTTTTTTTTCTTTTTCTTTTTTGTTTTGTAATTTTGTGTCGTCTTTTGTTTCTTTCATTATAAATCTCTCCCTTCATCTTTTTTTACTTTATTATTTTATTTATTTTTTCATTGCATTTTGTAAATATTCTATCTCTTCTTCTGGTTTTAATCTCATAAAGATTGGTTCACCTTTTTCGATTACTTTAGCACTTTTTATTTTGTTGTATTCTCCTTTTAAGCTATCCCAGTTTTTAAGATTTTCATCACTTACACCTATTTGTCTTAATATATTATCTGCTGTTTCATTCATAAATGGCTTAATTAATATTGCTATTCTTCTTAAATTTTCAATTAGATGATACATTGATGATTTTAATTGTTCTGTTTTTTCTTCTTTTGCTAAGCTCCAAGGCATTGTTTCATCAATATATTTGTTTGTTCTAGAAACTAAGTTCCAAATTTCTTGAATACTATTTGCTATTTCATATTCGTTCCATTTTTCATCAAATTTATTGATTTGTTCAATAGTATATTTTTCAAATTTTTCGTCAACTTCATTTGGTGTTCCATTGTATTCTGGAACTTGTCCTCCAAAATATTTATTTACCATTGATACAGTTCTATTTAATAAATTACTTAAATCATTACATAAGTCAAAATTGTATCTTTCAACAAAACTTTCTGGTGAGAATATTCCATCTTGTGATACAGGCAATTCTCTTAATAAGAAATATCTAGTAGCATCTAAACCATATCTATCAATTAGTGTTTCTGGGTATGTTACATTACCTTTTGATTTTGACATTTTTCCATCTTTCATCATAAACCAGTTGTGAACTAAAATTGTTTTTGGTAATGGTAAATCTAATGCCATTAAGAATATTGGCCAATATATCAAATGGAATCTTGCAATGTCCTTTCCAACTATTTGTAAATCTGCTGGCCAGTATTTTTTGAATAATGTATCATCTTCTGATAAATATCCAAGTGCTGTTAAATAATTGGTTAAGGCATCTACCCATACATATATTACATGTTTTGGATCTTTTAGAACTTTTATTCCCCAATCAAATGAAGTTCTTGTTACACATAAATCTTCCAATCCTGGTTTTATAAAGTTATTTATCATCTCTGTTTTTCTGTAAGCTGGTTTTATAAAGTCTGGATGTTCATCATAATATTTTAATAATTTGTCAACATATTTTTTCATGTTAAAGAAATACGCTTCTTCTTTCATAAGCTTTACTTCTCTTCCACAATCTGGGCATTTTCCATCAACTAATTGTGTTTCAGTAAAATATGTTTCACATGGTATACAGTACCATCCTTCATATTCTCCTTTATAAATGTCACCTTGTTCCATAAATCTATCAAATATTTTTTGAACTATTTTTGTGTGTCTTTCTTCAGTTGTCTGGATAAAGTCATCATATTGTATGTCCATTTTTGCCCATAATTCTTTTGCCATTTTTGCCATTTCATCTACATACTCTTTTGGTGTTTTTCCAGCATCTTCTGCTTTTTGCTCAATTTTTTGTCCGTGCTCGTCAGTTCCTGTTAGCATGTATGTATCTTCGCCTTTTAGCTTATGATATCTTTTAATACTGTCTGCTAATACTGTTGTATATGCTGTTCCTATATGGAATCTTCCACTTGGGTAATATATTGGTGTTGTTACATAAAATTTTTCGCTCATCTTTTCCTCCTCGTCCCTTTTGTCCTTTTGGGGACGTTTCTTTTTGGACATTTTTGTCCATTTTGGGACACTTCTTCTAATTTTTTATTCTCTTTTTTACCAGAACTATCTTATCATAATTAAATAAAAATAGCAATAAAAATTTATTGCTATTTCAAGTTTTGTTAAAATTATATTCTCGTTTTCCATAGAATCTAGCTTTACCATAAAGCGGGACGAAAACCAATACCATAGTTATTAAAAGACGTATTATCATTCCTGCGATTAAAAGCTGGGCAAGCAGAACCCACGACATAAGAATAACCTCCTCTGTATGCACATAAATCGGTATGTTCATTATTGCTAATACTTTTTTCCAAAGTCCATTCAAATACATTTCCTGCCAAATCATAAATATTTAATGTACTATTTCTTTCTGTGGCTCCTGTCGTAAAAAACACCTCTAATTCTTGTTTTAAGTATGTTTTATTTACTTGTGTATAAGTAGCACCATAGTCTATTGAATACGCTCCTTTTGTTACTTCAAATGTTGCATCTTTATAGTTTCCCCAGTTCTTACTATCTTCTTTTAACTCTGATATCGTCTTTCCGCTCTTATTTTCTATATATTTTAACACTAAGTCCCATTGTATTCCAAACATTAAACTACCTGTTCTTCCTCCTGTTGCTAATCCTTCTGATATTTCTTGCGCTTGTTTGCATGTTACATAGTTATATGGATATGCTCCTTCTTGTATCACTGCTTCTCTTCCTTTATTATCATTTGACGTTACCGGATTATCAAATGTTCCTGCCTCATACTTTCCTATATAAAATCCACCATTTTCATATACACTTTTTAACATCCCTTTTTTCCAATTTTCATATTCTGTACTACTTGCAAATCCATGTTGTTCTTCTGAATACCATGAATCTTCAAAACCGGCTTCTCTATATGTGCTTGCATAATTTTGCATTATACTTTCTATCTTTTCATAATCTTCTGAACTACTTGGTGCTGATCCTCCATTATACTCTGTATTCGTATATATACTCTTTGGTACCTCTATCCATGTCCATTCATTACCATTACTGTCCTTTATTACTACTCCTCTGCTCAAATCATCTTCTATTATTTGGGATCCACTTAGCAAAAATGGTTTCGTATCTTCTGTTGATGGTAATGTAGTTGTTTCTCCTTCACCTTGTCCATTATCTCCTACTGATACATTTCCCTCATCATCTATTATTACATTATATCCCTCTACTATTACTTCTATTGGAAAGCTATCTTTTGTTATTGGACTTGGCACATTTTGTATTCCGTCTATATTATTTAAATTGTCTTCCAATAAGTCATAATCTAAATTTCCATCTCTTCTATAACTTCCTAATACTTCTATTTCTACTTTTTCTCTTGCAGTTACTTTTTCTGTTTCCATTTTTGCATCATTTGCTCTTGTTAATACCCCATTCTCTCCTGTTAATGTTGCTATTGATACTGCAGCTAATATTAATAGTACGATAATAGTAATAACAAGTGCTATTAATGTAATACCTCTTGCTCCTTTTAAATACTTAAATTTGTTTGTGTTTACATATTTTCTACTTTCTTTCATTTTTTCTCATTCCTCCGTTTTCTTTTTTGACTTTTCGTTTGTTTTATTGTACCCAAATTCTCGTGCTGTATCCATTATGTTTTCTTTGCATACACATTTTACTATAACATTTTTTACTTGAACATGAATTTTAAACCACATTTTTGCGGTTTTCTTCCACATTTTTGTGTTCACATCGCCTTTTTCTCTATTTTTTCTTTTCATTTTAATGTGTTTAAATAAAATATTTTGTTCCATTGCAATTTATACATAATTAGATATATAATATAATATATTTTACTAAAGAAAGGACTGGTTGTATGTTAGAAAAATTTATAGAAGAAAATAAAGAAAAAATAATAAAAGATTTACAAAAATTAATTCAAATACCAAGTTATTACTCAAAAAGTAATAATCCACAATATCCATTTGGAGAAAATATAAATAAAGCTTTAGAATACACTTTAGATTTAGGACAAAGCTTAGGTTTTAGGACAAAAAATATTGATGGTTATTGTGGATATATTGAATTTGGCGAAGGTGATGAATTAGTTGGAATTATTGGACACCTTGATGTTGTTCCTGAAGGTGAAGATTGGACATATCCTCCTTTTAGTGGAACAATTTCTGATGGTTATATTTTTGGTAGAGGTACAATTGATGATAAAGGCCCTGTAATTAGTTCTCTATATGCTATGAAATATGTAATGGAAACAGTAAAGATAAAAAAACGTGTAAGATTAATATTGGGATTAAATGAAGAAAGAGATTGGGACTGTATAAAATATTATAAAGCTCATGAAGAAATCCCTTCTATCGGCTTTAGTCCAGATGCTGATTTTCCTTGTATTTATGCTGAAAAGGCTGTACTTACTCAAGAAATCAAGGCTGATATTTCTCAATTTAAAAATATTGATATTAAAATAACAGACATTGATTGTAATAATAATGCTACTAATGTTGTTCCTAAAATTTGTAGTGTTGTTTTAAGTATTAATACAGATAAGATAAAAACTGGGGATTTTATTAATAATTTAAAATCTATTATTAAAGAAACTAATTTCGAAATTGATATTTATAAAATTGATAATGAGGAAATCAAATTAACTTCACATGGTATTTCTGCACATGCTGCACATCCTGATTTAGGTATTAATTCTATTTCTAGATTAATAATTATCCTTGATAAAATTTTTAAAGTTTATGGATATACTATTGATTTATTTGACTTTTTCACTAAATATATTGGTCTGCAATTTGATGGTAAAAACCTAGGAATTGAATTTGAAGATGAATCTGGAAAATTAACTTTAAATGTTGGATATTTTGGAATTGAAAATGGTTTTATGAAAATAAAAATGAATTTGAGAGTTCCTGTTCATACTGATATTACTAAAATTGGAGCTGCTTTTATAAAGGCTACTAGTAAATATATTAATCTTGACTTTGATAAATCTCACTATATGCCCGCTTTATATATTGACCCAAATTCTGAATTAGTACAATCTCTTTGTAAAATTTATAATGAAGAAACTAATTCTAATTGTAAGCCAATTACAATTGGTGGCGCAACTTTTGCTAGAGCATTTCCTAATTGTGTTTCTTTTGGAGCAAATTTTCCTGGTGATAAAGATATGTGCCATCAAACTGATGAATTTGTTAATATTGACAAGTTGTTGTTAGCTTGTAAAATTTATGCAAAAGCAATTTTGTTTTTAGGAAACAGGGATTAAGGGACGGTCCTAAAATCCATTTTTTCTATGAAATACATTGTTATTTACCTTTTATGTCATTTAAAAGCAGGGATTTTAGGACCGTCCCTTAATCCCTGCAAATAAAAAAATACCCCGCCTTAGCCGTCAGATACTTGGAATTTTTAAGGACCTGCTCCTAAAAACAGGTGGGTGCCTACCTAAATACTCATGGGCTTCTCACTACAAACGGTGAGCTTGCACGCCATATTTACGAGATCAGCCCCTCTTATAAATTTGTTGGTTCTAAAAATTCTGTCTATACGCACTACGCAGGGAAAATTAATTACTATTTAATTATTTTTAAGTTATTTATATTTTAGCATACAGTAATTTAATTTACAAATAATAATTTTTTAGTTTAAAGTGTTTTTTATGATTCTATATTATTTTATCTCATTTTTTATTAATTATTCTCATTTATTTTAACTTTTTTAAATTTGATTTTCATATAAAATTATGCTAAAATATATTAAATTTATGTGGGGATTTTATGATTTATTCATTTATATAAAGTCTTTTTTTATTTTCTACATTACATATAATAATATGCAGAAAAATTGTAAAATACTACCTGCCAAAATAAACAAATGAAATATAGAATGCATATATTTATGTTTTTTTCCTAAAGCATATAAAACTGCTCCTACTGTGTATGCTATACCTCCAGCAAGTAATAATATAAATCCTATTTTTCCTAGTAACTGTGGTAATAAATTAATTTTTACAACAATACACCATCCCATAATCAAATAGCATATCATTGAAAACTTTTTATATCTTTTTATATCAATTGAATTTAATGTAATTCCTAAAATTGCAACTGCCCAAATCACTCCAAAGATTACCCAACCAGTAGCAGTGTCATATTCTCTTAATGTACATAGTGCAAATGGTGTATATGAACCTGCAATTAATAAAAATATTGAGCAATGGTCTAAAACTTGAAATACCCTTTTTGAATATCTTTTTGGACTTAATCCATGATATATGCTTGACATTGTGTATAAAAGAATCATTGTTACTCCATATATTGAACCACTAACAACTCCGTATACATTTCCATGAATTGCTGCAAATACAACACATAGCACTAATGCAACTATACCAACAGCAGCCCCTACTATATGAGAAGTCATATTAAAAATTTCTTCACCTTTTGTATATGTGGGTAATATTCTATCTTTTAATTTTACTCTTGTCATAAACCTTCCCTTTCTTCAATTTATTTTTAATATTATACCACATTTATTATATTTGAAAAGTTTTTTTACAAGAATTTCACATTTACTCTTTTATTTCTTTCGATAACTTATCAATAGCTTTAGTCTCAATTCTCGAAACATATGAACGGGATATTCCCATCATTGAAGCTATTTCATGCTGAGTTTTTGGTTTATGACCACCTATTCCAAATCTTAACTCTAAAATTGTCCTTTCTCTATCTTTTAATACCTCTTTCATTTTTTCTAATAGCAACTTTATTTTCATTTTGATATCTACTTCTTCTTCGATATTTCTTTCGTTGTTTTCTAATACTTCTTGCAAAGTTACTATATTATCATCTTTATCTTTTCCAATCGGTTCATTCAAATACACTTCTGCTCCTAACTTTTTCGTAGCTCTTAAGTGCATTAAAATTTCATTATCTATACATCTGGAAACATATGTAGAAAGCCTTGCTCCTTTTTCCATTTTAAAACTATTAACTCCTTTTATAAGTCCAATAGTTCCGATTGATATCAAATCATCCTGGTCAACTTTTGCTGTACTGTATTTTTTTGCAACATGTGCAACTAATCTTAAGTTTCTTTCTATTAATAAATTTCTTGCTTCTTCATCTCCTTGTTCCATTAATTCTAAACATTTTTTCTCTTCTTCACTTGTTAATGGTTCTGGAAATAACGCTCCTCCTTGAATATATCCGAACAACAAAAACTGCTGATTTCAAAAATTCTATAAATCCTAATACCCCAGTTATACAAAGTGATGCAAACATATTAGCACCTCCATTTATTCTCATACTCAAATTATATGTTTGAGAAAAATAAAAGTGCCTGACCTAATTGTTATTTTTTCTTTTCTTGCAGAATAACTATTATTGAGGTGTTTTTAATGCATTTTGTTTCTAGTATTTTTAAAGGTATTGCTCTTGGTGCTGGAGCTATTTTACCTGGAATTAGTAGTGGCGTTCTTTGTGTTATTTTTGGAATTTATGAAAAATTATTAGATAGTATATTGTACTTTTTTAAAGATATCAAACAAAATTTTAGATTTTTACTGCCTATTTTTATTGGTGTACTTGTTGGTGTATTGATTTTTAGTAATTTTTTACAATTTTTTTTGATTACATTTCCTATCCAAACTAATTCTATTTTTATAGGACTTATTTTAGGAACTATTCCTAGTCTTTTAAATAGTTTAAATATCAACTTAAAAAAGATAACTAATTTTAAATATTTTTTAGCTTTTTTTATATGTTTTTCTATTGGTGTTGGAAGTGTATTATTGGAAAGCTTACTTTCTACCACAAATATAGAAAGTATAGAAAATGTGAGTTTTCTATACTTAATGTTATCTGGCTTTCTTATGTCTGTTGGAATTGTTGTTCCTGGAGTTAGTAGTACTATAATTTTGATGCTACTTGGTGTATATTCTATATATTTGACAGGTATTTCCACACTATCTTTTAATGTCTTAATACCTATGGGAATTGGATTGATTATTGGTTGTTTTGTTTTTATGAAATTTACTAAATTTCTTTTAGACAGATTTCATAATATAACATTTGCAGGAATAATAGGATTTACACTTGGCTCAATTTTTGTACTATTTCCAACCTTTTCATCTGGTTTAGAACTTCTAATTATTCTAACTTGCATCATTTTAGGTTTTGCAATTTCGTCTATCTTTGAAAAATGTTAACTAATTAAATTTCAAAAGTTTTCTATTCTTTTTCCATCAAAAAGTCCAGCTTTTTAAAGCTAGACTTTTTGATTTCAGAGATTTATTTCAAATCTCTTTTCCAATTTTAAGATTTAAAAATGACTTCGAAAAAAGCATAATGAACGTTATTCTTCTCTCTTTTATAAAACTCTTTGATTTTTCCCAAATCATGTTCTTTTATTTCATACGTGTCATCATAACCAAAAGCGTCGCTCATTCTACCATTTTCCAAAACAAATACCTGATTGAAGTTTGTAATCATTTTGCGATATTTACCAAAATAGTCTCTGCAATAATAGTAATAGCGTTGATTAACCTCCTCTATATAGCAGTACTCTGGTAAGATGCTTGCATCAATTTTATCAATTATCTTCTTGCATACGGTTGGTTTAAGTGATATAGATTCACCAAACCTTTCTTCAGCTTCCTCCTTGTCCTCATTAGGCTTAATAGGTACAATGGTATAAAAATATTCTTTGTAGAGAATATCTCTATATTTAACTATTGGGAACCTTTCTTTTCCCACATAAATAACACCACTTAATCCATTCTCTTTGATTTTTTTTATTCTTATCTGTGCCGAAATTTTTTCTTTAGGGGAAACAAGATAATTATATATCCTATTAATCAAAAAGTTATAATCACTTGGAAGAATTTCACTAACTATTGTTTCTAAATCTTCTTGTATTGAGAAAATTGGTACTCTTTTTGCTACTAATTTATTATCAATAGCATATATCTCTTCAGTTTCCGCATTTGTTATAAACATAATGGGATTATTCTCAAGAAGTATCTTTCTATATTGTTTTAATAGCTTAAAAGTTACTTCTTCACAGAGTTTCTTCTCTTTAAAAGACTTTTCAACGAATTTTACAAAATTTTGCTGTTTATCTTTTAAAATATCTTCAAGATCTTCACATCTACATTGTATGCATGTCGGATATTTTCTACATCTCACATTCATTATAGTAAAAGATGTACTTTTCCATCCTGTTTCTGGAGATATATTTTGCATAATTTTTGCAAATTTTTCGTTACATTCATCAAAACATCTCTTGAATACTTTATGAGCATCCTTCTTTATTTTGAAAAAACACCTTGGTGCAATTTCAAACCGCACAAATTCGTCTTCGTACTCATCCTCATCTTCATACTCGTCTTTATCAGCATTTTTTGCTCTATCAATGTAATATAACATTTTGTCTTTCCATAAGAATACCTCTACTTTTTCTGGTATTTCAATTTTAATATGCTTCCACATATCTTGAACTAATGATTTTACTGTGCTTTCCTGATATGTTCTGCTAAAATACGTTATAAACATATCACGCATGATATCTTCTGCACCTTTTTCTCCTCCCAATTCATACAGTTCCTTTTCATCAAAATTAATAACATACATAGCTAATCCTCCTTAGATGCTTTTTACTTTGCTAACTTTCTTAATCCAAAAAACTTATAACTTTATGCTTTTTTCTATCTCCTTTCTAAATATTTTATTGGATATTGTTACAATAATAAAAATGTAACATTTTACAAATATACGTGTATATTATATTACCTTTTACTAATTATGTTAAGTATGTTTCTTTCTTCTCAAAATCCAATCTTTTTCACACTTAATAGGCAACTTCATCTTCACCAATTGTCCTTTAACACCAGGGCTTATTTCTGTTATCTCCTCATCAGTTTCATCATTCCACAATTTTTCTATATTAAATACATAAGGCTCAATCTTATTTGGAATCAAAATTTCTAAAGTATCTCCTACTTTCAATTTATTCTTAATTTCAATTACTGATTTTTCTTCTTGGTATTCTACAACTTTTCCACCAAACTCATAATTTTCATTATACTGTCTTCCGCCATATTCTTGAATATCCTTATTATTTCTATCATTAAAATAAAAAGTTGTAAGTCCTCTTGTTTTAACTTTATCTAATTCATTTAAATATTTAGTATAATCATAGTTCTCAGGATTTTTTTGATAATCATCAATTGCATTTCTATATGCATTTATAACACTTGCTAGATAATACTCTGTTTTTAGCCTTCCTTCAATTTTAACACTATCTATTCCCATATCAATAATTTCTGGAATTTCTTTTATTAAGCATAAGTCTTTTGAAGAAAAAATACTTGTTCCGTATTTACTTGTTTCTATCGGCATTAATTCTCCTGGATTATTTTTTTCTTCTGCATACAAGTTATATGACCATCTGCAACTTTGAGCGCAATCACCTAAGTTTGCACTTCTACATGTTAAAAAGTCGCTTAAAAAACATCTTCCAGAAAACGCAAAACATATTGCTCCATGTGCAAATATTTCTACTTCTAAATCTTTTGGTTTATTTTCCATTATGTATTTTAACTGTTCTTTATTTATTTCTCTTGCCATTATTACTCTTTTTGCTCCATATTTGTACCAGAATTTACAATCTCGCAAACTGATAATATTTGCTTGTGTACTGACATTGATTGGCACACTTGGTGCATATTGTTTCAAGGTTTCTATTACTCCAACATCTGATGCAATTATTCCATCTGGTTTTAATGTTTCTAATTCTTTTGCCATTTCAATTATTTCTTCATATTTTTCATCCCATGCAAATATATTTAGTGTTACATATACTTTTTTTCCTATTTCATGTGCATATTTTATTGTTTTCTTTAAATCTTCATCTTCCATATCTGCTCTTGCTCTTAATGATAGTGATGATGTTCCACAATATACTGCATCTGCTCCATATAAAAATGCTATTTTTGCTTTTTCAAATGATCCTGCTGGAGCTAATAATTCTATTTGTTTCATTTTTACTCATTCCCTTCTTATTGCTCAAAATTGTAGTTATTTTTTAACCTTCCTCTTTATTTTTAGTTAAACAACATTATTATACATTTTTTATTAACTTTTTTCAACATTTTTGTTTATTTATATTGAATTCTGTGATATAATAGGTTTTAAACATTTGTAAACAAATTACATAAAGATATGTGAGGTGATTTAATGGCTTATTTACTTAAGACCCCTTATGATTTTAAAAAAGATTTAGATAATTATTTAATTAAAAAACCTTTAGTTTCAAGTTATGAAAAAACTCTTTTAGATAACTTTTCTTCTAATAATTTGTCTGATTTATATAAATTATTCTTAGATTTAAAAGGTTCTAAATTAAATAAAAATTTATATAATGAATTAAAAAACATTTTAAGCAATAATTTTTCTATTAACTTTAATCAAATCTTCACATTAGACGATGACGAAAGTGATATTGTATGTATATCTAAAGATATTCATATTCCTTTATTATTGGAAATTATAAAAAACAGATATTTAGATTATATTAAAAATACTTCAAGTATTGATACAGAAGAATTATCTAAACTTTCTTTAATTGTAAATAAAAATTTTCCGAAACTTTTTTTACAATTAATAAAGTCACAACAGCAAGATATATGTCAAGCGCAAAATTTTATTAAGAAAAAAATTCTAGATACAATTGATGAATGGCATTCTAATACTTCAAAAGATGCTGAAGAAGAAAATAGAGATATTGCCGGTGCATTTTATATAACAGCAAGAAAGCTTTATCCGGATTTAAGTATATATATACCTGGTAGAGTTAAATCTATGAAAAGTTCTATTACTAATATAGAAAAAGAAACTAAAGAAAGTCTTTTGTCATTACATCCATCTAATTATAAGAATCGGATTGAGCAATGATGATATTGAACAGCAATTTGATTTAAATAATGCTACAACTGATTTTTCAGCATTAACCATTGTACTTGTAAATACAGATGATACGTTGCATTTTGACAAAAGCGATCCTTCAAGTGAAGAAATATTAAGACTTAGAAAAGATAGGCAAGATAATATTAATTTTACACATAGCTTAGAAAATTATCTATCTGAAAACGAAAATACTAATTTGTCTAATATTCAATTATTGCAAATAAAAATTGAATTGTTAAAAAGACTTAGAGAATCTTCTTATGAGGAATGTACACAAGAATATCAAGGTACTTCTTTTAGTAAACTTCTAAAAAAGAATGTAGAACAATTTAATGCTGAATTTGAAAATCCTACCTATAAATCAACTGATATATATGATGTCAGTTATATCAAAGAAATGGATGATATTTATGAGCTACTAGATGAATTAAAGAAACGTGTTCATGATAAATATCAATCTAAATTATTAGAAATAGCTATACCTGAAATTTTGAAAGATGAAATATTTTCAAAAGAACTAAAAGTAAAATCTTCTTTTGTAAAAAAAATTAGAAAGAAAAACGGTTTTTGTAGTGATTATTATTGTATTGAAACATCTGATGGAAGAAAGATAGAACTACAAGCTCAATCTAAAAAACGTTTTGAAGATTCTAAAAACGGACCTTCAGACCATAGTTTACTGCCAAATAAAGAAATTGATATTTCACGTTTCTTTGAACCTACTAATTCTAATCTTACACAAGATGATTTTAATTATTTTACAAATTTCTTAAATAATATACCTATTGCAACTAGGAATTATTTATTTAATACTCCTGATTCTGATTTATCACCAATTGATAAACGTACAAAAAGGAAATTAAAAATTGCAATAGAAAATATAAAATTAAAAGACGATATAGATAAAACTCTTCCAATTTTCGCCGAATATGTTTCTCCTAAATTGATGACTGTTAGTTCTCATCATACCAGGTTTAATACAAGTGTGGCAGGTTATAATAAAAAATCTTTGCTTTCTGGATTTAATGAAGTACTATTAAAGCATGATACTACTACTTGTCTTTCACAGATTTTGCTTGATAAATTAGAAACTCTTGTACCAAGTGATAAAAATCAAGTTTCAAAAAATGGTATAAGTAAACGTGCTAAAGCTCGTTTCTATAAAAAGGCTGATTCTCATGATGAACGTTAATATTGTTATATTCATATTTTATAATATATATTTTTAAATTTTGGAGGTATATGTATATATGAAAACAAATTATAAAGTAGCAATTGTTGGCGCTACACGGTTTAGTTGGAAGAACTGCATTAAAAGTATTAGAAGAAAAAAACATTCCACATGTTAGTTATACACTTTTTTGTTCCTCAAAATCTGCTAATACAAAAATAAATTTCTTAAATAGAACATATATTGTTCAAGAATTAACTGAAAAATCTTTTGATACACATTTTGATTATGCAATTTTTTGTGCTGGTGGCTCTACTTCTAAAAAATATGCTCCTATTGCAGCCAAAAAAGGCTGTATCGTTATTGATAACAGTAGTGTATTTCGTATGAATGAAGATGTGCCATTAGTTGTACCTGAAGTAAATCCTGAGGATATAAATAAAAATCATGGTATTATTGCAAATCCAAATTGCTCTACTATTCAGGCGGTTTTGCCTTTAAAGGCTATTGATGATAAATATGGGATTAAAAGAATTGTTTATTCTACATATCAAGCAACTTCTGGTGCAGGTCGTTTAGGAATTGAAGATTTAAAAAATAAAGCAGAAGGTGATAAACTTCAAAAATTTCCATATTCAATTTATAATAATTGTATTCCTCACATTGATGTTTTTATGGAAGATGGGTATACAAAAGAAGAGCATAAAATGATTGATGAAACTAGAAAGATTTTGCATAAACCTGATTTACCAATTACTGCAACAGCTGTTAGAGTTCCTATTGTAAATTGTCATGGAGAATCAATTAATGTGGAATTAGAAAGTGATTTTGATATTTATGATGTTAAAATCTTGTTAGAAAACTATCCTGGTATTATTGTTGCAGATAATCCAGAGAAAAATTATTATCCATTGGCAAGTGTTGCAGATGGTCATGATGAAGTTTTTGTGGGTAGAATTCGTCGTGATTATAGTGTCCAAAATGGTCTAAATATGTGGGTTGTAGCAGATAACTTAAGAAAAGGTGCCGCTTCTAATGCTATTCAAATATTAGAGAGACTTCTATATTCTTAAGTTTTCATTAAATCTGCTTTATGTAATTGAACTCTTTCTCATATTATGTTATAATTAAAAAGAAGTACATAAGATATAAAGAGGTATTTAAATGAAACAAATAGTCAAAGAAATTATTGACAATGATGTCGAATTTCAAAATATTATAAAAGAATTGCTTGATAACGAAACTGTTCAAAAGATGAAAAATTTTAGACAACATTATGAAACAACTTGTTTTGACCATTGTTACACAGTTTCTTATTATTGCTATTTAATTTGTAAAAAGTATAATTTGGATTATATATCAGCTGCAAGGGCTGGTATGCTTCATGATTTATTTTTATATGATTGGAGAGAAAGACAACCTGACCGCAAAGGCTTGCATGCATTTACTCATGGAAAAACAGCTTGCAAAAATGCTTGTGAATTGTTTGACTTGAATGAAAAAGAAAAAGATATGATTATCAAGCATATGTGGCCTGTAACTGTTCAACTGCCTAATTCTTTAGAAGGTTTAATTTTAACTTTTGTTGATAAGTATTGTGCTATGTCTGAAAGTTTTGATATATTAAAAACAAGGCTTCTATTGAAAAAGCCTTTACGCTATGTTTATAGTTTTTTAAGTATGGTTTCTGTGCATTTGTAAAATTTGTTTATATAAAAAAGTCTGAACACACAAAATTCAGGCTTTTTTTATTACATTTTGTCTTCTGACCATCTCATCATTCTTATATCTTTATATTTTGATAGAACTTCTTTATATTTATCATATTCTTCTTCCCATAATCCGTCCGGAACTTTATCAAATGCTTTAAATATTTTTTCCGCTTCTGCGAGATATATTAATTGCTCCTGTGGAGACATTCTTTCATATTGTTTTGCAAAATTGTATAACTTATCTAACATTTGGTTTGCTTCTATAAATCCCCAGAAATCTTTTACTTTCATTCCAAATAACTTTATTTGTAATACGGCATATACTGCTAATGCAAAAATAACAAATACTAGTATGTATACTATTGCCCATATACCATCCATTTTTCCACCTCTTTAGTTTGTTTACTACTCTTTCTAATAATTTACTATTTTAATAATATCTTTATTTTATATTTTTGTCAATAGAATAAGTGTGTTTATTATATTTGTATTTATGCACGCCTTATATCTTCACCAGGTAATCTTTCATTTTCTGCTTCATTTTGTAAATCTTGTGCAATATCATCTAAACTATTTTCTATTTCTTCTTTACTTAAATATTCTTTATTATTAACTTTTTCTTTTAATTTATTTTCTATATCACTTTGATTATATGTTTCTCCAAGTTCCGGATTTTTATCTAAAATCTCTCTAGCACATACTTTTATATATGCATCTTCCATAGCCATTACATGTTCTGATTTCGTTGAAGGGTCTCCATCTATGTCTTTTTCTGTCGCCTTATTACAATCTTCATGTTCTCTTTCATGCGCTTTTATTTCTTCTAGATTTGCTTTTACTGTGTATTCTCCATTTCTTTCATATTCTCCAATTACAGCTCTTGTTGATGTATCTGTTGCAAAAATTGTATTTCTATCTCTTACTTTCATTCCCATTGTCTTTGTAGAATCTATTGCTTCTTCTCCAATGTTCATTTCAACTCTTCCCATTTCTTTGTTGTCTAATTGTATAACTTTATTTCCAATTTCATATTCACTTAAAATACTATCTTTTTCTACTGTTCCATCATCTCTAACTTGATATTTTTCTGGTACTGGATTGTCACCTGATGCTGATCTTTGTTGTAATTCCGGAATATATTTTTGCAATGGTTCAACTTTTCCATCTTTGCTAATTGCAACTAAAGAATATCTGGTTGAATTTCTATCATAACTTTTACCATTTTCATCTTTCATTTTGTTCATTTCATCTGAATAGATTACTCCAACTTTTGTAATATCTTTTGGAATTTTTCCTCCAAGCCATTTGCGTATATCATGCATATCATTTGCTCTTTCACTTAGCTCTATTTCTTGCAATATATTTGTATTTTTAGTTGTGCTTTGGTTTTTTTGTTTATTTTCTGAATTATCTGTTATTTTTTTATGTTTTTTCTCTTGCTCTTCTTTTACATCATTTCTGTCACCTAATTCTATAATTCTTACATCTCTAATATGACTTCTTTCTATTCCTAATTCATCTATATATTTATTAATTTCACTTGTTTCTCTAGCTGCACTTTCAATATCTTCTCTATCTAATCCATCTATTTTATCTTTAATTTGTGCACTTAATTCATTTTCTAATGTGTTTTGTTTTTCTGCTTTGTCTTGCTCCATTACCCCTAATTTTTGAAGCGCCTCTATTATATATGAATTTTGTCTCATAATAATGTTTCCATATTTTACTATATTAGTGTTTAATTCTCCTATTTGACTATTTCCAATATAATATTCATACTCATATTTATTTTGTGGATTTTGAACTACTGTTACTTCAATGTTTTTTCCGTTTAAATTAATTTTCATTTTTTCCTCCTTTGGGGACATGCAATTAAGTCATAATCTTTAGAATCGACAATTTCGCATTTTATAAATTGATGTAAGTATTTAGTAGGGTTTTCTTCTTCACATTTTATATATACTAATCCATCAATATCTGGTGCGTCTTGCATGGTTCTTCCAACTAAGTATTTTCCATCAAATGATATGTTTTCAACTAATACTTCACATTCTTTTCCTATTTTTTCTTTCATTTTTTCTGCTGCGATTTTTTGTTGTGCTTTCATTATTTTATTATATCTTGATTTTTTAGTGTTTCCATGTATCTGCTCTGGAAGTCTTGCAGCTGGTGTACCATCTTCTTTTGAGTACATAAATGTTCCTAGTCTATCAAATTTTGTTTCTTTTACAAATTCTAATAAATCATTAAAGTCTGATTCTGTTTCGCCTGGAAATCCTACAATTAGACTTGTCCTTATTATTGCATCTGGAATTTTATTTCGTATTTTGCTTATTATTTCTTTTATTTGCTTTTTATTTGTTTTTCTGTTCATTTTTTTCAATATTACATCACTAGAATGTTGAATCGGTATGTCAAAATATTTTGCAATTTTATCGTTTTTTGCAACAGTTTCTATTAATTCATCTGTTATTCCTTCTGGATAAGAATATAAGAAACGTATCCATTTTAATTCTTTAATTTTGCATAATTCTTGTAATAGTTCTGCTAACTTACTTTCTCCATATATATCAATTCCATATTTAGTTGTATCTTGTGCTATTATGATTAATTCTTTTATTCCTTTTTTAGCAAGCATTTTTGCTTCTTCTATAATATCTTCTTTTTTTCTACTTACAAATGGTCCTCTTATATATGGAATTGCACAATATGTACATTTGTTACTGCATCCTTCTCCTATTTTTAGATATGCATAATCTTGTCCAGTTGTAATTGTTCTTTCTAAAAATTGTTCTTGTGTAAGCATTGGCATTTTAGGAATTTCTGTTATTTTTTTACTGCTTTTTTTCTTTTTTATTACAATGTCTCTTTTTATTAAATCTTCTATTTGTTCCCACAATGTATCATAATCTTCGATTTTTATAAATAAATCTACTTCTGGTAATGCTTTTACAAGTTCTTCATAATATCTTTGAACTAAACATCCCATTACTATTAAATATTTGCAATTTTTATTTTTGTATTCTGCCATTTCTAATATTGTGTTTATTGCTTCTTCTTTTGCAGATTCAATAAATCCACAGGTATTTATTACTAAAATATCTGCTTTTTCTTCGTTATTTACAATTTTAAAGTTATGCTTTTTGAACATTCCTATTGTTGCTTCTGTATCTATTAAATTTTTGCTACATCCTAGTGATATAAATCCTACATTCATTACTTATTTCAACCTTTCTTTGGAAAATCGGGATTAGGGGACGGGGCTTAAAATCCCTGTTTTTATTTTATTTGTTAAAGGTCCGTCCCTCTTTCCCTAAAAACAGGGATTTTAAGCCCCGTCCCCTAACCCCGCTTTTCTCCTAGTGTGATATTATGTGTTTTCTCGTTAATTCCATCAAATCTAATTTTGTGAATCCTTCAATTTGTACTTTGCTTCTGTCTTTTTTAATTTCTTCTTTTAGTAATTTTTCGATTTTTTCTCTATTGCATTCATCCTTCATATCAATATAATCAATTATTATTATTCCTCCAATATCTCTTAGTCTTAATTGTTTTGCTATTTCTATTGTGGCTTCTTCATTTACTTTATATATTGTTTGTTCTAAGTTTTTTGTTCCTGTATATTTTCCTGTATTGACATCAATTGCAGTTAATGCTTCTGTTTTGTCAATTGTTATAAAGCCTCCACATTTTAACCATATTTTTCTATTTTGCATTTTTTCTATTTGCTTTTCTAACTCATATTTTTCAAAGATATTGTTTGATGTATCTAGTTCTATTTCTGTATCTTGGTATTCTTTGTTTTCTTTTATATATTTCTCTAATTTCTTTACATCTTTTTGAGTGTTTACTATTATCTTGTCTATTTTTTCATCTGCTAAATCTAACAGCATTTTTTCTATTAGGCTTTCACTTTCATATAGAAGTTTAGGCTCATGTAAGTCCGGATCTACTGATGTTTTTATAATGTTCTCCCATTTTTCTTCTACCTTTTTTATATCTTCAATAATTTCTTGTTCTTTTCCTTCTGCAGATGTTCTTATTACTGCTCCATTTCCTTTGCTTAAATTTTCTTTTACTAATTTTATTAATCTTTGTTGTTCTTCTTTATTTTCTATTTTTTGTGACACTGTAATTATATCTGTATTTGGCATTAATGCGATATATTTTCCTGGTAAATTTATATGTGTTGATACTCTTGCACCTTTTTGATCTGTACTATCTTTTTTTACTTGAATTAAAATTTTCATGTTTGGTTTTACTATTTGTGTGATATCTATATCGTTATCAATCTTTTCTTTTGTTTCGTCTACTTTTTTCATTATATCTTTTAAGTGTATAAAACTATTTTTGTCACTTCCTATATCAACAAATGCTGCCTGCATTCCTTTTACAATATCTTTAACAATTCCTATATATATGTTTCCTTCTTTTCGATTATTTTCATTTGAGTTATCTTCATAAAATTCAACTAATTTTCCATTTTCTATTAATGCTATTGTTGATTTATCTTTTTGTCTTTGTATTATAATTTCTGTCATTAAATTTTTTCCTCCTTTTGGGCTTGATAAATTGAACAAATTTTAGGTCTGTCCCTTTTGTTTCAAAATGAAACGATTTGGCACGTCCCTAATTGAACAAATTCATTGCTTTATCTATTCCACTCTTTATTATTTCTACAACTGCATCTTTTGCTAAATCTGTACTTTTTCCCAATATTTCTTTGTCTTTTTCTGAAATTTTACCTATTACGTAGTTTATTAAATCTCCTTTATGTTCAGGTTTTCCAATTCCTACCCTTACTCTTGGAAATTTTTCAGTTCCTATTTCTTTTATTACTGATTTCATTCCATTATGGGTTCCTGGTCCTCCTGTTTTTCTTAATTTAATGATTCCTGGTTCTATATCAATATCATCATATATTATTATTAAGTTTTCTGTATTTAATTTATAAAAGTCTATTATTTCTTTTACACTTTCTCCACTTAAATTCATATAGGTTTGTGGTTTTAATAGAATTGCTTTTTCTCCTTCTATTAGCCCTGTTCCATATATTCCTTTAAAGTTTGTTTTTGAAAATTCAATATTGTATTTTTGGGCGATTTTATTAATGGTATCAAATCCCATATTATGTCTTGTATTTGAATATTCTTCTTCTGGATTTCCTAATCCTACAATTATATACATTTTTTGCTCCTTGTTTTTTATATTAACTTTCCACTCTTATATATTTTAACCTTTTTTTCTATTTTTGGCAAGTTTGTAAGATTTTTTTGCAAGAAAAAAGCACTTTTTTAAGTGCCTTTATTTACTATATACGTAAAATCTTTGATTTTCCCTATATAATTATTCTGCTGATTCTTCTGATTTTTCTTCAGCTTCTGGTGCTTCATAAGCTTCTAAGATAGCTTTTTGAATTTTCTCTCTAGTTTCAGCATTGATTGGATGAGCTATATCTTTAAATTCTCCGTTTGGAGTTTTTCTACTTGGCATAGCTATAAATAATCCATTTTGGCTTTCGATAACTTTAATATCGTGAACTGCGAATTCGTTATCGAATGTTACAGAAGCAACAGCTTTCATTCTGTTCTCTGAATTTACTTTTCTTAAACGTACATCTGTGATTTGCATTTTAAAATGCACCTGCCTTCCCTAAGTTTAATTTTGTACATATCGTTTAATTCTATGTACAGTTATATTATTCTTCATAAAAAACTTTTTTCCTTCTTTTTTTTACAAAAAAGTTAGATTTTATTAATATGATTTATTAACTAAACTTTTTCTATTGATTTTTTACTATTTTGTACACACTTTTTTTTATTTTTTAATACTATATTTTAGTAGAAGTATTGAATTTTCATGTATTTAAGTATATAATACTTTTACTAAATGAAAATTCCTAGGGGAGTGATTTTTTTATGCCAGATATAACTAATTTAAAAAAATATAAAAATATACATATGATTGGAATTGGTGGCGTTAGTATGAGTGGAATAGCTGCAATCTTAAAAAATTGGGGCTTTAACGTTACAGGTTCTGATATGTTTGATTCTGAAACAGTACAAGAATTAAAAAATAAAGGAATAAAAGTTACAATTGGTCACAATCTAGAAGATGTTGCAAATTCTGATGTTGTGGTTTATTCTGCTGCAATAAAAAAAGATGATCCAGAAATGTTAGAAGCACATAGACTTAATATTCCTACTATTGAAAGAGCTGATTTTTTAGGTGAAATTACTAGATGTTATAAAGATACTATATGTATTTCTGGAACTCATGGAAAAACTACTACTACATCTATGGTATCTATTGCCTTTATTGAAGCTCTTAAAGATCCAAGTATTCAAGTTGGAGCTTATTTAAACGCAATTAAAGGTAACTATTTAGTTGGTAATAGTGAACATTTTATTATTGAAGCATGTGAATATGTTGAAAGTTTTTTAAAGTTTAGCCCTAAAGCAGAAATAATTTTAAATATTGACAATGATCATTTAGATTATTTCAAAACTTTTGATAATATTAAAAATGCTTTTATTAAGTATGTTGAATTATTACCTGATGATGGTATTTTAGTAATTAATGGTGATGATAAAAATTGCTTAGATTTAAAACAATATACAAATGCAAAAGTTACTTCTTATGGTATTAATAATAAAAATGCTGATTTTTATGCTGATAATATTGTATTTGATAATGATGGATTTGCTTCTTTTGATGTTTATCATCAAGGAGAATTGTTTGGACATTTTAGTCTTTCAGTTCCTGGAAAGCATAATGTTCTAAATGCTTTAGCATGTATTTGTTTATGTGTAAATTATTCAATTGAAGTTCAATATATTCAATCTGCTTTGAAAAAATTTACTGGTGCTCATAGAAGATTTGAATTTAAAGGTAAAATAAATAACAATATTAGTGTTTATGATGATTATGGTCATCATCCTACTGAAATTGTAGCAACTGCAAATTCTTTGAAAAATAAAAAGTATAATGAATCTTGGGTTGTTTTTCAACCTCATACATATAGTAGAACTAAAAATTTATTAGATGATTTTGCAAATGCTTTGTTAAATTTTGACCACATAATTGTTTTAGATATATATGCTGCAAGGGAAACAAATACTTATAATATTTCTTCTAAAGATTTAGTTGATAGAATTAATTCTTTGGGTAAAACTGCTTTATATATTCCTGATTTTGATGAATGTGTTTCTTTTGTAAAGTCTCACGTAAAACCTAATGATGTTGTTATGACTTTGGGTGCTGGTACTGTTACTCAAATTGGTCCAATGTTATTAAAATAATTATAAGAAAAAATATATTTTCATGAAATAAAAAACACCTTATAAATAAAAATACAGAAAAAAATTTTTAACTAGAAGGTGTTTTTTATTTACTACTTTTTTTACTTCTATGCAATAGCTGCATCTATTTTTGCTTCTAAATATTTTTGATTAGCTTTTAACTGATCTATTTCAGCTTTGAATAGGTTGTGTTCTTTTTCGTTTAATTTATTTTGTCTTTTCATTTCCTTATATATTTTATTTGTTTTCTTGCTCATTAATATAGCAAGTTCATTAATTTCATTTGCAATATCTTTATTATATTTGTCAAACATTCCATGCATTTCATTTCTTAATCCATTAATTTGCTCGTGCATTTCATTTCTTAGCCCACCAACTTGCTCTTGTATCTCTTGTTTAAATTCTTGCCTTAATCCATTAATTTGCTCGTGCATTTCATTTCTTAAGCCACCAATTTGCTCATACATTTCATTTCTTAAGCCATTAATTTTATCATTCATCTCGTTTCTTAGTCCATTTATCTCATCATGCATTTCATTTCTTAATTCTTGCATCTCTTGTCTTAACTCAGTTTTAGTAGACCTTACTTCTGTTAATATCTCATTTAGCATTACTTCAATTTCCATATATTTCACCTCCTACCCATTGGTAAACTTTGATAAGGTGATTATACTATTATATTTGGAAAAAAGCAATACTTTTTTCAAAAAAAATCAATTAATTTCTCTAGTCTGTTTCAGCATTATATCGCCAAACACTGCATAACCTTCTTCAGGGTTATTTACTAATACATGTGTAACTGCTCCAACAAATTTTCCATTTTGAATTATTGGTGAACCTGACATTCCTTGTATTATTCCTCCTGTTTTTTCTAATAATCTCTCATCTGTTACTTTTATTTCCATACTTTTATTATCATAATTATTTTCTTTAAATATTTTTTCGATTTCTATTTCATATTCTTGAACTGTCTTATTATCTAGGCTACAGAGTATTGTTGCTTTACCCAGCTGTATCTCATCTCTTGTTGCAACTTCCATTTCTTTTGATGTATCTATACTTAATCCAGATAAATTATCTACTTTTCCATATATACCAAACTTTGTATTTTTATCTATTTCTCCTATATTTACTTGATTTTCAATTGTACCTTGAATTTTTCCTGGATTTCCACTCTCTCCTTTTGTTATATTTAATATTCTTGTTGTTACAAATTCTCCTGATGCAATATTTATGAGTTCTCCTGTATCAATATCTGTTATTCCATGTCCGCAATGCTCCAAATGTTTTTGTACTTGGTTCATAAAATGTTACTGTTCCAACTCCTGCTGCACTATCTCTTACCCACAATCCTAGTTTATATTCATCTTGACTTGTTTGTACTGGTTCAATACTACATTCTTTACTTTCTTCATCATGTATATATGTTATTTTTATATCATTTCCATTAGATTCATTAACGCATTCTACTAATTCTTCTGTTGAAGCTATATATGTTTCACCTATTTTTGTTATTCTGTCTCCTTCTTCTATGCCTGTATTTTCATATGGCTTATACTTTTTGTTGTCTATTCCCTCTATCTCTGACATTCCTACTACTAATACTCCACTTGTATACAGTTTGACTCCTGCAATATTTCCAACTGGTATTACTGATGTTTTTGGTAAAACATCTACTTCTACATTTTTTGTTAATAATTTATCAAAAAGACTTATTTGAAGTGTTTTTTTACCAGATTCATTTGCTGTTGCTTCACTATTATTTGAATATGTTTCTATTGCTTCTTCATTTGAATTTATTTCAATTCCAAATATTGTTTTCATTGATATTGTTTCTCCTTCAAATACAACTAATTCATCTGGTAAGTTTTGCCATACTAAAAAATACATATAAATTACCAATAAAAATAATACTAATAATAGCTTAAATATTGTTTTTTTCATAAAAAACCTCCATGCTATTATTAGTATTTACTTTTTGTTTTATTTTATTCTTCTCAGATTTTATAATTTTAATTAATTGTGTATTTATCTAATTTAAGTAGTAAAATTTACTCTCAATAATTCAGGATTGTTATTTGTTTTATACATACTATATCGTTCTCTGCCTAATGCAGTAAAATAATATTGCGCTAATGCGCCTCCTTTATCTGCTATATATGCATATATATTATTATCATATCCAGATAAATCATCTACATTTGATTGAGTGACAATGCTTGTGTAACAGGCTGTTTGCGTATGTGGATAATAATATACTGTTGAATTATCTTGTTTTAGTAAAGATTTCCTTTCAAAATCAATATTAAAAAACGCTCCGTGTTATATTAGTATTTCCTACTAATTCTATATCTGTTGCTCTATGATATTGTCCATCAGATGTAGTAATATATATTGAGTCTGTATTTACAACTTCTTCTGTTTTTGTGTTTGTTACAATTGAATATCCATTATATATTTTTCCACCTATATTTAGTCCTTGCAAAAATGAGATAATTGAAACATTATTTAATATTCTTTCCCATTCATTTTCTTGTAATTCTGGCATTAAGAAATTGTTAGAATTTCCACCATCATAATTATTATAGTTTGCAATTGCTATTGATAAGTTTTTTTCTATTGAATATCTTATTACTTGTAATCTATGTTGATTAAAATTAGAATCTGGATCTTCTATTGATGTATTAGTATCAGATTCAAATATTTTTAAATTTCCCCATTGTTCTCTTTCTGCTAAACTTTGATTTACATTGCTTCCATCTTCATTTTCAAATTGTTTTGTTGATTCTCCATTCTCAAATACTGCATCTGTAACTCTTAAATCTCCTAAATTAGTTCTTACCCAATTTGTAAAATCTTTTGCTTCGTCATAATATCTTAGTGCTGAATCATTTTCTGTTTTATATTCTATCCCTTGATAATATTTTTGGTCATTTATTCTAGAATACCATCTACCATTACTTGAATCTAAATAATATTTTACTCCGTTTACTTTAGTATAGTTAGTATTTTCATAACTATCATCAACATATTCTGTCAAATTTTCTGTTGTTATGGGTATTTCCCTATATCGTATGCTATTTGAATTTGTATTAGGGTCATAATCACCTGTTATATTGTCTAATAAGTATCCATATCTATAAACTGATTGATTATTTATTGTTCCTTGAACAGTTATATAATTATCTAATGAATATGTTATTACAACATCTATATTACCTGTTACATATCTACAACTATAAAAAATATATGGTTTTAAACTTGTTACTGTTTCTCCATTTTGATATGTTGATGATGTTGTATAATCTTCTGATGTCAATGTGTTTGTGAATGGTGAATATATATAATATCCATCATACATTGTAAATACAATTGCTGGTACATAATCTTTTAATATATCTTGATTATATCCTGCCATGTTAAAATTATTGGCAACAGAATTAAAAAAAGTATTTACAGCTGCTTCTATATCTCTCATTTTCGAGTTTGCTAAATCAGATGTACTACTATTTACAGTGTTTAGTTGAAACGCTTTTAAAGCATCATATGTAGCATTTGTTAATTTTGTATCATATGATATTTGCAACTCTAATGTCTTTACTTGATTTTGTACATATGAAGTTAAAATTAAAGAAATTGGTAATATTATAATAATAAATATTACAATTAACTGTTGTAGATTCATAGCAATCTTTCCTTTGTAATAATATTATAGAGAGATTTACTCTCTCTATATTATTTTTTAATTTCCTGAGCCATTTGCTGTTACCATTACTGCTTGTTCTGTACCTATTACATATGCATCATTACCTGTTACTGAGTATAAGAAACTTTTTAGTTGTTGTGATAATGTTGTGTTACTGTTTCTTACAATAATTACAAATATGTCTCCTTCTTTTAATGCAAGTGTTTTTGTTTCACCACTTGAAGGATTTATTATATCGAAAATTTGAGATGTATACATTGTATAATATACATTTTCTCCTATTTTTGTTGACTCTGCCTGTGTTGTTTTCTTACTTGGATTTTCATCTAATACTTGTATTTGCATTTCTATATCATATGAATTTCCTGTTGATGAGAGTGTTTCTACAAATTTGCTATACTTGTCCATTGTTAATTTTCCTGTTGTTCTTATATCATTACCGAATTCTGTTGTTGCCGCTTCTACTGTAAGTTGTGCTATATCATCTGTATTATCAGCCATGGTCATTAATGGAAATATAAATAATAATACTGCTCCGAGTAAAATGACTACTACTACAATTACTGTATCTCCCATATTCATATTTATTCCTCCTTATGGGTATTTTTTAATTTGGCATTGAATAAGTTACTACCCTTTTTATAGTTTTATTACTATCTGGTACAGAACTATCATCTCCTGATGTATCAGTTGTTCCATCTTGTGATGGTGTTTCTTCTTGGTAATATATACCTAAACTTTCTTTTAGACCTTCTCCTGTACCGTTCTCTTTAATTTTATCATAAATTCCTTTATCATTCAAGTATATTCCCAAATTCTGTCTAAATCTGTCTTTTACAGTATTGTATTCTGGATAACATTGTCCATATAAAATCGACATTAAGAATTGTTCTTTTTGTGTATCATTTCCTAGAACTTCATTTTGTAAGTCTATAGTAAATACCGGTACGTAATTACCAGCATCGTCTTTAACTCGATATATACCATCATTCCCAAGTATATTATTTGCATTTATATTACTTGTATCCCCATCATCATCAAATACAATTTTATAGTTTTCTTTGTATGCTTTATATATTGATGGCACTATGCTTTCTAAAAATACTATTCTTTCTGTTGTAGGTGTTCCATCAGCATTCAAATTTTCTTCAACATATGTATAATCATATTCTCGGTCATTATAATCTAAAATTTCACTTGAAACACTTCTTGCTTGACTAAAGGCATTGATACTTATAGTCAATGCCACTACAAATATTAATACTGCTGCTGCCATCTGTAATGCGTCTGCTGCATTCTCCATAAGTATCTACCTCCTTATCTACTAATAAATATCTTTTAAAATATTCTATGAAGCATCTTTTATTGTAATTGTTGTTATATATCCTGATTGTGGGTCCGGTGTTGTTGTAATCTCATAAGATCTTCCTGTTTGTGCACTTCCTGAAGCTGTATTTGATGTAACAATAGCATCAGATGGCTTTGTACCATTCCAGTTGGTTGCTGTTACTGTTAAATGTACTTGCTTACTTTCATCCCCACTATTTGACAAATTATTTTGTACAATAGAGTTAATTAAAGCATTTACATTTGCTCCTCTTATATTTTCACCTGCATATTGTTGAAATTTTTCATTAAATGTACTTACTGCTACTTCATCCATAGCATTACTGTCTACAACTCCTGATGCTTGTCTATAAATCATGATTCCTAATGATATAATTAAAATTGCAAGTAATATTGCTCCTGCGATAATTAATGCTTTTGATGCATTCTCCATAATAAATTCCTCCTTTGATTTCTTGATATATATATTTATTATTATTTACTAATAGCCTCATTAGTAATATTAAGAACTTAATTTATAATAATTATTGTGTAATTTGCTCTATGAGCATATATTTTATTTTTCCATTTGCTTTATGATAATCTATTTTTGTACATTTAAACTTAATTTCATTATAATAGATTATAAACTTGTCCATTCCTCCAGCATATAATGTTTCCATGTCATAAGTTTTATCATTATCTAGCATTTTTAAATCTATTTTTATTGAATTTACATCATTTTCTATAAATTTTCCTTTTTGGTCACGTGTAACTTGATTTGTTAAATTGTTATCTATTGCTTTGTTTATTATTGTTACTACTTCTGCTCCATAAAATTCTTGGTTATAATAACTTTCAAATTGGTTATTTGTTTTTTTGGCTTCATAGTAATTTGCTTTATAATTCATATATACATATGCAACTCCTGTTACAATGACAATGATTATAAAGAAAAATATTGCAATTTTCTTCATAAATTTCATTTCCTTATATTTTATAAATTAATTATTCTTTGTAAATTTTACAGTTTTAACTAAATTTGTAATATCACTTATTGTTACTAAACATTTATATGTTGGTAACTCTCTAGTTGTACTTGAAGTATTTATTGCATTTATATCTGCTAATATCAATGAATTAAAATAATCATCACTTTGTTTTTCTATATATGTATTTCCAAGTTGTACAGTAATATAATAATTGCTATCATCAGAAGTTTCTAAATCATAATACTCATTATTATCTTTTGCTAAATTTGCCACTGTTATTACATCATAGATTGTTAAATCACTTCTATTTTGATATACTGTAAATTGTGTATTAAATTGATTAACTCTATCTGTTTGGATTTGTTCATGTAATTCAGCAGATGTTGCTCCAAATGTTGCAAATAAATAGACTGCTAATGATAGAATCATTACTCCTATTAAAACACTTGCTGCCATTATTAATGCTTTTGATGCATTTTCCATAATCTATACTCCTATTAATTAAATTCCCCTGTAAATCTAAAATCCATTCTAGTAATCCTTCCTGTTTGCTGGTTATATACTACATTAGTACATTCAAAGTGTGCTCTTTTAAATTGTACATATTCATAATATGTATATATGTTTCTTTTAATGCTCCCATTTCTGTCATCTTTTAAATCGTTCCATGTAATATTTTCTATATTGTTATATTGCGTTCCAGAACTTCCATCATTTTTAACAGTGGTAATAGAATTTCTTTTGCAAGCACTTTTAAATGCTGCAACAGCATCATTTCTTTGACTTTCTGAAGGATTAGTTGGAAAAATTTTTGTTAAATTTGTTGTTAGATTTGTTAATGTATTTGTTCCATAGTTGTCTTCTAATGCTGTTATCATCCCAATTATATCATTTTCAAATTCATTTGTATTACCTGAAATGGTATAATTTCCGTTTAGTAAATAATCTATTTGTTCCATCTCCTGATAAATCTGAAATGTCCATTGTAAAGTAAATTATTACTGGTTCATATAATAAATTTTGTCCTTGATCTGCCCATCCTGTTCCTGCTGTTGATTGAGTTCTGTTATAATTAATAGCTCTATTTAGCAATGAATATAATTCACTTCCTCTTACATCAGGTCGATTATATGTTGAATATTGGTTATTAAATTCTACTACTTGTCTATCTACTTCTCCTTCTACTCGTGTTTGTTGATAATTTGATAAATTGGAAAACATCAAAATTAGTGCTCCAATTATCATTAATGCAATTAACATTCCTCCTGCCATTATTAGTGCTTTTGATGCATTTTCCATTTATCTCACTTGCCTTTCTAATGTTATTTTTACTTGTTCTATTGCATTGCTGTCATTGATGTAAATGAACTTGACATACTTGTTAATCCAATAAATACTAATGGTATAATCAAATATCCAACAAACATACATACCATTGGTGCAAATCCTATTACCTTTCCTATCATTCCTTTTCTTTTTATTAGTCTTTCATTTGATTCTTTTCTTTTTTCTTGATAATAATCTCTTTCTGAATCTAATTCATCAAATGCATCTGTAATAGGGATTTTTTCAACTGCTGCTTGCAGGCTTTCTATTATTCTTATTAATGGTGTATAACTTACTTCTTCTTTCATCTGCTCTAATGCTTCCCATGCACCTGCTTCATAGTTATTAACACATTTTGCTATTGGTGCTCTGAATATGTTTGAATATCTTTCTAACCATTCTAGTATTATTTCTACATTTACTCTTTCGATTCTCATTAGCATTAATATGATTGTTTGGAATTGCATTACTTCGTCTTCCATTTCTAGTTGTCTCATCTTAACTTGGAACATAAGAATCCAGATTGGTGCCATGTATCCTACTATTGCAAATACAAATGCTAGTAATAATTCAAACCATTGCATATATTCACTATTTATAATATCTAATTTTCCTCTGATTCTTTCTACTGCAACTTCTATTTCACTTTCGTCTGCATCTTCATAATATTCTAGTCTTTCTACAGCTCTTCTTATTTGATCATCTGTTGTGTTAGTTTTTCCTCTAAATTGGTCTAATATAATATTGTCTTGTTCCGTTAACTCCATCGATGCTTCTGCATCTTTTTCTGACAAATCACCGTATTATATCATAATCGGTTGTTGGCTCTGTGTAAATATAATCTATTGCTATTGCATGTAGTTGTGCAAATATTATTATTGACGCAATTAGTGTTACTATAAATAAACATATTCGATTTATATACAGCCATTCAATTTTCAGATATGAAGCTGCATCTTTTAATAATTGTGTTACTTTTCTGTACTCTTTTGTTCCTTCTTTTGGTATGAATAAATCTACTATTTTTTTAATTGGTTTTTTCTTATATAATCTTGCTTGCCATGGATTTTCTGTATTTTTTGTGTTTATTCCTGTTGAACCATTATCTTTTAATTTTCTAACTAATATGTATGATATGAATGTTAGTATTAATATTAATATTTGTACTATCATTCCTGATTTTCCTTGATACCAACTTGCTGTAAAAGAAAAGTTTGATATTGCCCAATTTTTTAGTGGTTCTAGTAATAATATAGGCGCAATTGAAATTATTGATAAACTTTGAAATACATAGTTCAATTTATCTCTTTTTAATATCTCTAATTGCATTTCTTGCGATATATTGTTAACGTTTTTTAAATATAATGATGCACCATCAATTTTTCTATCACCAAATTCCTTTGTTAAATATGATATTCCTGCAAATTCTTTTAAGAAACTGTTTGGTGCAATGTCATAATATTTTTCTATTTCTGTTTCTGGATCATTTGAAATTAGAATTTCATAGATTTTTTCTCCTTGTCTTGAGATGTTTTTCTCGTCATCTTGTGAAACCTGATAAATTGCTTCTTCTACCATGTTGTATTCATGGTATGCATGTCTTATTTCTGAGAAAAAGTCTAATTGTTCTCTTAACAATGTGTTATCTATTTTATCTACTGAACCATCTATTAATGTGTCTATCATAAATACTTCAAATATTAAAAGTATAAACATTAATAGATAATTTGTATATGTGATTGCTATTGTTATTATCATTAATGGTACTAAAATAACAAGTGCTTTTGTTAATATTTTTGCTGTTCCTTTTCTTGTTGCATATTCGTCGTCTACGTTTATAATTTCTAGTCTTCTTCTTATTTTTAATACATATCTTTTTATGAATGGTATTTTTATATATGTTAAATATAGTTTTTGGAATAGGATTTCTGCTGAGAATCTATTTTCTCTTGTTCCTTCTTGTAGTCTTTGTATTCTCTTATATTCTGATTTTTGCATTTTTTTGGATAGTATGTAATATGCTAATACTACTAATACAAATAGTCCTACTGATCCACCCATAATGTAATATATTATTGTATTGTCCACTTGTTTTAGCACCTCCTTTTTTGGTTGACAGGGGACGCTCCTTTACATCCCTCTTCGTGTTTTTCTAGTTCTCTACTGTTCTAGCTTACTTGCTAGTTAGACAAGGGACACACCTTTACTCTTTGGTATTCCTTTATGGTTTAAGGAATGTCCCTTCCCCTTATGAATTAGTGATTAGATTCTTTCAAAGTTTGTTGCTGTTTAGATTTCACTTTTAGGGCGACGGCCCCTTCTTTTTGGTTTTGCTTCTACTGGTTCACTACTTACTGCTACTGTTTCTTTTGCTTTGTTTCCCCAATGTCTTTCTACGAACTTATCAAATGCTTCTGCATCTGTTTCATCCATATTCATTCTCATTTCTTTTAAGTTTGTTTCTGTTATTGGGTTTGTTATTACATATTCACCGTCTACATATTCTAATATGTTTCTATATGTATATAATTTTCTATCTGTTACATTTGAGAAATAGTGTGTTGCATTATCGAAAAATTTATCAAATTTTCCTTCTAATGTTTTTTCTTTTCTATGATCAAATGTATATTCATTTTTTTCTTCTACTGGTATACATTCTGTTATTCTTTCTACATATCTTTTTCCTCTAAAGTCTTTTGTTAAATGTATATCAAAGTTTAATACTTGTATAACTTGCTCTTCTGCTGTTTTTTCATTGTTGAATTGTCCAATTCTAAGCATTGAGTTTCTTAACGCTGTAACTAAGTTTGGAAATGTTTTAGCATGGTGAGTAAATAATGTGAATTTTGATGCAACTTGGGCAGCTTGTATCATCCAAGCAGCTACGGGGTCAGTTGCAACCTCTCCGATGATATTAACAGAACCATCAGTTTTCTTTTGAACGTCTAATCCTTCTTGTCCTGATATTGTTTCTGTTTCTCTAAATGTTAAGATATTTCTTGTTGGATAAATTTTTCTTAAGTGAAGCTCGAATGCAGTTTCCTGAACACGGATATTCATTGTTTCATAAATGTTTTCTATCATTCCCATAAGCATTGTTGTTTTACCACAACCTTGCTCTCCAGTAATTGATATAATTCTTGCTCCTTTTACTAAATATCTTAGTAGTTCTATTGATTCATCGCTACCCACTTCTCCTTTGAACCATTGTTCCAAAGTTGAACGCTTAACATCGAATTTTCTTACGAAAAATGCCCATGTTTCTGAGAAACTTGGTCTTACAACAACAACTCGAGACCCGTCTTTCATTTCATTGATTTTATAACCATTTGTGTCTGATAATTGTCCTGGATTGTTATATTTATATATGTTTTGACATACTCTTTTTAGTTCTGCTTCTGTTCCAAATGATAGAAATGCTAAACGTATTGATTTACCTTGGAAGAATATCCATATACTATCACATGCTCTTGGAACCTTATGCTCTACGACTTGATTTAAATAATCTCCTCCATCTGTTTGTGCAACTTGACTTAAGAAACTTTCTGGTAATCCTGAAACTCCTCCAGATACACCATCTATATTCATATCTCTTATTTCATCAATACTACTATATCCTTTATAATATTGATATATTCTTTGTACTACTACCGCTAATTTATCTGCAAAGCTTAATACTATATTTTCTTTTTCATATATTTCTTCTATTTCATGTGTTGTTATTACATATGAAGGTTTTGTTTCTCCTTCCATATATTTTAATTCTGCTAAATTGTATTTTTTTATTAATTCAGTTAATGCTTCATAACCAAAATCTTTTTTATATGCATATATTAAAATATCAAATTTATCTTGTGCTGTTAGTAAGGATGGGATATCGAATGGAATTGCTTTTGAGATGTTGCTTTCTGTTACTCCATATTCTTTTTCTAATAAGTCAAAAATCAATTCTTTTACATATTTTTTATCATTTATATCTCCATATGTACAGCCTTTTAAGGCCTTCTTTAATTCATATTTCTTATTTTTTCTTCTTTTTAATTCTTCTTCTGAGAGTCCTATATCGTAAAGGTTGATTTTTGTTATTTCATCCAATCTTCTTTTAACAAATTCAATCATTTTTTCTATGGTATATGTTTTATCATCAACATCAATTTTTGTTTCTACTTCAGCTGTTTTTTTCTTTTTAATAGTATAATATATAGCATATCCTGCGACAGCTAAAACAACTATTATTAAGATGATATTTGTTATTGTCATTTAGTTTCCCTCCTTACTCTATTTATCCCATTTTCATTTGTAAATCTTGTAATCTATATATAATATTTTCAACAGTTCTTCCTACTTCTGCTATAAAAAATCCATTTCTGTCTTCTTCATCTACTGATTTTCTAAGTCTTAAGAATAAATCTGGTACTTTTGCTTCTTCAGCTGCTTCAAAAAATAATGTGTTGTATGGTATTGTTGAAACTTTATTTCTTTCATTCATATATCTAGATATATTTTTTATAGTATATTTTGAAAATTTGTCATATCTTCCAATTAACAATAATGCTTTTTTTGTAGCAAACATAGGCTGTTCTTCTCGAATTTTCATAAAATTATTTATGCTTGTTAGTCTTTGACTTAGATTAACAACAACTAAATTAGACGAATCAAGTATTTGTTTTGTTGTTGTTTCATCTATTTCCGCATCTAAATCTACTAATACTATGTCATAATAATTATTAGCTAAATTTATTATATCTGGATACATTCTACTAAATTCCCTGTAGTCTTCTTGACTACCTTTATATGTTTGCAAAATTTCTAATCTATCTTTAAAAACTATTTTTGTGTAATTTGTTATGTTTTCAGGTTCCAGTTTGTTGCTTCTCATGATTTTTATTAGTCCACTAATCCCTTCTTCCATTGCCACATGTGTATTTGGTCCAAATAAACCTAGATTTTTTCTAACTTTTTTTTCTTCCCAAAAACATCTATCTAAAGTTGTATCTCCATTTCCTGTAGAAACAACTAATATACGATAATTATGTTCTATTGCCATATATGTGCTAATCGCTGCAATTGATAATGTTTTTCCAGTTTGTTCTTTTCCACTATTCCAAAATGTTACTATTGACATTTACTCCATTCCTTTCCAGTCACAAATCTTTTTAAACATTTCTTTCAATAGCCTTGATGGCTCTTCTTATATTGCTTTCACTTACATTTCCTAATATTTCTTCTGCTAAATATGCTAATCCATCTTTATATTGAACACTTAATTTTTTGAATTTTATTTTTGCAACTCTTTGATTTTCATAAATCACAGTTAAGTCACCATTTTCAATAGGAAAATATAATCTATATTCATTCCAAATCACTTTATAACCTAAAGAAAGAAAATTTAAATAATCATCTTCCTCTTTCAACATTTCTTTTGAAAAATATACTTTTGTTAAACTAATTGGTTCTTTCAAGCCTGCTAATACTTCTAGTCCTTTTTTTAATGAATAATTATCAAATGATGTGACAAAATAATTTTTATTTGCTTCTTGTAATTTAAATGCTTCAAATCCTACGTAATTATCTGTATCAATTAATACTATGTCATATTCCATATCTTGTTGTTCAGCTAATCCTAAATATTGTTTTATCTCCAGTATATTTTCAAACCCAACTGCTATATCTATTTCTTCAAATTCTGTAACATATTTCACGGCAGGGTTTATAACCGGAACAATGTATCTTGCTTTTTGATTGATAGTTGAATCTATTATTAATACTTTATGTTTTAGAGTTGTTAATATTTTAGCCACATATAAAATTAAATCTGTTTTGTCATACGCCCCTATAAACCCTATTGTTTTCATATGTACTCCTCTCTTTCTTTATTATTGTGTTGTAGTTGAATCTATCGGTGCTGATAATGAATCTAGATATTCTTTTCTTGAATTTTGTGAATTTGTTATACTTTCTTCCATATTTGTTTGTAAATTCGTTGTTGCTTGATCTCCTTGTGCATTTATAACATTATTAATATAATCGTTTCTTAGTGCTGCACTATTATTACTGTTATATCTTGCTCTTATTTCATTCATTGCTCTTTCTAGTATGTTTGGATCACTTGATAGTAATGCTGATGTACTTTCATTTATTGGATATGTTGGTGTAGCAGCGGCTTGCATTCCTGCTTCTGTATATTTAGTTGCATATAATTTTGCTCCATTTATTTGATATGCATCAATTATTGCACAACTCATATGTAGAATCTCATCTTCTGTCATATTAATCCAAATTGTATCTGCTGAATCTACTCCACCCACATTTGGTATTTCTACCTCTTTCTTAGCAACAACTATATAATCTTGTCCTGATGGTAACATTAGACGGATATCGATATAGTCTCCTGTTGCTAAATCCATAGGTAATACAACCATATTATATTCTTGTTTTCTCATGTCATCTTGCACCATATTATCACTCTTACTTAATAATTCTGTTGTTATTAATGTTTTTGCATTCATATTTACTTTAGCTACTAATGGAACACTATTTAATTCTAGATATTCTTTATTGTTGTTTCTGGTAATAAAATAATTGTCTGTTTCTTCTTCTTGTTCTACTTGATATTCTGTTCCATCTATTGTTATATATAATGCTGGTTCATTATTTCTATATTTTGTGTATATGTCATTTCCTTCCTTATCTTGTAGTGCATAGTTTTGAATTAAGCTAATATCGCTTGTAGCATTACTTGGTACTAATGTTTTATTTACTGTTTGTAATGTTAACATATCTGTTGTAATTACTTGTCCTGACCTTACATCTTGGTTTAAAACATATGCTTTTACACTGTTTGCCAATTCTTCATTATCCTCTTGTATTCTTTGCATTAATTGCATAATTAATAATGCTATAACTATTCCTGATATTAATAACATTACTAACATTCCTAATAAAAATGAATTTCTTGCTTTTCTTTGCATTGGATTTGTTGCCATAACAAATTCCTCCCTTATTTTATATTTTTATATATTTTTTTACAAAATATCCATCTATTTTATTTTAACGCAAACCAGTTTCAAAATCAACAAAATGACTTCTTGTTATACAAACTTCATATTTTTGTAATATAATTGTAATATTGCTAATTTTGTTTGATAAATTAACAAAATTTTTCTATTGCTATTGCTACTCCTTCTTCTGTATTCGAACTTGTAACATAGTCTGCCAACTCTTTTAATTGTGGCATGCTTTGTCCCATTGCTATTCCTAATCCTGCTTGTTCTATCATTTTTTTGTCATTAACATTATCTCCTATTGCAATAACTTCTTCTTTTTTTAAATTCAATTTTTGCATTAAAAATTCTATTGCATACCATTTATCTACATCTTTAGAAGAAATTTCTGTATAGTAATATTCTATTGGAACTTCCTCTGTTCCTTGCTCAATTACTTTTCTAGACATATGTGAAACATCTAATATTTCAATATCTTTTATTTTTTCTAATTTTCTTATTATTGATTGAAAAACTGTTTTACTGTCATCACATATTGTTATTTTTAAAAATTTTTCCTCTTTCATTTTTTGTATGTATTCATACATATTCTCTACAATATTTATATGTGTTCTTTTGTCTTCTTGTTTTTTTAAATTTTCTTTATGATAGTACAATACGTTGTATTTAAGACTTGTTGCTAATATTGTTTTATCTGTATATACATTATACGTGATACTATTTTCTTCACAATTTTTTATGATTTCTAAAACTTTTTCTTTTTTCATATATTTTTCATATAAAACTTCATTTTTTTGGATATCATAAATAAGAGCTCCATTTCCTGCAATAAAGTATTTGTTGCTTCCAATTTCTTTTGCAATTGTTTTTATTGAGTCTATTGGCCTTCCTGATGCAATTATTACATCTGTTCCTTTTTCTATTGTTTTTTGTATTACTGCTTTTGTGTTTTCTGTAACTTGTCCATAACTGTCTAGCATTGTTCCGTCTAAGTCTATCGCTACTAATTTATACATAATTTTTATTCCTCCAATTATATTTAAACTTTATTATTTTTGTCTGCTTTTTTATTATACTTTTTGTGACAAAAAATTGCAATATAATTTATTTCATTTTTTGGTAAAAATTTCTTGTTTATTTTCTTCTTTTTCTACACATTCTAGTATTAGAAAAAGCAAAAGTTTTTTCTTAAATGTAATATTACAGGAGGTGAAAAAACAATGGCAAACTCATCAAACAAAAAATTAGTTCCAGAAGCTATGACTGCTTTAGATAAATTCAAATATGAAGTAGCTAGTGAAGTAGGTGTTAATTTAAAGGACGGATATAATGGAGATTTATCTTCAAGAGATGCTGGTAAAATAGGTGGACAAATGGTTAAAAAAATGATCGAACAAGCTGAAAGAAATATGAAATAGTTTTTCGCTTAATCATTATTAAATAGCATTATATTAACACTTTAGGTAGGAAGTTAAATTTTGTTTTTATATATTTTATTTTTAAAATACATAAAGGCAGGATTTGATTTCCTGCCTTTTACTATTTTATAAAATTTCTTTTCTATGCTTCCGGTTCTACTAAACCATAATTCTTTTCATCTTTTAATTTATGTATTACATTTACTTTTCTTGTTTCAACATTTATAAATGTTAAGAAATTGTGTGTTGGTTTTTCTTTTAATTTTAAAACTGCATCTTCTGGTAACATTGGTTTTATTTCATAATATGATGTTTTTATAATTTCATCTTGTATTTCTGAAATTTTGTCATCAACTGTTTCCATTGTTTTAAGTGATGCATCTTTCATCATTTTTTCTTTTTTAGTTTTTGCTTTTCTAATTTGTCCTTCTAATATATCAATATCTTTATCAATTGAAGCATACATATCTTTATCTTCTGTTACTGCTCTGTATTTTTCTCCATTTGCAGTTACATAGATTTCTGCTATTTGTTCATTTTTCTCTGTTCTTAATGTAACTTCTGCTTCAGCATCTTCAAAATATTTATCTATTCTGTCTAGTTTTCTCTCAACGTAATCGTTTATAGCTTCTGTTATCTTTAGTTCCTTTCCTGTTATTTTTATTTTCATAAAAATCGCTCCCTTCTTCTTTCATGTTTAAATTTTATAGTATATTTTTATTATATACGTTATTTCGTTTTTTTTCAAGTTTTTTTGTTATTTTTCATTTTATAGTTACAAATGTTAAAACAAATCTTCTAATTTGTACTCTTTTTCCAATTTTTCATTAAAGTATAATTTAGCAATAAGTTTAAACTCTTCTAAAGATTCATCTTTTATTTCAAATGAATACAACTTTTTAGGCGGTGCTGTTATTGTATACCTTATTGCATTTAACGTGCTTTCTGTAATGCTAATAGCTGATTTATCTTGTGCTCCACATGTTTTGCATTTTAATCCATTGTCTTTTAAACTAAAATATTGTAAATTTTCTTTTTCATTGCAATTTGTACATCCTTCTATTTTAGATCTAAATCCTATAATGCTTGCTAATCTCATTTTAAATATGCTTAATACTAAATCCAAATTTTTATCTGTCTCTGATATTACATATAATGTATTTAACAGTAATTGTAATATATTAAAGCAATTCTGGTTTTCATGTGTTACGTCTTGTATTATTTTTATTATATTTACTGCATATTTTAATTTGTCTAAATCTGTTCTTATATTATAGAATACTTCTATTGGTTCTACCGAATTTATGTGATATGTACTTGTCCCTTTAAACACCAAATATTCTCCAAAGCAAAACATCTGCGTGCCTGCTAAAAGAGCACTTCTTGGTCTACGTGCTCCTTTAGCTACACATGAGATTTTTCCGTACATTTGGTGTTAATATTGTTAGCATTTTGTCATAATCTCCCATATTGCTTTCTGATAATACTACTCCACTTATTTTTATGTTTGCCATTTAGTTATTTCACCTTTTTCCCTGTTTTCTTTATCCATGTTTTCTTGATAATTTTTGTTTATATTATTTTCATAAGTTTTGTTGTTTAAATTAATGTTTTGTATTTCTGTTTCTACTTCAATCCCTTTTTCTATTTCTTCTATTTGTTTAAATTCTAAATATGTGTTTATATCTCCTGTGTTTTTAAATGTTTCCCATGCTATTTTTTTAATCATTTGCTATCATTCCTTCCTTATGTCTTTAATTTTATCTTTTGCATTTTTTGTATTTTTATTCTATTTGTTTAATTTAAATTTATTTACTATTGAATCATTTTCTTGCCAGTCTTCTTTCACTTTTACCCAAGTTTTTAGATTCACTTTTACTCCAAAATTTTCCTCCATGTCAATTCTTGCCATTCTTCCAATTCTTTTTAACATTTCTCCATTTTTTCCTATTATAATACCTTTGTGTGAATTTCTTAAACAATAAATTGTTGCTTCTATGTCATAAATATCTTCACCGTTTTTGTTTTTTCTTTGTTTCATCTTTTCTACTTCAACATAAATTCCATGTGGTACTTCATCTTGTAATAGTTTTAAAGCTTTTTCTCTAATTGTTTCTTCTGCAAGTTGCCTTAAGGTCTGGTCTGTATATTCCTCTATATCATAATATGCAGGTCCTTCTTTTAGGTTCTTTTCGATTTCATCTAATATAATTTCTCTGTATTTGCTATTTGTCGCTGAAATTGGTATTACTGCTTCAAAGTCATATTCTTTGCTATATAAATCAATTAGACTTAACAATTTTTCTTTTTTTACTAAATCAATTTTATTAATAATTAAAATTGTTTTCTTTTTTACTTCTTTTATTTTGTCTAAAATTCTTCTGTCTCCTCTACCAATTTCATCACTTGTTGCTTCAATTAAAAATAATATTAAATCACTATCTGCAAGGCTTCCAAATGATGTTTCTATCATTGTTTCATTTAATTTTGTTTTTGGTTTATGAATTCCTGGGGTGTCTATAAATATTATTTGTGAATTTTCTCTATTTACTATTCCTTTTATCGCTGTTCTTGTTGTTTGTACTTTGTTTGCTATCGCAGCTACCTTTTCTCCAACAAGTAAGTTTAATAGTGTTGATTTTCCTACATTTGTTCTTCCTATTAATGTTACAAATCCTGATTTAAATTCTGCCATATTTGTTTTTCCTTTCAATTTTAATTTTTACTTTGCTTCTATATTATACACCATTTTTTTGCTAAATTTGTAGAAATTGTGAAAATTCTTTAAAAATTTTTTTCAAAGGAACAGGGATTAGGGGACGGTCCTAAAAATCCCTATTTAAGTTTAATAAAGCTATTAAAAATAGTATAAAATTCATGAATT